>JANPPN010000040.1:0-7701 GCA_031428535.1 Bdellovibrio sp. | reverse complement strand
TAATCGAACGTGCCACACTGTCTCCTATTTACGACGTTTAATAATTGAAGAGTTTGTTCGTTTGTTATGACGAGTTTTGAAACCCTTACACGGCTTACCCCAAGGAGTAACCGGGTGATGACCCTTACCAACTCCTTCACCGCCCCCGAGTGGATGATCTACTGGGTTCATATGCATACCACGAACACTTGGACGTATACCTCTATGACGAGAAGCACCCGCTTTACCAAGCTTAATATTTTCATTATCAGTGTTACCGACTTGACCGATTGAAGCCTTACAAGTTGATAAAATCTGTTTCAATTCGCCAGATGGCAATCGAACCTGGCAATACTGTTCACCCTTACCTGCTAAAGTTGCAGAGGCACCGGCACCACGACAGATTTGACCACCTTTACCGGGTCTCATCTCAACGTTGTGAATAATTGCACCAACTGGCATAGCAGAAAGCGACATACAGTTACCCGGCTTGATATCGGCTTTATCGCTGGAAACAACTGTGTCCCCAACATTTAAACCGACTGGCGCAAGAATGTAGGCTTTTTCACCGTCTTTGTAGTGAACAAGCGCAATTCGACAAGTCCGATTTGGATCGTACTCAATTGAAAAAACAACTGCCGGTACTTCTAATTTAGTTCGTTTGAAGTCAACTAAACGGTAACGACGTTTATGAGCTCCACCTTGATGACGAATAGTAATCTGACCGTGATTGTTACGGGCAGATTTTTTCTTAAGAGGAACAGTTAAAGATTTTTCCGGAGTAGTTTTAGTAATCTCAGCAAAGTCAAAACCGATTCTTCCGCGGCTAGCATGTGATCTCGGGCTGTATATTTTTAAACCCATGATTAAGCTCCCTCAAATAAAGAGATTTTTTGGCCCGCAGCAAGCTTAATATAAGCTTTTTTCCATCTACGAATCTTAGAAAGTCCGAATTTGTTGTACTTCATGTCATTACGACAAACTGAAGTTCGCACATTTTGAACTTTTACAGAAAAGCCAGTTTCAACAGCCTTTTTTATTTCAGGCTTAGTCGCTTCGATATGTACTTCGAATACGTAAGTTCCTGCTTCAGACAAAGCTGTGTTTTTTTCAGTAATTAATGGAGATTTTATTATTTGTATCATCTTATTTCTCCAATTAGCTTTCTAACGAGCAACGCTCGATAATTTTGTTAATAGATTTTTTAGTGATAACTGCCGCGTCGAACTTTAATAGATCAAAAACATTCAGACCCGCTACCGGGAAGTATTTGAAATTTTGTAAGTTTCGTGTCGCCATCAAGAATTTTTCATCCGATACGTCATCCACTAAAACTGCTTTTTTAATGCCGAAGTTTTTCAGGCGCTTATTGAGCTCTGCAGTTTTACCTTCAGAAGCCATGCTATCAACTACGAATATTTTTCCTTCTTTGAATAAATGAGAAAGCGCCATAGAAAGGCCGATTTTTCGCATTTTCTTAGGTAAAACATACGAGTAATTACGAGGCGTAGGCCCGAACATTGTACCACCACCTGGCATCAATGGAGATCGGGTTGAACCCTGACGTGCATTACCTGTTCCTTTTTGCTTGAAAGGCTTCTTACCACCACCGCTTACAAGACCTTTGGTTTTGGTCATGTGAGTTCCGGCGCGGCGAGATGCCAACTGCCATCTTACAACTGAATGCAAGAGGTCATTTCGAACTTCAACTTCAAAAACATCGGCTGCTAAATCAACAGAACCAACTTTTTCTTTTTTCCAATTTATTACATTAACTGTAGCCATGATTACCCCTTCACCAGCTTAACAAGGGTGTTTTTGCTGCCGGGAACTGGTCCCTTTACCAAAACAACACCTTCGCTAGCAATAACGTCCACAACCACAACATTTTTAACTGTGATTGTTTCATCACCCCAGTGACCTGGAAATTTTTTACCTGGCATTACACGACCCGGCCATGTTCTGTTACCAGATGAGCCCGGGCGTCTGTGAAACTTAGATCCATGAGTTGCAGGTCCACCGGCAAAATTCCAGCGACGAACTGAACCTTGAAATCCATGACCTTTTGAAGTCGAAGTAATTTTAACTACATCGCCCTTTACAAGAGTATCGATAGATAAAGAGTCACCAAGCTTTAAACCGTCAGGTAACTTATCAGTGCGTAATTCTTTTACGTATTGCGCTCCTGATTCAAAACCTGCAGCTTTAAGATGATTGGTTTCCGCTGAAGATGAATTTTTTGATTTTTTTGGAACAGCAGCCAATTGTACAGCTGTGTATCCATCTTTTTCCTGAGTTTTGATCTGAGAAACTTTCCAGGTCTCATAACGTAAAACAGTTACTGGAACTGCTTCGCCTTTATCGTTATAAACCGTAGCCATTCCTTCTTTGAATGCATACAAACCGTTAAGCTTGATGCCATCAGCAGAAGTAGCTTGAGTTTCTGAGTTTTGTGTTTCGCTCATTTTCTACTCCTTCTTATTTCGCAGAAAGTTTAATTTCAACATCAACGCCCGCAGATAAATCAAGTTTCATCAACTGATCTATGGTTTGTTGTGTCGGCTCTAAAATATCGAGCATTCGTTTGTGAGTACGGATCTCAAACTGCTCACGAGATTTTTTATCTACGTGCGGAGATCTCAATACTGTGAAGCGATTAATCCGAGTTGGAAGAGGGATTGGTCCGGCTACTTTCGCGCCAGTACGTCTCGCAGTTTCAACGATTTCTTTAGTCGATTGATCAAGTAATTTATGATCAAAGGCTTTTAGCCTGATACGTATTTTTTGACTTTGCATAACTCTCTTTTCCTAATTCTGCCCGCCAAAACCTTTACCCACAGAGCATGACTGCTTTGAATATGGAGGTTTCCGTAGCGTTAACAAGAAAGGAGAATATGTTAGAATCGAGACTCAAAGTCAAGGGGGTAGTTAATAATATTTTTCTGGTTTCAAAGAGAGGATTACCGGCCGAGTTTGTGCAAAATCTCAGCTCTTACCTTTGGGGGAACGGGCGCATACTCGAGGAATTCCATACTGAAGAAAGCCCGACCTTGCGAAAGACTTCTGACATCCGTTGCATAACCAAAAAGCTGCGCAAGTGGAACTTCGGCCATAACAACTTGCCCCTGACCGGGCTTCGACATCATATTAAGGACCTTACCACGGCGGGAATTCAAATCTCCAACAACATTGCCTATAAAATCATCAGGACATGTAACCTCAAGCTTGAACATTGGCTCAAGTAAAACGCTGTCTACTTTTTTGATCGCTTCTCTAAAAGCCAGTGAGCCAGCAGCTTTACATGCGATTTCATCCGTAATTTGCGGCTTTCCGATAATTGATTTTATGTTTATCTTAAGACCGACCATTGAATAACTGGCTATTGGTCCAACCTCCGAGGCCTCTCGAAGGCCATTTTCGCAGGCTTTTATCCAATTTGGCTGAACTTCCTTACTGGGCTGAACATTGGAAACAAATTTAACGCCTTCAGAGGCCGCAATAGGTTCGATTTCAACTCTGACTTGCGCGTATTTTTCTTCGGCACCAAGCTGTTTATCAAAAGTGTAGTCTGCCGAGGTTTTGGCCGAAATCGACTCTCTATAAGCCACCTGCGGGCGTCCAACATTGGCCTGAACTTTATACTCTCTTAAAAGACGATCCACCAGAATATCCAAGTGAAGTTCGCCCATTCCAGATAGCAATATCTGTCCGGTCTCAACGTCCGTTCGCAACCTGCAGGAAGGATCTTCTTTTTCCAGGCGCTGAAGGCCTTCCAGCATCTTTTCCTGATCGGCTGAAGATTTGGCCTCAACAACGACAGAAATGACCGGCTCTGGAAAAATCATCGACTCAAAAACCACCATCCGGTGCGTGTCACAGAGGGTGTCTCCAGTGGAAGTGAATTTAAGTCCGATAATCGCCCCGATGTCGCCGGCTTTAAGTTCCGCGACTTCCTCGCGTGAATTGGCATGCATCTTCACAATTTTTTGGACCCGTTCTTTTTTTTCAGTTCGCGGGTTAAAAACCTGTTCACCGAGCTTAAGCACGCCGGAATAAACCCTTACATAAGTTAATGATCCGGCAAAAGGATCGCTTGCCAGCTTGAACGCGATAGCCGCCGCCGGCTCATCGAATCTGGTTTTGCACTCAACAGTCAGCTCAGGCTTCATTGGGTTCATGCCGGTGACAATAGGCTTATCCAGAGGGGACGGTAAGTAATCAATGACGGCATCAAGCAACTGCTGAATGCCCTTATTTTTAAACGCGGCTCCGCAAAAAACCGGAAAGACTTTGAGTTCTAGGGTGGCTTTCCTAAGAGCGGCTTTCAATTCATCTAGACTTGGTGTTTCGCCATTCAAAAATTTTTCAGTTAAAGCATCGTCTAATTCACAAATTTTTTCTAAGGTATTGGCGCTTTCACTGTTTACATGCTCCAGCATTTCGGCCGGAACTTCGCTTTCGGCAAAATTATGATCAGTCGCACCTTTCCAGGTATAGGCTTTCTTGGTCAATAAATCGACCACACCCAAAAATTGATCTTCAGCGCCGATTGGGATTTGCAACTTTATCGGAAGAGCATCCAACTTTTCGCGGATTGTACCGACACTCATTTCAAAATCAGATCCGACTCGGTCCATTTTATTGATAAAGCAAATACGCGGAACTTTGTATTTATTCGCTTGGCGCCAGACAGTTTCAGATTGAGGTTCAACCCCATTGACAGCATCAAAGACGGCAATCGCGCCATCTAAAACACGAAGAGATCTTTCAACTTCGATTGTGAAATCGACATGCCCGGGGGTATCAATTATATTAAATCTATAGTTTTTCCAGAAGGCCGTAGTAGCGGCAGACGTAATTGTAATTCCACGCTCTTGCTCTTGCGGCATCCAGTCCATAGTGGCAGCGCCATCATGAACTTCCCCGATTTTATGACTTTTTCCGGTGTAGAATAGAATTCGTTCGGTCGTGGTAGTCTTACCGGCATCGATGTGAGCCATGATGCCGATATTTCGTGTAAATTTGAGATCAGCTTCAGTTTTAACAGAGGTGGCTGACATTTATGTTCTTAATTACCAGTTGTAATGAGCAAAAGCCTTATTCGATTCAGCCATTTTATGCACATCTTCTTTTTTCTTAATTGAGTTACCACGATTGTTGTAAGCATCAAGTAATTCTCCGGCTAAACGCTTAGAGAAGTCCTTTTCGCCACGGGCACGTGAATACTCAACTAACCATCTCATAGCAAGTGTCATACGACGTGTAGGTCGTACATCAACCGGAACTTGGTAAGTTGCTCCGCCCACTCGACGTGAACGAACTTCGATTGAAGGCTTAACGTTTTCAAGAGCCTTTTTCATAACGTTTACAGATTCTTCGCCAGGAACTTTTCCGTTAAGCTCATCTAAAGCTCCGTAAAAAAGTTTCTGAGCTGTACTTTTCTGTCCACGCTCCATGATTTTGTTAATAAATTTAGCTATAACGATATCCTTGAAAACTGGATCTGGTATAACTTCTCTCTTAAATGTGCGACTACGACGTGACATATTGAATCCTCAGTAATTATTTTTTAGGTTTTTTAGCACCGTATTTAGAACGGCTTCTTAAACGTCCATTAACACCTTGTAAATCAAGGGTTCCACGGATGATGTGGTAACGAACACCTGGTAAATCTTTCACACGACCACCGCGAATCATAACAACGCTATGCTCTTGGAGATTGTGTCCAACACCAGGAATATAAGAAATTACTTCAAATCCATTAGATAATCGAACTTTCGCAACTTTCCTTAAAGCCGAGTTTGGCTTCTTAGGAGTCGTCGTATAAACGCGAGTGCAAACACCACGTTTTTGCGGACATTTATCAAGAGCTGGCGACTTAGTCTGGTTCTTTTGAACGCTTCGCTCTTTCTTGATTAACTGGTTAATTGTAGGCACGTATTCCCCTTTTTATTCAAAATTAAATATTCCTGAGAATACTTAAACAGTTCGACAAAGTAACGATAACACCAAGTATCGTCAAGTTTTTTTGTCAAACCGTGAGGGTCTAAAAAATTATGACCCTCATGTTTACTTATTTAGCAACTAGCCACCCATTGGCAAAGCAGCTGATTCCATTTCTTCATCTTCAGTGACAACGACTTTCCAACGTTTATAAGACGTCAGACCCGTTCCCGCTGGGATCAGGCGACCCATAATAATATTTTCTTTAAGTCCACGCAAATGGTCTGTTTTTGAATTAATCGCTGCTTCAGTCAAAACCTTTGTGGTTTCCTGGAATGAAGCGGCTGAAATCCAGCTTTCAGTACTTAAAGACACCTTTGTGATACCTAAAAGGAGAGCCTTAGATGTAGCGATCTGTCCGCCCTCTTTCAATACGCGTGCGTTCTCTTTTTCAAAGGTCGTACGTTCAGCCTGCTCACCAGACAAGAAGCGGGTATCGCCACCATCGATAACTTCAACCTTACGTAGCATTTGTCTAACAATAACCTCAACGTGCTTATCGTTAATACCAACACCTTGTAAGCGGTAGACTTCCTGCACTTCGTTAACCATATATGCAGCCAAAGCTATTGAACCCAGAACCGCAAGAACGTCATGTGGATTCGTCGGACCATCCATCAAAGCCTCTCCGGCTCTAACAAACTCACCCTCACGAACTGCAACGTGCTTACCTTTTGGAATTAAATACTCACGTTGTTCTCCAATTTCAGGAGTTACAATTACCCGTTGCTTACCTTTAACGTCTTTTCCGAATGTGACATAGCCGTCAATTTCAGAAATGATGGCAGCTTCTTTAGGTTTACGAGCTTCAAACAATTCAGCAACGCGAGGTAAACCACCTGTAATATCTTTTGTTTTAGAAGTTTCACGATGCATCTTTGCGACCACATCACCGGCGTGAATATCCTGACCATCGACAACCAGCAACTGTGCACCCACCGGAACCATATAACGGGCCGGAATTTCACGACCTGGTAAATTTAATACCTTCGAGTTTGCATCCACCATTAAAAGTGTCGGTTTGTTATCAGAAGATTTAGATTCAACAATTACTTTAGTTGTAAATCCGGTCACAGCATCGACCTGCTCAACCATTGTCACACCTTCAACGATATCCTGGAAGTTAACCTTCGCAGATACCTCTGAAATAATTGGATTGGAATACGGATCCCATTCAGCAACAGTGGCACCCTTTGATGCTTTTTCGCCATCAGCAAAGTTTAAAATTGCTCCGTACACTAATTTGAAATTTTCACGCTCACGGCCGGATTCATCAATTATTAAAGCTTGTCCATTTCGATTCATAACCGTTAATTTGCCGTTACGATTTCTGACGGATTGAACATTTAACAATTTAATAACGCCGTCGTAACGTGTTGTATGAACTGATTGTTCAACCGATCGGGAAGCCGCTCCGCCCAAGTGGAATGTTCTCATCGTTAACTGTGTACCCGGCTCACCGATTGACTGCGCCGCGATAATACCGACAGTCTCACCTAAGTTGACTGTTGCTCCTCGGGCCAAATCACGACCATAACACTTAACACAAACTCCGCGAGTGGCTTCACAAATCAGGGCTGAACGAATGGTAACTTTTTCGATTCCCAAGTCGTCAATTTTCTTAACCATTGCTTCATCCATTTCTGAATTCGCTTTGACTAAAACTGTATTGGTGTTCGGATCGATAATGTCATGCAGTGGGGTACGACCTAAAATTCG
>JANPPN010000039.1:0-16163 GCA_031428535.1 Bdellovibrio sp. | reverse complement strand
TATGGAAATGAAGCAATTAAAACCAAACCCTAAGGAGCAAAAGTGAAATTACCAATTTTATTTTTAATAGCATCTCTAATGTTTTTCGGATGTAAGAAGGCAGAAGTCACCACCACGACGGATATTCAGGAAACCGCACAGCAGATCGGGGATGTCATGGCCTCGGTGGATGAAACGGGCGGTAGCACGGGCAGCATTGCTTCAATGAAAGATACCGAACGAATGCAGAATTCGGTACGCCAATCATTTAATCGATTTGCACCTGATGAGATGAATGAAAATATGATTGCAAAATTATTTTTACCGCAAGCTCAGGCTGCATCTTGTGCGGGCGCTGGGTTTACTGGATGTAGCGGCAATTCAATTGTACGTAGCTACAACGGTTGCACTATTGGCAGCGCAACATTCAGTGGTGACGTAACTTTAACCTGGAGTGGAGCAGCCTGCGCGGTTACGGTGCCAAGCGAAAGTATAACACGAGTACCGAATTTTACAATTAGCGGAAGACGTTCAGCTACTTTGACAGTAGCGAAAGCAAGCAGTGGCGGTATTGGACAAAGAATTACTTGGGCATCCGGCACCGGTGCAAGCAAAGTATTTAATCTCAGCAGCGATGGCATCAACCGAATTTTTGCAATCGGTTCAACAGTTTTATTCAACCAGACAACCGCAACCTCGGGCGACATCAGCGTAGCCGGTACTTCGCGAACAAGCCGAATAATGAGCGGCGGATCACTGAATGTTACAAATAATTTAACTTCAGTCGTCTGTAACTACGTTCCTACAGGTGTGACTTGGGCCAGTGGAACTTGCAACTGCCCAACACAAGGAAGCTGGTCAGGTTCATGTTCGGACGGCAAAACCACAACGCTTACTATCACAGGCTGCGGTACTGCCACCTACACCGAAGGCAGCGACACCGAAGCGGTCAGTTTTGACCGTTGCGGAACATAAGAATTGCGATTCCTTGCCCCCGGCAGAAAATATAGCTAGCGTACTGCTAATATATTTTCCGCCGGGGGTTTTGTGTTTTTAATTCTGGTTCTTTTTCTTTCCAATTCACTTTCTTTCGCAGCCCCTCCAAATCTCAAGCGTACAGATTTCATGACCAATCTCAGCAATCCGTGGGATCTGGCATTCACTCCTGATCAACATTTATTTTTTACTGAAAAATGCCGCGGTTTATCGGTAAGAAAACCCGATGGCACAGTCATTCGCTTATTCGGCACCGCCGGTTCGGCATTAGTGGCAAGCGATCTGTTCTGTCAGGGACAATCCGGAATGAACGGCGTGGCGATAGATCCGGATTTTGCAACAAATCGATTTGTATATGTCTACATGGCTTCGAATATCAGCACGAACCCGCGAACCAACCGCGTTGTAAGACTTGTTGTTAATGCGGCATTTTCTGCGGTCAGCAGCCGCTTAGATATTATTTCGGATATTGCGTACAAGAATGCCGGTAACAGTTGGGGCGGTGCAGGTTCGCACAGTGGCGGCCGGATTCGCTTCGGGCCAGATGGATTTTTATATGTGACGACCGGAGATAATCATAATGGTTCCTTACCGCAGGATTTAAAAAAGCTCGGTGGCAAAACTTTAAGAGTAGATCGAAATGGCGATGCCGCTTCGGGAAGCGACACCCGAGTTTTTACCTATGGGCATCGCAATGTTCAGGGCATTGCATTTCGGCCGGGAACGCAGCAGATTTTTGCGGCTGAACACGGGCCGGGGCATACTGACGAAGTTAACAAGCTGGTGGCCGGCGGCAATTACGGTTGGGATCCTGTTCCTGGTGCGGGTGTTAAGTGCGCTGACAACTATTGCGGCTACATTTCGAATAGGTCCGACGGTTTGCCAACACCGATGACTGATCTGAAAAAATTTCCGAATGCCGTAAAACCGATATGGACGAACGAAGGAAATTCCGAAGGTACAGGACCGCTGACTTTCTTAAGCGGCGCTAAATGGAAAGACTGGGATGGGCGCCTGCTCTTAGGAATTATGGGCGCTAACCGGTTGGTGGTGATGCAACTGAACCCCGAGGGCGCTTTGCTTAATGCTGGTGATGTTCCGATGAAGGAAGCCCGTTTCCGTTCGCTGGTGCAGGGGCCAGACGGTAATCTGTATATCGCAACTGACGGAGGCGAAATCTGGCAGGTCGTGCCTCAGTAAGAGTCCATTTTTTTCTTAATGTCTTAAGCAGGTGTATTTCAGGCGGGACACATTCTTGCAAATGCTTGTTCTGTGTATATTCGGATTTGTGATCATCTGGAATTACGAATTCGATGGGGCTAAATTACACGAAACGACTTTCATTAGGGAGGGTAAAATGGAGAAGCAAATAAAGGTACCAGGTTTTGTCGGATTCATTGCCAGCACGGCCGGGCGCT
Source organism: Bdellovibrio sp. (assembly GCA_031428535.1). Classification (GTDB taxonomy): domain Bacteria; phylum Bdellovibrionota; class Bdellovibrionia; order Bdellovibrionales; family Bdellovibrionaceae; genus Pseudobdellovibrio. Next base: position 13,770 of record JANPPN010000039.1, on the reverse strand, counting down.
GGCTCAGAGTTTTTGTCGGTCTTGCAATAATTATCGGGGGAACCCGGGCTGCAACACCCGCTGGTAACCTGCTGGCACTTCTGGGGATAATTCCGCTTGCTGCCGGATCTTTTGATTTTTGCGTACTCGGAAAACTATTCGCAGGAACTTACAGCGGTGGAAAAATACGGGAAAAACTTCATGCCGAACGGGGTGCTCCGCAGCTAGGCCGCAAGTCGTCTACATTTTTAAAAGCCTGAATCTGGGGGAGATTTCTTCTTTTAACAAAATACCGATTAACGAGTTTGACCGGTGCCGTCCACAATCCAACGCTCGCTGGTTAAAGCAATTAATCCTACCGGCCCTCTGACGTGAAGTTTCTGCGTGCTGATTCCTAACTCGCCTCCCAAGCCAAATTCATAGCCGTCAGTAAAGCGGGTCGAAGCATTCCAATAGACAACGGCCGCATCGATTTCGTTCTGAAATTTTCTGGCCGAACTTTCGGAGGTTGTAATAATACTTTCGGAATGCCGGCTGCCGTACCGGTCGATGTGCGCGATGGCTTCATCAAGAGAATCAACAACTTTGCAATTGACGATCAAATCTAGATATTCCGTTTGCCAGTTTTTTTCTGCCGCAATTTTTACGATCTTATTTTTTAAAATTCGGCGCGCTTTAGGATCAACAAACCATTTTACCTGATAGGCAGCCATTGCCTCATAAACCCGGGGCAAAAGTATTTCGGCAACCTTGCTGTGAACCAGAATTGTTTCCATCGAATTACAAACGGCTGGGCGCTGGGTTTTTGCATTGACGAGAATTTTAATTGTCATTTCAATATCAGCGTCACTGTGAACATACACATGACAGAGTCCGCGATCATTTTTAATAATGGGAATTTGAGAGTTTTTAACTACAAAATCAATCAGCTTTTCGCCGCCGCGGGGAACCACCACATCAATATATTTTTTTTGTTTCAGCAGCTGACTTACGATTTTGCGGTCTGGGTCGGTAATGCCCCATAAAATTTCGGCGGGCAGCCCCGCTTTCTGCAGTAATTTTTTTAAAATATTATAAAGTACTGAAGTGGTGTGCCGGCTTTCGCTGCCACCTCGTAAAATCATGACATTTCCCGATTTGAATCCCATAGAAAAGGCTTCAATGGCAACATTCGGGCGCGATTCAAAGATCATAAAAATTACGCCCAACGGCGCGCGGATTTTTTTCAAAATTAGACCGTTTTTAAGAATTTGCGCAGCCGATTCAGCCGTCAGCGGATCAGGCAGGTCGGCAACCTGTTTTAAGCTGTTGGCCATGTGTTCTATCCGCGCGGCATCAAGCAACAGGCGATCCTTAAATGCAGCAGTCGTGTTTGTTGGAAGCAGTTTTAAATCTCTGAGATTGGCTTTTAGAATCCGGTTCTGTTGTGAAATTAAAAGATCGGCGGCATTTCTTAAAACCTGATTGCGCGTTTCAATTGAAGTCAGTCTAAGCTTGCGTGCCGCTGCGCTGGTTTTTTTAAGCCTTGATTCGAGTACCATGATTTATGCCCTTTGCCAGATCTAAAAGTACCGAGGGGAGATCGCCCTTTACCAGAAAAGTTTCGATGCCGTTTTTAGAGGCCAGCTGCGCCGCCAGCAATTTTGAATACATTCCGCCGGTGCCGCGGCTGCCGCCGCTGCGAAGGCCGGATTTCTGCAGGTCTTTTTTTGTGATTCGAGAAAGCTCAGAAATTAATTTGGCTTCGGGATTTTTATTGGGGTCGGCGCTATAAAGCCCCAGAACATCGGTTAAGATAACAAGCCGGTCGGCCTTCAGATGTGTCGCCACACGGGCGGATAATGAATCATTATCGCCGAATTTAATTTCGTCGGTGGCGACGGTGTCATTTTCGTTTAAAATTGGAATCACATCCCAATTTAAAAGTGTTTCCAGAGTGTTTTTTAAATTACTCCGCCTTTTCAGATTGGAGAGATCATCGTAGGTCAGTAAAATCTGAGCACCCCTGAGGCCTTCGGCCTGCAGAGCCATGTTGTAAATATCCATCACCATTGGCTGTCCGATGGCCGAGAGCGCTTGCTTTTCATTCAGCCGCAAAGATTTTTTTTTATTTAGATTGTTGTTAAGTCGTTCGCGGGCAGAAGCAATAGCGCCAGAAGTCACCCAGATGACGTCAATATTGAAATCACGCTTAAGTCGCTGAATCTGCATGGACCATGACCTAAGTAAGAGAGGACCTCCGGAGCACACCATATTGCTTCCTGCTTTAATAACCCAACGTTTACGTTTTGCCAAAGTTGCCATAAGCTAAATGATGAAGCTTTTGTTCTTGATTTACACTGATTTTTTTTGATAAACATGAGCCCTTAACTGCTTTTTGATAAGGATTTACCATGTTACAAACCCGCGTTATCGCATTCAATTATGTTCTAAAAAATGCTCAAGGTGATCTTCTTGATAAATCTGAGCCCAGTCAGCCCATGCCTTTCATGGAAGGCATGCAACAGATCCTGCCGGCGCTTGAAGCCGTTATTGTTAAAATGAATGAAGGTGACAAGCAGAATGTATGTTTGGCTGCCAAAGATGCTTACGGAGAATTCAAGACTGAAATGATTATGGAAGTCGCGAAAGAAGAGCTGGCTCATATTAAACTTGAGCTGGGTTCGCATTTGCAATTACAGCTCGAAAAGCAGGTTAAAGTCGTGAAAGTAGCCAAGATCGGCGAAACCCACATCACGCTGGACGGCAATCACCCACTGGCCGGGGTTGACCTCAATTTCGATGTGGAAATTGTGCTTATTCGGCAGGCGACTGACGAAGAAATGCAGCATGGCCACGCCCACGGTTTACACGGACACGCGCATCACCACTGATGTCACTTTCTTGATCTTTGGCTAGCTTTATGACAATTACTTGTCTGATCATTTAGGCCATTTTAGCCTATTTATCAGATCCCGTTTTTTGTAAGGTAAGTTATTTCTTTCTTGCTCCGGGGTTCTAAACTAAAAAAGCCTTCGGAGGAACGAAATGGCAAAAAAACTGTACGTAGGGAATTTAGCATTCACTGTAACTGATGATGAGCTTATGCAAGCTTTCACATCTTTCGGAACTGTAGCATCAGCGCGCGTGGTTATGGATCGTATGACCGGACGAAGTAAAGGTTTCGGTTTCGTTGAAATCGAAGACGATGCAATGGCAGACGAAGCGGTAGATAAAATGAATGGCCAAACAATCGGTGGTCGACCGGTACGAGTTTCTGAAGCTAAACCTCAAGAAGATAAACCTCGTGGCCCGCGTCGTGAGGGTGGTGGCGGATTTGCTGGTGGCGGCGGAAGTCGTGGTGGACCTCGCGGCGGAAGTCGTGACGGCGGCAGTGGCGGCGGCGGAAATCGCTACTAGTTTGAGTTTAGCCGGTTATTTTTTAAAATAACGTTTAAACATTAAAATAAAATCTATTAAGATCCTAAGTCATGCTTAGGATCTTTTTTTTTGGAACATTCTTTTTTTTCTTATCCACTCAATCAGTGTTCGCCGCCAAATTAGTTTTTCTCGGTGATTCCTTGACCGAGGGTTACGGCGTCGCACAGGACAGGGCTTTTCCACAACTCATTCAACAAAAATTCAAATCCTTAAATTCCGCTTGGATCATGCATGCTTCGGGTTCGAGCGGTTCAACAAGTGCTTCCACACTAAGCCGGCTGAAGTGGCTCGCAAAGGACCACCCGGATGTGGTTTTTATTCTCATGGGCAGTAACGATGGTCTACGCGGTCTGAAAGTCGAAGAAACTGAAAAAAATCTGGCTGAAGCACTCAAGTGGGCGAAGCAGGAAAAAATAAAAATAATTCTTGGCCAATTGCATGTGCCGCCTAACTATGGAAAAGATTATTCAAAAAGATTTGCAGCCATTTTTCCGCGGCTCGCTAAAAAGTACAACGTGGCTTTGGCACCGTTTCTGCTGGATCAGGTGGCTGGCGTTTCGGACCTCAATCAGGCAGACGGAATCCACCCGAATGAAAAAGGCCATAAAATTATTGCCGACAAAATTTATAATTTTCTTATAAAAAATTTAAAAGACAGTGAGCCCAAAAAATGAGTCTTAAAATTGTAAATCTGAAAAAGTCCTTTCAGCAGGGGAATGAAACACTGATTATTCTCAATCAGCTGAACATGCAAGTGCCCGATTCAGGCGTTGTGGCCGTTGTAGGTGCTTCGGGTAGCGGTAAATCCACCTTTTTAAGCCTCGTGGCCGGCCTCGATTATTTTGATGAAGGCGACATTCAGATTAACGGCAAGTCTCTTAAGAATCTTGATCGCAAAGCCATGACTGACTTCCGGGCTGAAAATATCGGTTTTATATTTCAACAATTTCATCTGGTATCGCACCTGACGGCTTTCGAAAATATTGCGCTTCCACTCGAGATACTCGGGAAATCTTTTACCGATGCCACGATTTTAAAAGCGCTTTCTGACGTGGGGCTCGGTCACCGGGCGCAACATAAACCCGCTGAACTCAGCGGGGGCGAATGTCAGAGGTTGGCATTGGCCCGCGGCCTTATTACCAGACCTCGGCTGCTGCTGGCCGATGAACCGTCCGGCAATCTCGACAGCGAAACCGGAGAAAAAGTTATGAATCTGTTCTTCGATCAGGTTCGGGCAACGAAAACCACAACAGTACTTGTAACACACGATCTTGAACTCGCTAAACGCTGCGACAGGATCTATCTTCTGAAAAATGGCCGATTCGAGTGAAGCTAAAAAATCTGCTCAGAATGGCGGTTCTTGAATTAACGCGGTATAAGTCTGTTTCGTTGTTTCTTATACTCAACCTGACGATCGGTCTGATCGGCTTTTTTTTACTTCAGGTTTTTCAACAAAGCTTAAGTCAGCAATCGGCGGAAAAAGCGCAGGTTATTCTGGGCGGGGATTTATCGGTTAGCGCCCGGCGCAACTTTACTGAAGCCGAACGAGCTGAATGGGAAGCCACCTTTACAGCCGAACGGCGTTCGCATACTTATTTTTTGTTTTCAATGTTACGCACAAAAAGTGATTCGAAGCTTGTTAACGTTGCCGTATTCGATGACAACTTTCCACTTTATGGAAAATTTGTATTTTCAGAAGCTCAGGAACTGGCTTCAGATAAACCAAGAGTCTGGGTTGATCCCGAAATTCAGGAGCTTCTCGAACTGAAATTAAATGATTTCGTCGATATCGGTGAGGCGCAGTTTACTTATTCGGGCACGATAAAAGAAGATCCTTCAAGATTACTGCGCGGAACAGGCTTTGCCCCGAGAGTATTGATTCACGAAAAATTTTTCGGTAAAACCGGCCTCTTAAAACCGGGCAGCACATTCTCCGAGTACTGGAGTTATAAGCTTGCGCCCGAAACAAATCTGGCGCTGGTCAAACTGGAATTAGAGAAATTGATCAAAGACCCGGTCGTCAATATCAACACCACGAAAGACAGCGCCGAAGACTCCAGCCGTGTGCTGAAATATTTTACCGATTATCTGGGGCTGGTTGCCCTAGTTGCGCTAGGGCTTTGTTTTCTGTGCGGCAGTTATTTGTTGCAATGGACGTTTATGAGCAAGAAAAAAACCATTGCGATTTATAAAACACTCGGGCTATCTGACGAACGGATAATTGCGGTTTATTTTTTGCAGAATTTCCTGATCTCATTTGTGGCCTGTGTGTTGAGCGTCGGATTTGTGCAAATGCTGGTGCCGTTTCTGCAACAACTGTTAATAGAAAAGTTCAATCTGCCCTTGCCTCTCGTATTCAGTTTTAAGGCGCTGCTGGTAACCTGTGCGATTGCGGTTTTTGGGCCCATGATGATCATCATTCCGCAGATACTGCAAATCCTGAATTTGCGGCCCTTAATGTTACTGCAGAACGTGAACACCAGCGATATCAGAAAGAAGACGTCTTATTTCGTCTGGTTGATTTCTGTTGTTGTCGGGTTCTGGGTACTAGCGGTCTGGCAGAGTAACTCTTTGAAAATTGCTTCGATATTTACCGCTTCGCTGATCGGTCTTGTCTTATTTTTTCAGGTGATGAACCGGTTGATTCTGCATGGACTTGAAAAATTCAGCGGTAACTTCGGCTGGCTTGTCAGATATTCAATTAAGGGTTTAACCCGCAAGCAGGCCTCGGCCGCGCTGGTCTTTACCACAATGAGCCTTTCAACATTGGTGCTCAGCCTGTTACCGCATGTTAAAAGTTCGATAATAAACGAAATCAAGCCGGAGTATTCTTCGCAGATACCCAGTCTCTTTATGTTTGATATTCAGCCAGAGCAGGTTGATGGCTTGCGAACCACGGCAAAAAAATTACTGAATGAAGAATTAGTCTTGAGCCCACTGGTCCGTTCGCGGATCTTGAAAATTAACGAAGATAATTATGAACGTGTTGTTCAATCTGGCGAACTGCAAACCCGGGAAGCCGAAGATGAGGCACGGTTCAGAAACCGCGGCATTAACCTGACGTACCGCAACCGCCTGCAGATTTCTGAAACAACCGTTGAGGGGGAATTCTCCGGCCAGTATCTATCCGGTCAAAATCTAGAGGCCAAGCTGCCTCAGATCTCTATCGAAAAACGTTACTCTGAACGGATCGGCGTAAAAGTCGGGGATATATTAACGTTTGATGTTCAGGGGGTTGAACTCAAGGCCCAGGTCGGCTCGTTGAGACAAGTTCGCTGGACAAGTTTTCAACCCAATTTTTTCATTCTGTTTCCGGTCGGAGTGCTTGAAGAAGCGCCGCAGATTTTTCTGACGTCAATTTCAGGCCATCCTAAACCGCTGATTCGGGAATTTCAAAAGAGCGTGGCCACGCAGTTCAAAAATGTTTCGATAATTGACCTCGCCAGAACAATCGAAAACTCGCTTAAATATATTGATCAAATGTCTTTAGGTCTGCAATTTATGGCGTGGCTGGCGGTGCTGGTGGGAATTTTGGTATTTATTGTGTTGCTCAATACGCAGATCAAAGAACGAATTCAAGAGATGAATTTGCTGCAGATCATGGGGGCAACCGGCCCGCAAATTCTTAAGATCGTTATGGTGCAGTTTTTGATTCTGATTACCGCATCAATTACATTCGGCGTGCTGCTGGGCCTAGCGATCGCATGGATTATTATTACATTCTTTTTTGATATCCTAACTGTGTATGATACCTATTATCTGGTGGTCTTGTGCTTGATCCTGCTGCCGATTTGCGGCGCGGCTCTTTATTCGGGGCTAAGGCCGCTAAAAAAATTAAATCCCATGGATTTGATTAGACAGAATTAAGCAAACTCATTAGATTGCAAATATGACGACGCTTAAGCAGCAAATTGATATTGCAGTCCAGCTCTTAAACAAAAATGATATCGTCGCAATGCCGACTGAAACTGTTTATGGGCTTGCGGCCAAAATCGATTCTGAAGTGGCCATAAAGAAAATTTTTTCAACTAAAGAACGCCCTTTTTTTGATCCTCTGATTGTTCACGTGGCCTCAATCGAACAGGCTCGGGGCTGCACGTCTGAATGGAATGATGTTAGCGAATTTTTGGCAAAAAATTTTTGGCCCGGTCCGTTGACGCTGGTTTTGCCGAAAGCCGCGCATATTTCGGACATAATCACGGCTGGCCTTCCCAGCGTTGGCCTGCGTTGGCCGAAGCATCCGATAGCCCAAGAGCTCATTCAACGCACAGGTGTACCGTTGGCGGCGCCCAGTGCCAATAAATTCGGCCGCACAAGCCCAACTAAATTTCAGCACGTAAAAGAAGAATTTTCCGATAAGGTTTTTGTTATTGAAGGTGATCAAAGCGATATCGGAATTGAATCCACAGTGCTTTCGGTAAAAAAACACCAAGAGATTTACCGCCTTGCAATTCTGCGAAAAGGCGCGGTTTTGAAATCAGAGTTAACCGCGAAACTTCAGGCTGCAGGCTTCAATTTTGAGTGGGATGATGCAATCGATAAAAAAGAATCTCCGGGTCATATGCAGCATCATTATATGCCCAGTATACCATTTATTGTTTGCCGGAATTCCACGCTGAAACTGTCTGAACTGACTGTGTTACTTAATCAGCGGCTGGCCGAACTGCCTGATATTATTGAAGGCGTAAAGATTATTAAACCAAAGTCAGTTATCAAAAAAATCGAATTTCTGAAACTAGCACCCGATCCGGCTCAGGCCGCACGCGAAGTTTACTCGCAGCTCCGAGCGGCAAGTCTGCGTTCACCCGATGCCCTGTGCTTTATTCAGACACCGGCCCACAGCGGAGAATTGTGGGAAAGCGTGTTTGATAGACTTTACAAAGCAGCGTCTTTGATTTTAGACTAATGGAATGAATTCCATAAATAAGATTCTTACCGCTACGCGTGCAGCCTTCAGGGTTTTTAAATTTGTTACGGTTATTTCAATTTACTTCATTTGTGCCATTTACAATTACCTGACAACTTCTGACCCTGTTCAGCGCCGCAATAAACTGACGAAAAACGGTCAAATTACCGCAAAATGGATTTTGCGCGCATTCAACATTAAACTGATCTGCAATCAGAGTATTCCTGAAAACGAAGGATCGCTGATTGTCGGTAATCATCTCGGTTTTATCGACATCGTTTGTTTAATTGCTTTAACCCACGGAGTTTTCATTACGTCGATGGAAATGAAACAAACTCCGTTTCTGGGCCAGATCTGCGACCTTGGCGGCTGTGCCTATGTCGATCGTAAAAATCGCCTCGGTATTCAGGACGAATTAAAAGATATCGTTTCGGTTTTGAAGCAGGGTTTCAGAGTTATGCTTTACGCCGAATCTGTTGCTTCAAATGGCGAGCAGGTTTTGCCGTTTAAAAAAACCCTCATTACATCTGCAGGACTTGCCGGAAAACCGATACGCCCGTTTGTCTTCAACTATCGAAGCGTCAACGGAAATCCGGTTCGCTTTGATGATCGCGATTCGGTCTGCTGGTACGGCGATCAAAGTTTTATTTCCGCAATCTGGAAATCGTTGAAGCTCAATTCACTGACCTGCGAAATCGAGTTCTTACCACTTGTGCATTCAACTCCTGATGAAGACCGCACAGTATTGGCCAACAAGGTTCACGCCATGGTCAGCAGTAAATTCGTGCCGTTCACCATCGACATGAATCCTGAAGAGCAGGTTCGGATGCAAACTGTTGTTACGGCCATTTAAATTGGGCAGTGGCCGTACAAGTTCAGGAATTTTTAAGAATTTCTTCAAGAAATTTATAATGAGCCTCCGGGTGAGTTCCGGGTGCTTCCATCTGGGAAACGATTACGACATCATTTTTATTCACGCCTTGGTAAGTCATCAGGCGGTCGATGGCGTTGCAGGATGAAACAATCAGGGCCAGAGGATCCGTTTGCTTTTCGAGGAGCTTGCCGGGCCCCGAGCCGTCGATCATCTCTTCGTGCTGTTCGATGATGTTAATAACGGCTTCATCGAAATGTTCTTTGTTTCGAACTTTCTGTGCACCAGTGGCAGGATGCCCTATATAAAACGAAACTTCGAGCGGTCGCATTTTTTTGACTGCCTTGGTGTAGTCGATCGTACTTTCGAAATGCCCGAAATCGTGGAGCAAAGCTCCCATGGTCAGCAACTGCGTTTGTTTCGAGTCTGTAATTCCGAGTTTGTTGGCCAAGGCTATAGCCAGAGTTGCAACGGCAATACTATGATGGGAAATCTTCTGATCGACGGAATGTTCAACATTAGTTATGTTCATGATCGAACTGAGGGCCTGATCATTACTGAGAATAAAATCCACATATTTTCCGGCGGCTTCCTTGGCAAGATTGTAGGATTGCACGTTGTCGATGTCTTCGAAAACGTCTTCGGTTTTGGATTGCTGATCACCCTGAATTATTTCTACACGGGTCTGGATATTAACATTCGACTTGTTGTCGTAAGCAATATTGATATTCTTGTCGAGATAATCAATGTAGTTGGCTTCTTCGTCCGTAATAATGAACATTTTCCGGAGTTTTTTGTCTTTCAGTTTTTTTAGGCGGTTGCCCTCGAAGGAATCGCCTTTTTTCAGATAGAGCACCATCTTGTCGTTGATTTTAATGTAAGCATTGAAGCCGATTTTCTGGTCGCCACGAAGGGTGGCAACGCGGATTGAGATATAATTCATTGCCCTCCTCCGGGATGATTGTTAAAATCCTGTTATAATGCTCAGTACTGAAATTTTAAATGAATTTATAATTGAATCAAAGACTATTATCAAAATGTCTACCGACGTACTGGAGAAGGTCGAGGGCGAAATGGTTCAAGCCCAAAAGCTCAAAGACTATGGCAACTATGTTGATCGAATTATGGGTGGCGCAAAAAGTATTGCAGTAATGGCCTCACCCGGACATGCGGTAAATCTCGTATCGGATTACGCAGCACTCTGCAAAACCGTCGGCTATAAGGCTTCCCAGATAAATAATAACGAACAATTTTATGATATATGCGTAGCCTTGCTTCAGGACGCAACCGAGAATCTCGAAAGCCTGCTCGATAATCTCGATAAAAGTCCTGAAGAACTGAAGGCTGCGATTTCCAGCACTTTTTTAGATCGCTTGCGGTGGGTCTCTAATAAATTCAGCAGCGAATATCGCGCAAGCGTGGGTTCGTCCGGCACCGGTGGAAAAAGCCTCGAGCAAAATGAAATCGATAACCTCATGAAAAAAATGGGTTTCTAAGTCGTTTCATTCATTAATGATGCCGGTCGTAGACCTCGGATCGAGTTGCCCACAAAAATTTTATAATTGTGAATTTCTTTAAAGCTAATGTTTTTCTCGATCACCTTTATTTTTTCGGAACCGGGTAATGTTAAAAATCCGGAGTCGATTGTAAAACGGCGGAAAACTCCATTGAGGCAGCCGGTGCTAAGCTCGGGTGTAAGAATTAAATTAGAAGTGGCATCCTGGCAAAAAATATTAAAACGGCTGGTTTCAACAAGCAGGCCCGAATTCAGAACCAGAGTGTCATCAACTGCGGCCGGCCGGTTTTTTGCCAGAAGATCCCACGTTTGCCGGTTTTCCCATTTAAAAGCCCGGTCGGGCCCAGGCGGAGCTTCAAGGCTAACGACGTTCAGTTTTACTTCGCTGTTGAGTGCTTCAAGCTTTCGAACTGTAACTGAATACTCCGGCGGTTGCGTTACTGAAAAAACCAAACGCAGGCATTCGCCGCTACTTACACTTTCTGAGTACTGTTTTTCGATTTCATCGTAACAGGCGATGATTTCTTTATCGAGATTAATGTTCAGAAATCGAAAGGCTTCAAGAGTTCGGGCGCAATGATATTTTTTATATTTGATTTCAGAATTGCTGAAAATAAATGTATCGAGAATATTAGCGTTTAACATTCAGCGCACCGGTTTTAGTAATGAATTCGTCCCACTCTTTTTCAGGGTCTGAATCATAAACAATACCGCATCCCGCGTGATAAAAAAGTTGGTTTTTGAATTTCATAAATGTGCGAATGGTCATATTCAGACAGAAATTTCCATCTTTCCACCAACCCAGTGTGCCGGCGTAAGCCTGGCGTTTATACAGTTCCTGTTCTGCTATAACCTGCAGACTTTCCAGCTTCGGGCAGCCTGAAATCGAACCGCCGGGCAGTGTGGCTTCCAGAATCTGAGGCAGGCTTTTAAAGGTATCAATTTCGATTTCTGAATAGGTATGCTGAATATAACTGAGTTTAAGAGCTGCGCGGTGAACATTCACCTTGGCAGAATACTCGTCTTCGAGCCGGTTAAGGTCGTTGCGGAGCAGGTCTACAATCATGGATAGTTCGGCTTCTTCCTTTTCATTCTTCAGGAGATCTTTCTCAAAATCAGAAGATTGCGGCAGGCTTCCCTTTATCGGTTGCGTCTTCAGTTTCTGCTGATTCTTTTTCAAAAACAGTTCGGGCGAAAAGCTGATGAGATCATAATTCGGTAAAGGCAGCAGCGCCTTATAAGACCCGCCGAATTTTTCAAAGTAATTTTTAAATATTTTTTCTGCGGTGTAATTCGTTTCGCTCACCAGCGGCGCAGTTAAATTAACTTGATACAGGCGCCCCTCGGCTATTTCTTTTTTGATGATCTGTATTTTTTCGATGAACATCTCTTTGGTTTCGAGCGGCGAGAACTGATGCATCAACGTTGTCAGGGTGCTGGGTATTTTCAGGAAGAGTTGTTTTTCGGTCATTATTTCGTGCTGATTCAATACAAACACCGAAGCTTTATCCGATTCGTATAGCTCGATTTTGTCGTTGAAAAGTGCTGCGTTTTCAAATTCAAAATTAACCTGTATAATTTTTAGTTCTTTTCTGAATGCAGCTTCCACCGAAGTTAAAAATTCGGTAACGCTTTGTTCAGGTTTGCAGGTGTGTAAAACGTAATTGTTACTGTAAATGTACTGGTCATCCAGATAGAAACAGATCAATGGTTTCACGTGGCCAACCAATCACTGACAGCCTTCAGATGCAAATCGGCGTTAGCTGTCAGAAACGATTCCGGATGAAATTGCACCCCCATCCACTTTTTTTTATTATGTTTCAGCCACATCGGAATTTTATCATCTTGTGCAAGCGCCAACGTTTTGAAATGTTCCGGATTGTAGTCTGAACAATAGAGCGAATGATAACGCGCAACGATTGCATCCTGCAGGAAATCATACTGAGGCTCGATAACTTCAAGCTTCGACTTTTTACCGTGTAAAGGCGGCGTATAAGGGCCGATTTTTCCACCGCTTGCGTGCACCAACATCTGCAGCCCCAAACAGACGCCGTAAACTGCCGTACGCTCAGAAAGATTTTTTACAAAATCAATAACATGGGGATAATCGGCCGGCGTCTTCGGCCCCGGCGAAAGTACGACTAAATTTGCCCACATACTCTTTTGTAATTCACGATGATTGATGACCATGATTTCGGTACAGATCGGCGCAAGCCAATGCTGCAGGTTAAATGTAAAGGAGTCATCGTGATCTATGATTATTGTTTTCATCGGCAAACTTAAAATAACATAACGAGCGCGGATGTTGTAGATTGGGTCTAGCGATGGCTCTAACAAAAGTTTTAACTAAGTGCCACCACATAACTGATGAGAAGCTGGAAGAACCATATAACTAGATTTAACTTGTCGAAATAATTACGTTTTCTTGAAATGAACCCTTGCGAACTGATGACTGACTTCATGCAAACCCCTCTGCAGTGATAATTTATTTACACATTACTTATATATGTATATAATATGTAAATTAGTTGAAATCAACCGGGTTTTATTTTTTTTTAAAAAACTGGATAAAAGGCGGCGAGTCCTCTATTTTTGCTAAAAAAAAGCCCCGGTATTTCTACCAGGGCTTTTGGTGTTTCTTATTTAGATTAAGAAATTAGTAACGGTTACGTCCGCCGCCGCCGCCGCCGCCACCGAATCCGCCACCGCCGCGATTTTCGCGAGGAGCCATTGGTTTAGCTTCAGAAACATTCATTGCACGACCTAATTGGTCAGTACCATTTAATTTTTCAATTGCAGTTGCTGCATCTGAATCAGTAGCCATTTCAACAAAAGCAAAACCTTTGCTGCGACCTGTTTCACGATCAGTGATGATCTTTGCAGATTCAACAGTTCCGAAAGCTGCGAAGATATCGCCTAAAGCTTGATCGTCCATGTTGTATGATAAGTTACCTACGTATATTTTTTTTCCCATTAATTCCTCCACGGATATGGTTGCCACCTCAGAAGAACTAACAAAAACGCTATTTCACTCAAGAGAGACTTATGTTTGAGCCCTGAAATTATACTAAACTTCTT
>JANPPN010000038.1:0-5556 GCA_031428535.1 Bdellovibrio sp. | reverse complement strand
CCTTCCCGTCTTTGGATCTTTTCCGCTGCGGGATAAATTTATTGATATGCTTCCATTGCTCGTCCGTGAGTTCTATTTGCATGCAAAAATTAAAACAATTCTATGCAAATAAATCAATTGGTATTTTTGAGATGAGTTCTAGTTAAATAAACGTTTGCTTCCTTGCCGGAATGTGCCCCACATCGTTGTGGCTGATCAAATTTCTTGTTCCAACACCGTTTAATGGGGTTTTAAGCAATTAGCTTTTCAATTAATGTGGGGTCTTTTTTAAGAGCTTCTATCAAGCGTGCTGCAGCACCTGATGGCACGTTATGACCTTGCTCCCAAGCACGAACAGTTGGAACTTTTATATTTAAAAGGGCTGCAAATTCTGTTTGGCTCATGGCTAAGGTTTTTTCACGAAATTTTTTAATTTCTTTGGCTGTCAATTCAGGAGCCGGATCAGGAATTTCACGTATGCGACCAGTCAGCTTTTTTTTACGACGTTTGTGACCTAAAACTTCGTTAAGTCCATCAATAAGCTCTTGTTCAACTGATGATTTTTTTGTAGCCATAATTTACTCCAATTCGTTATAAGTCTTTTATTCTTCAGCCTTAATTGCAGCGGCGATTTGGCTAATAGCTTTTTTACCCTGAGCAGAAAGGTCGTCTGCTTCATCTTTTCCATAAAACGTAATCAAAAAAGTTTCCTGACAATCCGGCAGGTCTAAATACAAAACTCGAAACCCGCCGCGTTTACCCTTTTTTCTTTCAAGGTCTTCAATACGAAGCTTTCGGATTCCACCAGTACCAGCAACGGTGGCACCAGCTTCTGGATTTTTTAAAATCTCTTCTTCAATTCTTAGCAGCAAATTGTTACCGCCGCGTGAATCAAGTTTTTTAGAGAAAAGATGGGTTTGGTAAAAAATCCTGCGCATAACTAATATTTAATATTACATAATATCAGATATTAGTACAGTAAATTTTAGGTTACTGGCTATAAAGACTGATATTATGGATTTTGAGCGATTCGGCGACGTCTAAATCCAAAGCTTATATATTTGATCTAGGGAACCTTAGGATCTCTGGTGTCGAATTAACATAACAACGTAAACTATCGTCTTAACCATTACTTGGTGCCATCGATTTTTTCAATGCGAAGATCACCGGATACTGTGCTGATAACAAGATTTCCCGCAACCGAACCAATCTTTAAATCTTTCACATCACCTTCGAATTCGCCACCACCGATTATCTTGGCAATTTCAACATCGCCACTGGTCGTACTGAAGGTCAGCTTGAATCCCGGTTGGCGATCAAAACTTATTTTGATATCTCCCGAAACTGTTTCTATCTTGGCTTCGGGTTCGGCGTTTC
This sequence comes from Bdellovibrio sp., assembly GCA_031428535.1. GTDB lineage: Bacteria > Bdellovibrionota > Bdellovibrionia > Bdellovibrionales > Bdellovibrionaceae > Pseudobdellovibrio. Next base: position 4,200 of record JANPPN010000038.1, on the reverse strand, counting down.
CGGATTCCAATTTGATGTCTCCAGACACTGTCGAAAGATTTAGGGATTTGAATTCACCTTGCAGTTTTAGATTTCCGCTTACAGAACTGACAATCGCTTCATCAAAATTCAATGAGTTAGATTTAATTTCTCCGCTGACTGTTTCAACTTTCAGATTTTTTATCTTCTCTGGCACCTGGATCACAACCGAGGCTTGGTCTACGTCCCGTGCAATAAAACCGCTGGGATTTTCATCACTTTTGAAATTAAAATTTATTTTGAACTGATTTTTCGGCAAATTCAATTTTTTGAGATCAATCGAAAGTGCAGAACCTTCAATTTTAAAAAAATCGATTTTGGCATCGTCATTTTTCTTGTAATAAGAAAAATGGAAATCCGCGTCCTTTGATTTTTCAAATCTGACGTCGTGCTCAGTTCCGGAAATGTTCAGCGTATTCAGATTTTCGGAAGGGATATCTTTCTGCGTAAATATTGAAACGTAATTTCCCTGGTTGGTAAGTTTATCTGCAACCTTCTGCCAATAGTCGGCGATTTTTTCATCTCCCGCCATTTTAGCAAAGACTCCTGCTAGCCCGAAACATACTATCGTAAATAGCACCAATCTGACAATCCAGTTGCTTTTCATATTAGACACCCGTCCGTGCTTGATTTTGAATGAAGTTAAGGTTCCATTTCAGGTAGGATAGAGTCAGTTTGAAGACGACTTTAGTAGCGGAGTACATTCCTAAAATAAAAAGTGCCGCCAACCCGATACAACCCAGAAAGGTAAAAAAAGTTGAAAGCTGAACCGTCAAAGCGGCGCCGATAAATAGAAATTCAAGCAAAAAAGCTCCTAGCAACAAAACAGCAACCCCACCCATTCCGACGGCGAGAGTCCACCCTGCAAACGTCACTCCTAACACCGCCAGAAAAGGACCTAAGACGAAAATCAGATTAAAAGGCGCCAGCACCAACAGCGCACCCACGGCGCCAAACACGCCGCGAACCTGCTTACCCAGTTTTTTTTCATCATTTGCTTTTTCAATTTTTATTTCAGCTTTTAAACTTCGGGCCAATTCTTTTGGGTCGCCGAAAGACTGTATAATTGATTCCTCCGTACGCCCGGCCTTTAGTGCATCGTTGATCATTTCTTCCTGATCGCGAATGATGTCTTCAATATCGACCATTGGAATTCCGAACAGCTCATTGCGCAGATTTTTGATGAAGTCGTGTCTTTTCATTATTTTTTTCCACCCTTTAAAATATAATTTACGTCTTCTGAAAATATTGACCATTCAGAAACTAATTTTTCTGTCTGCTGTTTTCCAAGAACTGTCATTTTGTAATACTTCCGCGGCGGGCCTTCGTTCGATTCTTTCAAGTACGTCTCGAAATACTTTTCAATCGTAAGCCGTCGCAGAATCGGATAGATGGTGCCTTCAGATATTTCTATTTTTTGAGAAATCGTTTCAACCAATTCGTAGCCATAAAAATCGCGCCGGCTAACTAAGGCCAAAACACACATCTCGATAACGCCCTTATTAAACTGTGTATTCATGCTTATAGTATATACCGCACAGTACTGGTTAGTACAAGGTACTGTTTAAGAAACATTAGAAAATATAATCTTCATTAGTAATTTTAGATATTTAGTCGTAAATAAATGTAACTCGACCCTTTGTGCCATCGCCACTTGCGGTCGTTGCATCCTTTGATCCGCCACTTGCTGAGCCCAACGCTTCGGCCGCATTTCCGGCAGTCATACCAGATCCTGCCGCTGTTGAATCACACGAAGATGCGCAAATGCAGGCGCCGCCGCCGCCACCACCGCCCTTTGTTCCGCTAGCTATTCCATTTGAGCCAACCACAGAACATCCTCCTCCGCCGTTACCGCCATCACCGCCGCCTGCATTTCCACCGCTGCCGCCGCCGCCGCCGCCACCGGCTTCAACTAAATTTATCGAACCCGTATCGCGAACGACCAAAGTAGTTCCGCCGCCACCGCCGCCCAACTCATTGGTTGGTCCGCCGCCACCGCCGCCACCGCCGCCACCATTCTTGCCGGCACCACCGGCGCCAGCTGCTAAGTTGGGTAAGCCGCCGGCTCCACCTGTGCTTGCACCGCCACCATCGGATCCATTAAAGACTACCGCTCCGCCGGCTCCGCCAACAGTTGAAGCTGCTCCGCCCGCACCACTGCCCGTTCCACCACGGGTGCCACCAAGGCCAATTGTATAAGTAAAGGTTTCCATTGACCCGATTCCGCCGGTCAGAATTTTTACAGCGTAACCACCACCGCCGCCGTTGCCGGATTTATTCGGACCACCGCCGCCGCCGCCACCGCCCCAGGCTTTAACCGTCAAATTAACGCAGGATTTTGGCAGAGTAAATTGTCCATTTGTGTTAAAAGTAACCGTAGCCGGAATACAACGGGTATTATCTTTCCAGAATGCCATCGGAAAAAAAATCTGCGCATTTGATACAAATCCGGCACTGATAATAAATATGATAACGAGTCTTTGTTGCAGCAATTTAAATCCTCTCAATAATTATAGCAATGCCCTGGCCGCCGCCGATACATGCAGTACCCAGAGCGTATCGACCCTGACGACGATGCAACTCATAAACAAGATGATTCATAATCCGCGTGCCTGACGCCCCCAACGGGTGCCCCACCGCGATCGCACCACCGTTTACATTCGTGCGCGCAGGATCGAGCTGCAATTCTTTTTCAACAGACAAATACTGCGCAGCAAAGGCCTCGTTCACTTCAACTAAATCCATTTGATCCAGTTTCATTCCGGCTTTTTCAAGAGCTCTTCTGGCCGCAGGTGCCGGGCCAATGCCCATGATCTTCGGATCACAACCCACCGCCGCCCACGAAATAACACGTGCCATCGGTTTTAACCCTTTGGCTTTCGCAAAACTCTCACTTGCGAGCAACGAGCACGCGGCCCCGTCAACAATTCCGGAAGCCGTTGCTGCGGTTACCAGACCGTCTTTTTTGAATAAGGATTTTAAGGTGGAAATTTTTTCCAGAGTTGATTCCGGTTTAGGATGTTCGTCTTTATCAACCATCAGTTCAGCTTTTTTGGTTACGACTTTAACTGCAGCAATTTCGGCCGCGAAATAATTCTTTTCTAAAGCCGCTTTGTATTTCTGCTGGGTTTTTATGGCATACTCGTCACACGCCTGTCTGGTAATGTCGTATTGCGCACCGAGATTCTCGGCCGTAATTGCCATCGGAATGCCGGCATAAGAATCGGTCAGGGCTGAAGTCATGGCATCTTCAAATTCAAAATTCCCCATGCGCAGCCCATCAAAGCGCACTTTGCGATTTACATATGGAATCTGCGACATTTGCTCAACGCCACCCGCAAGCACGCAACCGGCATCGCCCGCCAAAATCATATCTGCTGCATTTATCCAAGACTGAAATCCCGAGCCACAAAGTCTGTTCACAATATAAGCGCCCACATTGACCGGTACATTCAATTTTAAACCGGCGTGGCGCGCGAGATAAGCCGCATCGGCTCCGCTCTGCACAACATTACCGATTATCACCTGACCGATATCCGCAGGATTAACCTCCGCCGCCTGAATTGTACCAAGCCCGGCGGCAACTGTTAAATCTGTTGCTGAAATATCTTTCAATACGCCACCGAAAGCTCCGAATGCTGTTCTTTTGCCAGATATAAATACTATTTTTTCCATAGGTAGTAGGTTAAGAATAAGTCATCAAGATAGCAAGCTGATTTAGGAGCTGAAATGAACATTCTCGTCATTGGTTCTGGCGGACGCGAACACGCCATAATAAAAAGTCTGGGGCGATCAACAAAAGTAAATACCATTTATTGCAGCCCCGGAAATGCCGGAATTGCAGAACTCGCCACCAACGTAAACCTTGAAATTAAAAATCACCCGGCAGTTGTGGGTTTCTGTTCTGAAAAAAAAATAGACTTCGTTTTCATCGGCCCCGAAGAGCCGCTGGTCGACGGCCTCGCCGACTCTCTGCGCATTAATAAAATCTCGGTTTTTGGTCCTTCAAAGGCAGCAGCCAAGCTTGAAGGGTCAAAAATTTTTGCTAAATCGTTTATGCAGGAAGCCGGTGTGCCGACCGCCGCCGCCGATCTCGTCAGCACAGTCGCGGAAACGTTGGCGGCTGCAGAAAAATATACCGCACCGTATATTCTCAAAGCCGATGGTCTGGCTGCAGGCAAA
>JANPPN010000037.1:0-52614 GCA_031428535.1 Bdellovibrio sp. | reverse complement strand
AATCTCTTCGATGGGACTAATGCTCATGATTGGTAATATCTATCACAGGCCACTGTATAATGTGGCCTTTGGCGCGAAGCATTATGGTAAAATTTGAACGCCAATTAATTTCGGATTTTTATTTGGGGACTTTCGCTGTCTTAATGTTTTTTGTTCGTTTTGTAGGTAGGTGTGACACTTTTGCAAGGCCCACCGCCATTAGAACTGCACGATCTGCTGTTGACAAACCCTTAAGCTTTTTTTCTGCTATTTAATTTAACCCAAGTCTGATTTCTCATTGAGCTGAATTTAGTTTTTTACAGTTTTGTAGGCTGTCCAGCCCCGCAGGGGTTACGCATATGACCTGTGAACCGCTCCAGCAAGCAAAACTTACAAAAAATGTTAGAGAATTTGATCTTGCAAGACCCCTCTCAATCCCGATGTTGGACGTTGGTTCGCGGCGTCGAAGATGAAGTTTATTCATTGGTAAATTAACATAAATCCGAGTTTCGAATGCCGCTATATGCCGACGTCCAACATCGGGATTGAGAGGCAAAAACACCTCGAATGAACTTCTTCCTTTTCAATATAGATCTGCCTTGCAGGTCATATGCGTAACCCCTGCCAGCCCCGCACCCATCTTGAAAAAGGCCGGTACTTCCAAAGGCTTGCTACTTGACCCGCATATTGTGGGGCGTATCGGTCATCCTACTGTTTGTAAATGAAAATGAGCCATTCTGCATGGAGAGCTGTTCAATTTTAACCGCAAAGTGCTTGGCGTATTTTTCAATTATTTAAGCACCAGTTTAAAACTCTGCGGCGCACGCAAGCTTTTATGCCGTAAACAAACTCGTGCCATTTTAAAAACCGCATGCAAGGGATATTTGGCTGAAGGCGTGCGACGTCCGCGGCACAGCTTTTTTTAGCGCAATTCTCCACCATGCGAAAATCTATGCACACCGCTAGAACTAAAAAAGAACTTGTTCCAATGTTAGGTTTTCGTGTAAATACTAGGATGCCGAAGCAACGCAAATATCAATACGGAACTGTTTGTATTTTGAAATTTTATTTATTAATATATTTATTTAGCTATATCTCTATATAGCATCAGAGCTTGTTTTGAGCAAAAAACCTACGGATTATCATCTTGAAGTGGTAGGAAATGATCGAACGGGAAAATTTATCGAATTATTTGGTTGTTTGAAGGCGATAGACTTGAAGTTCTTGGTGTTATTAATGCGTATCGAAGATCAAAAAAAATAAGGGGAAATAGAATATGACAGCACGTAAAACAAAACTAGAATCACTTACCGCTGATCAGATTGAGAAAATCACGGCGGCAGCTAGTCGGAAAAAAAAGGTGCCGCTTATAGCATCAAGGCAGGTTAATATGCGTCTAGATTCTGTAACGATCGAAAAAGTCAAAAAACTAGCGGAAGCTCAGGGGATGCAGTACACAACATTTCTTGCGCGTCTTTTAAAAGAAGACATCGAACGTCTCTGGGGCGTATTTGATAAGGCCGTTTAGTATTTAACGAGAAAGCCTACGCGCTTTTTTTCTATAATAGCAGGCTTAAAAGATTTGTTGTTTTTTGCAGAGATCTCGCAATGGATGCAGGGCTACCTAAACAGGCCAAATATTTTTTTAGTCGATTCAAAGCGTACATAATTTCTTTCGCAAAAGCGTTTTTCAAAAATAGTAATCTCATCCTTATCTTAATCTTTTTTTCTCAACTGGATTGAAACCAAGGCCGGGCGACTCATGCTTACTGAAGGATCAAATGTGGCTTTTATTCTTCCTTTCCCCAAAGATGTAATAATTTCAAAAACCTATTGAATATTAAAATACGTATGAGAAACAGTTTAAATTTCTATATCCACGCTGTATGATTACTTTTTCTAAGGGGTAAATATTTATGTCAAAGTTGTTGTCTCTGATTTCTATTTTGAGCATGAGTTTAGTTAATTCAAACAGTTACGCATTTGATTTATGTTATACGTTAAAAGAATGTGAACAACTTCGTCAGCAGGTGGATGAAAAAATTCAACAGATTCAAATAGAATCTATTCAAAGTCTTTTTGGAAATGTTGTAAAAAAAGATTTAATATCTGAAAAATACTGCTCGGAAAATCAAGACAGGGACATGTGTCTTATGGGGCGCTACCAAGCGACCGCCTACTGCGCATCTCAAGGCATGCGGCTACCTAGTGCACGAGAGTACGCCCTATTAGCAATGAGCATGGGAGCTACTGGAATTTCAGAGACAATATTGGATACACATTCTTTAATAAGCGCAAGAAATGATAATAATAAAGTAGACAGTTTTTATTATAATAAAGCCGGCTACCTGCAGCCCGAAGGCCTAATTGGGAAAAATTCTTTTTGGACGTCTTTAAATTTAGACCCAGGAATAATGAGATTCAGTTATATATTTAATGGTCAAACAGGTAATTTTGGCCAATACCTTGCGCCAACTCCAGGAACTACTAACAACGGTACCGCTCTAGTGGTCATAGCCGAAGATATTCTAGTTCGGTGCATTGCCAACTAGACAGAGCATATAACACCACTCGTTGAGCGCCTTGGTAATCTCCATCTGCCTATTGGATAAGGGAATCAAATTCCAATCTCTGCTCTTGCGGTAATTCTGATGACATTTGTTTCAGGTGTTCTAAAATCCATTGAGCCTTTACTACTCGAATGTAGTATTGACCGTTGATAAAAATACCACCCCGAACCATAACTCCAAGATAGCGACCTGAAATGTCAAATACTCCACCGCCACTCATACCGGAAGATGCTTTACCCATCATAAGAAATTCTATATCGGGATTAAAGAGAACTTTAGCATTATTCAAATCTTCATTTTTCATTCCGTTATAAAGTGACTTTGCCTTTTCTCCTGTAACAATTTGAGCTATTGTATAGGACTGCTGGCGTGCATTTTCGATCGGAAATCCTATAGCAAGTGCCATTTGACCATTCTGAGGTAGAGCAATTCGATCACGCTGCCTTAAAATACCGTGAGGACTATGGGGTAAAGAAATTGGGTCTGTTACAACAGTCTGCAGAAATTCGTTCGGCGCAACCTTTCTTCCAGAAAGTAGAAGAATTGCAAAATCCGCAGATGGAGGAATGTTTCCTAATAACCCGCCTCCTGAAGTATTTTTTGGATCAAGATTCCCAAGCGCGACAGCAGGAAGATAAAGGCGGTAGCCCACATTCACCAGGTTTGGGTGTGCGAAGCCTGGCTCAGAACCATAGTAGGCTCGAAAAAAGCCGTCTCCCGATAACTGAGAGCCTTGCATATAAAGTCTCGCCTTAATCCCGTCCTTTAAATTTTGAGGCCAATCCATAAAAACATGCTGAGCCGAAAAAACAACGGCAAGCCCCTTGCTGTTGATCCCAATAATAGCTCCACTGCCGCCACCAATATTATGTACGACCCTCGGAGCCACAGCGTCAACCCAAAGATGATTAGGATGATTAACAGAGAATAAAACTGATTTAGTTAGCTGTTGGTTTGTTTCAACATAACCATTTGAAAGATCCGTGGCCAATAGGGATTGAAACAAAAACATTGAAGAAAAAATTAAAAAAAACATTTTCACAAATGTGCCCCCTTAGGAATCTAAATTAATATGATATATATGAAAATTTTTATTTATTCATTAAATTAAGTTTCGAATGAAAAAAATTTGCAACTGTTGATAAATTCGACACTCAAAACCAAACCCTAGGCGGTAACTTATTTTCGATATAAACCATGCCTCTTGGCCACTCGATCCCATTTGATAGTTTGAGTATGGATCACTGAAGTATCGACAGGGTATTCATCGCGATTAAGATGACACAACCAGAGTCCATCGAAACACTTGTGGCCTTTGTACCTCGGCCGCGAGTAGATCTGACAATATATCACGGGGTCTTGGCCCACACTCTAAATAGAGAACACAAATCGTGCCTGCGAAAAAAAATCAAGCGCAGCAGGGATACGGTTTTCCGCATGTAAACCGCCACGAATTCTCGAGTTTAGAAACGACGAAACTTTGCAACCTTACAATTTTCCACAGGTAAGGCTCGATAATGCGACATAGACCGCTGTATCAGAATAAATCGACCTACCTTAAAATGGGTAATACGTCTTGCTAAATGGGTAATAAATGGGTAATTTTAGAACGCATAATTGAAGATTCAAAATCAGATTATTATGAGGCTTTGAAAAAATCTTCTTTTCATTGGCACGAAAGCAGCCATGATTTATTTCCTTGGTGGTCTTTTTTTCTTTCGCATATTAAATCAGGCTATCAAGAGTTAAAGGAACGGGTAGAATTATCACCTATAGGTGGAACTAAAACTAACTTAATTCGACAAAGCATTCTTGAGCAAGTCGGAGAGTTTAAAATATCTACAATTCTTAATTTAAACCCTACTTTAGACAGAGAAATCGCTAAAAAAACTTTAACACAAATGAAAAAAGATAAAATTATTTTACAAATAGGAAAAGGCCGCGGCAGTCGTTGGAAATTGATATAAGTTCAAATGGTCGAAAAACTCAAGTAATGAAGCATCAGAAACTTAGGCCTGCTCCACCCGCAATTGTGATGAAATAAGTTACGTCTTCCTGTTTGGTTACTTCACCGATTGAATTGGACTGCGCTCTGTCGTAGCGAAGGTAACGCAAGCCTGTGGAGGCACCAAAGCGTCCGAGCTGTATTCCTGCGCCGGCTTCGCCGAATAAAGCATTTTTTTCCGAAGGTTGAGCCCATCGATAGCCAGGCCCTGCAAAGATTTTAATTCCGGCCTCCTGCACCTTCGTATTCAGAACAAAGCGCAAACTTGAGTCGAAGCCGGTCAGATCAGACTCGGCACCCGGGCTCACTCTTTTGAAGGCCGCATTTCGCCAGACCAGCCAATCGGCAAAATTCATATTAATACCGAGATGCAACTCAGTGTAGGTTTTGCCGTTGTAGTTGCCGGAAGAACCGGAAATGTCGAAATCAAAAAACGGAGATTCTTTTTTTACAGCCAAGTGTTGGGCCTGAAGCAAAATTGTTGCGAAAAAAAATAACGTAAAAAATAAAATTCTCATTCTTATTTAAATACCACCTCATTACCTGCCAGATCAACATGAACTGCAGTTTTGTCTTTAAATTCCTGCGCAATAATTTTTTTTGCCAGCGGATTGAGAATTTCGTTCTGGATCAACCTTTTCAGAGGTCGCGCCCCGAATTGTGGATCGAAACCCTTTTCAGCCAGCCATTTGCAGACGGAATCCGAAAAAACGATCTCAATCTGCTTTTCACGCAACCGCATGATAACGTCCTGAAGCTGAATTTTTACTATATGAATCATATTCTGCATTTCGAGTGTGTTGAACTCGATAACGTCGTCAACTCGGTTAAGAAATTCCGGCCTGAAGGCGGCGCGAAGTGCCGTCTGAATTGCGGCAGACCCCTGGCCGGCGCCGAGATTAGATGTCATCACTATTATTGTGTTTTTAAAATCAATTGTGCGGCCCTGACTGTCCGTCAGGCGGCCCTCATCCAGAACCTGTAACAAGACGTTAAAAACATCCTGGTGGGCCTTTTCAATTTCATCAAACAGAACAACTGCATAAGGTTTTCGCCTGACCGCTTCAGTCAGTTGGCCACCCTCTTCAAAACCGACGTAGCCCGGAGGGGCACCCAGTAGGCGCGACACGGAGTGCTTTTCCATGTATTCGCTCATATCGATACGCACAATGGACTGCGGGTTATCAAATAAAAAATCAGCGAGCGCTTTAACGGTTTCGGTCTTACCAACGCCGGTCGGTCCAACAAAAATAAAACTTCCCATCGGACGGTTCGGATCGGAAATTTCGGCCCGCGATCTGCGGATAGCATCCGAAATCACCTCGAGTGCGCGGTCTTGACCGATCACTCTTTTTTTCAGTTCGGCTTCCATCTTGAGCAGTTTCTGCAATTCACTTTCAAGCATTTTTGAAATCGGTATTTTTGTCCAGCGGGAAATAATTTCTGCGATATCCTCAGCATCAACTTTTTCTTTCAGAATTGCCGATGTGTTGTTTTTAATACTTTCCTCGAGAGTTTTTAACTTTTTTTCAAGTTCCGGCAGCCTGCCGTATTTTAACTCGGCCGCCTTTGCGAACTGGGCTTCTCGTTCCACTTTGGAAATCAGATTCTTTACGTCTTCAATTTCGGTTTTTATTTTTTTAACGTTGTCGATCTGGCCCCGTTCGGCCTGCCATTGCTCGCGTTGCCCCTGCAGCTCTTTTGTCAGAATTGCCAATTCGGCAGATATTTTTCCGCGACGATCCTGCGATTGGGCATCCGTTTCCTTTTTCAGCGCCTCTAGTTCAATCTTTAGACTTAGCACTTTTCGCTCGATTTCATCAATTGCTTCCGGCACACTTCGGTTTTCGATCGCGAGCTTGCTCGCCGCTTCGTCAATTAAATCAATAGCTTTATCCGGAAGGAAGCGGTTGGTAATATATCGGTGTGAAAGTTTTGCTGCCGCGACAATGGCCGAATCGGTAATTTGAACGGCATGATGAACTTCGTATTTTTCTTTGAGACCCCGGAGAATCGTGATCGTTTCGTCAACAGTCGGCTCGTCAACCAACACGGTCTGAAAGCGCCGCTCGAGTGCGGCGTCCTTTTCGATGTGCATTCGGTACTCTTTCAGAGTTGTTGCGCCGATACACCTCAGGTCGCCGCGCGCGAGTGCGGGCTTGAGTAACTGCCCCGCGTCCATTGCCCCGTCGGCTTTTCCTGCGCCGACGAGCGTGTGTAATTCATCAATAAAAAGAATAATCTCACCCGCACTTTCAGTTACTTCTTTGATGACGGCTTTAAGCCGGTCTTCAAACTCACCGCGGTATTTTGCGCCGGCTATAAGTGCGCCCATGTCGAGCGACATCAATTTTTTACCGATTAGATTTTCGGGGATGTCTTTTGTTATAATTCTGAGAGCCAAGCCTTCTGCAATTGCCGTTTTACCGACACCTGGTTCGCCGATCAGCACCGGATTATTTTTTGTCCTCCTGGACAAAACCTGCACAACTCTTCTGATTTCTTCGTCTCGGCCGATCACCGGATCTAATTTTCCGGCTAAGGCAAGTTCAGTCAGATCGCGCGCATACTTCTTGAGAACCTCGTATTGATTTTCAGGATTGTCGTTTGTCACTTTTTTGGTTCCTTTAATTTTTTTAAGCGCCTCAGTTATGCTGTTCAGTTGAATGTTGGCTTCCCGAAACAGGTTTTTCAGTTCAGAGTCGCCGGATTTCAGCATGGCCAGTAAAAAATGTTCAGTTGATATAAGTTCGTCTTTATTGAGTCGAGCTTCGCTTTCGGCATCTTTAAAAATCTTCTGCAGCCGGTTACTTGCAAAGACCTGCTCTGGTGCAGAGCCGAGCTTTGCCATTTTCGTAAATGCTTTGGCTACCAAGGTGAGTACAGTTTTGGGCTTGATCTGCGCCTCTTCGAATAAACGGGGCACCAGACCACCTTCCTGTTCGATCAGTTCGGACAGCAGGTGCACGGGCTCGACGACCCCGTGCCTGGAGTTTTCTGCCAATTTGGCCGCCGCCTGCATGGCTTCCTGGCTCTTAATAGTCATTTTCTGTACGTCTTCAGCCATAGGACATTTCTCCTATATTAAACATGAGTTATGTGTATAATTTGTCAATGCTTCCTAAGTCAGAAAAGAAAGAAAAAGGCTCAAAACGAATAAGGTCTTCGATTAAAAAGGACGGTATCAACCCGGCCTCATACAACTCGTACAAATTGCCCTATTCATGCGAAGACTGTACGCACTTCAAGGCCTCTAACGAGACCTGTACGTTAGGCCTGCCGACTGAACAACATCTGAAAAGAAATCAGATTATTTCTTACAATCTCTCTGGAAAAATCGCACTTTGTCGCCTTCAAGAAATTGACTAGATCAAGACTCGACTGACGAATTAAGACGTGACCAGTGTCTGGAAAACCACGACTGAAGCATGATCTAGAATTTCACTTCTGCTAGTAGAAAATCAATTTTCTATCCTTGTGTCCTGTCAAGAAAACCCTGCAGACCCCGAAAAGTAGTTATACGAATAACGATGGGGCAGGATGTCCCAGAGCTGTGATGCTCGCATTCACATTGAAGGGAGTTCTCAAGGAAGATTTTAAGGACGATTAAGAAAATTAAGGAAGACTGAATTAGAAAAACATTTGGCTCGGATGCCATAGTAAAAGAAAAACAACTCACGGAGGAACGAAAATGAAAATATTAATAATTTAAAAAATAAAAACGGAGTTTAAAATGGGAATGAGAATTACAACAAACGTAGCAGCGATTAATACACAACGACATCTGGTCAATAGCCAAAGAAACATTCAGAATTCAATGGCACAGTTATCAAGCGGATACCGCATCAATAAATCTGCAGACGACGCAGCAGGTTTGGCAATCTCGGAAAATATGAAAGCGCAACTCAGATCTTCGGTTCAGGCGCGTCGGAATGCGAATGACGGTATTTCATTGGTTCAGACCGCAGAGGGCGGTTTAAATGAAATTTCAAATATCACAACCCGATTGCGGGAACTGGGTATGCAGGCCTCTTCAGACACGGTGGGCGACAGAGAACGCGGATTTATCAACAATGAGGTCATTCAGCTAAAGAGCGAGATTGATCGAATTGCGAGCACTACAAGCTGGAACTCGAACAATTTACTTGATGGAACAACCCCGGTTTTTGACTTTCAGATCGGTATCAATTCTTCACTAAATGACGTGATTTCATTTGATTCGGCGCAAAATGTGGCGACGACAGGTTCACTCGGAGTTGATGGTCTTGATTTTACAACTAAAGAGGGCGCCCGAGCCTCACTTTCGATCCTAGACGAAGCTCAAGGTACCGTTAACGGAATGAGAGCCAATATTGGTGCCTTACAGAATCGGTTAACTTCAACTGTTGATACCCTTGCCGTTACCGAAGAAAATCTGGCAGCTGCGAACTCACGAATCCGTGATACAGACATCGCTTCGACATCTTCGGAAATGGCCCGAAACTCGGTGCTTTTGCAGGCCGGTACCGCGACATTAGCTCAGGCCAATCAGACCAGCCAGTTAGCACTTAAGTTACTTGGATAGTCCTAAACGTTAAGAAACGGTAAAAGAACAGACCCCGGAAAAAAAACCGGGGTTTTTTCATTTTCGCACAGAGCCAATTATTGATTAAGACTTTTGTCTTTAACTATTCACATAAAGTATTGGCTAAGACTTGCCGACAATTTCAAACATCGCTAATCTGTTGAAGTTAAACTAACGAAGGAAATATTATGGCTAAAAAAAAGAAACCGGCAGTTAAGAAAAAGAAAACTAAAGCAGTAAAAAAAGCGGCTCCTAAAAAGGCGACAAAAAAAATATCTGCAAAGAAAGTTACTAAAAAAGCTGCGAAAAAGGCAGCCCCTAAAAAAGCGGCAAGTAAGGTAGCAAAAAAGACGACGAAAAAAGCTGTAAAAGCACCGGCAAAGGCCGCGAAAAAGTCGGCTCCTAAGAAATCGGCTAAAAAATCTGCCCGTGTAAATACATCGGCGATGACTCAAACATCAATGATCGACGATATCGCTTCAGAGTTCGACGACGAATCCGAACTGGATGCAATAGTCGGCTTAGAGGATGACGCTTTAACAAATGCGGTTCCACTTGAAGACGAAGATGTGGAAGAAGATGCAGGTCTTGCTTTTGAAAATCTGGAAGACGAAGAAGCATCCGATGACATGGAAGACGATCTTGAAGACGATATGGCCAAAGATACATCCAAAGCTGAAGAAGACGACGACGAAGGTTATTTCTAAATCGCCTCTGAAATTGCCGTGAATTAAAAATAAAAAAGGAGTCTTTCGACTCCTTTTTTATTTCCATAAACTATTCTGGTCCGACAACGTTTCTATATTCAAAATAGATTTTTGCACCTTCAGCCAACGTAACAAGATTAGCGCATAAAATTTTAGTCTTTAATTGGTTTTGTGTGCACAGCGTATTTTTCAAACTCACCGTACTCATGCAATTTGTTATAGAGCGTTTTGATTGTAATTCCCAAACCCAGAGCAGCCTGAGTTTTGTTGCCGCCATAATGGCCCAACGCCTTCAAAATGTATCTTTTTTCAAGATCATAAAGCGGAATTGCCGGATCAAAATCAAGCCCTTCGTTAATAATTTGCGGATTTCTGATTCCTTCCGGAAGATCATTAATCATAATCATGTGGCCTTCAGAAAGAATCTGTAAGCGTTCACAGGTGTTTTGCAGTTCGCGGATATTTCCTGGCCATTCGTATTTAATCAGGATTTTCATCGCTTCTTCATCAATTGTTTTGCCACGATTGAGAAATGAATTCGTTGCCGATCCCAGAAAGTAATTTACCAGCATCGCGATGTCTTCTTTTCTTCTTCTCAATGGCGGAGCACTGATAACGATTGTATTGATGCGATAAAAAAGATCTTCTCTGAAGTTTCCACGCATGACCTCCTGATCAAGTTCCCGATTGGTCGCGCAAACAAGACGGATATCTAATTTGATCGGATCTTTTCCACCAACGCGGTAGATTTCTCCTTCTTGGATAAAACGCAATAGTTTTGACTGAATCGCTAAAGGCAACTCGCCGATTTCATCTAAAAACAGAGTGCCGCCGTTAGCCGCCTCTGCCAGTCCGATTTTCTTATTGTAAGCACCGGTAAATGAACCTTTTTCGTGACCGAAAAGTTCTGACTCTAAAAGAGTCTCTCTTAAGGCCCCGCAATTGATCGCAACAAAGGGTTTGTTCTTGCGGCTGGATTTGTCATGAATAGCACGGGCAATAAGCTCTTTGCCGGTGCCAGACTCACCCATCACGAGCACGCTGGCATGCGATGGCGAAACTCTTTCGATCATCTTCATTAACTGAACCATGACATCTGACTTGTAGATAATTGGCTTCGTCTCGGTGATTTTTTGCTGAGCCACCCAGCCTGACTGGTTCTGAGATTGGGAGTTGGAGCTCGGTAAATGGGGTAAAGAAGTCGCATTCGATTCTGACATGTGGTCCACCTTTCAAAGTGAGCATTTCCAAAGCATTTGCATCATTCTCGTTTTGATACATCGCATTGGCCGCAGTGCAATATAACTAAAGTCGTGTATAAATTGCAAGAAAATAATTTCATTACGTTATATTTATTTTCTGGTCTTTTAAGACAGCACTAGGCTTGAGATAATAAATAAGTGAAATTGTCAATCGCTACGATTATAGATAACTACTTGAAATATAAGGAAAATATTGAATCATTTTCACCGCTAAGCCTCAAGGCTTACCGGTCAGATTTAGCCCAAGCATTCGTTATTAAACAAACTTTTATTTTAAATTACACCGAACTTTGGAACCTCGCCAGACCAGCCCTCGGACAATGGGGCGCTTTGAGCCAGGCAACACGAAATCGCAAAATTGCCACTTTAAAGAGCTTTTTTTCCTGGCTATACGAACAGAAACTTCTCGAAACCAATTACTCGAGTCAGTTGACCTGCCCGAAGGTTGCCCGCAAGATTCCACACTTTCTTTCGGTCGATGAAATCTTTGCGATTCTGAAATATATCAACGATGTGACACAGTCTCCATCGACCGACAAGATTAAGCTTGAAATCAAAATGCAGAAGTCGCTACTTTTATTGCTCTATGGTGGCGGCTTGCGAATCAGCGAAGCCTGTCACTTAAAATGGAAAGACATTAACCTGAATGAAAAGAAAATTCTTGTGCACGGCAAAGGAAATAAAGAACGTTTTGCAATTCTGCCCGCCTTTGCGATTGAACATTTCAGGTCTGAACTAACACAGGCAAAAAAATTGCAAAATCAATATGTACTCGGAGAAACGGCACTGGGACCGCGTTCAGGCTATGAACTTATCAGAAAGCTCGGTAAGCAGTCCGGGTTAATGAATCCGTTACATCCGCATGCTTTACGGCACAGCTATGCCACGCATCTGTTAGCGAGTGGCGCCAATTTAAGAACTTTACAGACCCTCTTAGGCCACGAAAGCCTTCAGGCTACGGAAAAATACACCCATTTAAGCGTTGATCACCTGGCAAGACTAATTGAGGGCACACACCCTCTGGCAAAAATAAAACGGACCGGTTAGAAAAATCAGTTCGCGCCGGAGGCTTCGAGTACTTTCAGTGTTGCATGAAATATTTTCTTAAATTCACCCCTGCAATAATAAGCTTCACGGGATTTCATATAAGTGACAGCGTTGACATTTTTATCTGTCATGCTCTGGTAGATTACATCTTCGGCCATGATCATCAGGCCGGCGAGCGGAAACAATGTTGAAAAATCAAGTTTGTTCGGAAATCCGGTGCCATCGAAGTTTTCATGATGCTGAATTATGAGTTTATCGACATCCGGCGGACAGCTCGTCCAAAAATTGACGAATTCGGCCGCTCTGATCGGATGACTGTATATTTTCAGATTGGTCTGTTGATTAATTTCAGACTCCAGCACTTTGCCTGAAAGTCGGCTTATTTTGCTCAGGAAAGCGTCGTCCGTTAGCTCCATATCATGAAGCAACGCTGCGAATGTAACCTTTTGCAGCGTTCCCGGGCTGGCCCAATCAAGTTCAGTCAAGACAGCGGTAGCCAGAATCGCTAAAAAATAACTATGAGGCGTGACCTGACTGCCGCTCGAAGACAGCTTCAGTTTATCCAGACACTCTTTTAACTTTGGAACTTTCTTAATCAACATTATCGATTTTGCGATATTTTCTTTTGCCAAGGTCTGAATGCTGTCTGACCAACCGAAATTTCGGGAGCTATAGAGAATCAGGCTCCAGTCGGGCTGCAGATTAGCGAGTGCTTCGGTCGTGTCGAGATCATTCCAATCAATACTGGAGAACACATTCTTCCGAAAATTCGAAATCAGGGTTTTTAACTCGATCAATTCAACATAAAGATGTGTCAGTTTCTTATTGCGGAACCTGTTGGCCTCGTTCGCGTCGAAATTTCCATCATGTGGAAAAATTTTTATATACTGACCATGATTAAGCCGGAGAAAAAGTGCCACACCCGGAAAAACGATTTTTTCGAAAATCTCAATCGAAACAGGTAAATAACTTTCGGATTGCGAAATCATGCTTTTTTGAGATAATAACTCTTCAATTTTTCTTATGAGGTCTTTTTCAGCGAACGGCTTATCGATAAACCCGCAGTTCAAAGCTTCGGGAAACTGCTTTTGAAACTTATCGATGTCAGTGCTTATCAAAATAAACGGAGTACCGGCATTTTCTTTCCGTAATTCTCTGAAAACATCTGCACCGTTTTTATGAGGCATATTGTAATCACAGATAACCAGATCAAAGGGCCCGACAGTTAGGATTTTTTCGATGGCCATCTGGCCATCGGTGGCTTCTAAAATATCAACGTTGTAGTTTGAAACCACGATCATTGATAGAACTTCGAGTAAATCTTTGTCGTCATCGACAATAAGAAATTTCATAACATCGATCTTATACTTAATTACAATTAAATGGATATGTTTAGAGAAACCACTCCCCAACCAATGTCCTGTTTCTTAACTGGCTCTTGTTTTTTTCCATCGCAGCTCGTTAAGAATCAAATAAAAAACCGGAACAACGAATAGCGTAAAGGTGGTCGAGACGATTATTCCGCCAACAATAACCAAACCCATTGGCTTTCGCGTTTCGTGACCCAATCCGCCGCCGAAAACCAATGGCAAGGCCGCCATGACCGTTGCTACGGAAGTCATTAATATCGGGCGCAGCCTTACCGGGCAAGCTTGCAGCAGCGCTTCGCTGTAGCTGATATTCTTGTCGTGCTTCACATGGGTCGTGAACTCAACCAGCATGATTGAATTCTTTTTAGCAATACCCATAAGGACAATCAATCCGATAAAACTGAATAAGTTTAACGAAGACCCCATCATCCACAAAATCAAAAAAGCGCCGGTGACCGAAAATGGTAATGACATTAGAACAGCTATCGGATCGCGGAATGAATTAAATTGAACGGCCAGGATCATGTATGCAACCACGATACCGATCAACAACACCAGATACAAATTCTGAAAACTTGAACTGAATCCTGCCGATGCACCTTCTAAATTGAAGGTGTAGCCGTCCGGTAGAATACTTTCTGCAGTGGCTTTAATTTTATTTAAGACCGTGCTCTGTGATTGCCCGGGAATTAAATTACCATAAACCGATATCGATCGCTGTCTGTTGATACGGTTTATCGATTGCAGTGAAGGTTTGTTTTCGGTCGTTACCAGCTCAGACAACGGAATTATATTTCCGTAGTTGTTGCGGACGTAAAGCATTTTTACATCTTCCTGCGTAGCGATCTGATCTTCCTTAACTTTGAAACGAATATCATTTTTTTTGCCGTCACTCGTAAATTGACCAGCACGGAGTCCGGCAATTGCAACCTGAAGTACCTGAGACACCGCATCTGCGGATACCCCCTTTTTCAGAAGTTGATCGCGATCGGGCACCAGCGTCAGCTCTTTCTGACCGAGCCTGTAATCGGTATCGACATCAATACCCATTTTTTCATTTTCAATCTTTTTAAGCATTTCCTGAGCTTTATCATTTAATACCTGAAGATCCGATCCTCGCAAATTAAAGGCAATCGGGTTTTGCCTGCCGGTAGCTAAATTCCTGGTGGAGATATCGCGCATTGAAACTCGCAACCCGTTTTTAAGATCTTTGGTTTTTTCGCGAATTAGACTCATTACTTCGGTATGATTTAATTTTCTTTTCGACTGATCAACAAGATTGACCGGCAAAAACACCTGCCCCGGGCCTACCGACAATAGAAAACCAGAAATCTCTTTTACTTCATTGAGAATTTGCTGCAATGGAGCGACCAGCTTCATTGTTTCCTCAAGTGAAGTTCCCGGCTTAGCCTGCGCGGTTATGATTATCAGATTCTGGTCCTGAGTAGGAACAAATTCCTGCTTAATAAATTTAACGGTGAACAAGGAAAGTATAAAAAAGGTCATCGACGAAATTAGAATTTTCCACTTGTGATTAAGGCACTTCGTAAGCAAGTTGCGATACCCATTCGCCAAACTTTCAAATACGTGTTCGAGTTTAACTTCAAGCTTAGAAAATTTTTTCTCAGTTTTCAGGAAGGCCGCCGCACGCATCGGCGTGATCGTAACTGCTTCCACGAGTGAAAGAATTACGGCAGCAGACATAGTTATACCGAATTGAAACAGGAACTTTCCGATTACGCCTTCCATAAAAATTACCGGAAGAAAAACGGCCAAAACAGCAAGAGTTGCGGCCGTGGCGGCCGGAATGACCTCGCGGGCACCGTCGAGTGCGGCCTCATGTGGAGTTTTACCCATCCTGTAATGTCGGACGATATTTTCTAAAATCATAATGGCGTCATCGACGACGATGGAAATTGAAAGTGTAAGTGCGAGTAACGTAAACAAATTCAGTGTAAAACCCGAAAAATAAATAATAATAAACGTGCCCAGTATGGACGTTGGAATCGAAAACAGAATATTTATTGAGGACTGCACGCTGCCAAGAAACAGAAAACATATCAGAATGGTAATGATAGACGCCGCCCAGAGCTTGCCGATGGTTAGGTCGACGGTGCTTTTGGTGGACTGTGTGTAATTGACATTGACCCGATACTGCATGCCTTCAGGATATTTTACTTCTGCCAGTTTCTTTATTACAGTGTTCGCAACTTCGACTTCATTTGTACCGCGCTGTTTGGCGATCCGGAAAGTAACCGCCGTTTTATTATCGACCCTTGCTACCCGGCGAATGTCGGCAAGACCATCTTTCACATCGGCAACATCCTTTATATGAAAAATCCGGTCCTGAATTAGTTGGCCGCCACGTCGTTGAATCGGAAAATCGGCAATTTCCTTTACAGCGCGGGCTTCCCCAAGATAGCGAACCCGGATTTCCTGTTTGCCTTCAGTGTATTGTCCTGCGGCGCTTTCGAGATGCTGTGATCGAACTGCATCTACAACGTCATTTACGGTGAGCTCGAGCTTTTTCAGTTTTTTCAGATCAAGCCAAATGCGGAGATTCCGGTCAGGAAATCCGCCGGTGCTGATTTCGCCGACACCGGGCAAAAACTGCACCTGATCCATAAAATAACTTTCTGACCACTTCAGAATTTCTTCAATATTTTTGTCGCCGTAGATGGAAATAAATAAAATCGGATCTTCCTCGGGATTCGTTTTTTTAATAATTGCCGGATCGACTCCCGTCGGGAATCTGACTTGACTGAGTGCCGATTGAACTTCCTGCAAAGCAACGTCGACATTGCGACTGATATCGAACTCAAGCGTAACACTTGCTTGCCCCTGCTGGGCGCTGGAGCGCATTTCTTTCACACCTTCGACCGTTAGCAAACGCTTTTCGATAAGATCAAGAATTTCACTTTCTATGACTTCGGGTGCCGCACCGGGAAAGTTCACCGATATGCTTAAGACCGGAAAATTAACATCCGGCATCTGACTGATACCGAGTTTGTTCAGACTGATCGCGCCGAATATAATCAAGGCCGACATTAAAATCCAGCCGAACACCGGCCGCTTCAGCGAAAATTCGATTAAATTCATGATAACCCCGCGTCTGCTGATTTAATATATTGGTCGACAACCAATCCGATCGGGCCGGAATAGCGTTCAACAAAAGCCTGCGCATCGGGCTCGGCAGCCAGAGCTGCTGAATCCGTGATATTTATTTTCAAAAAAATATTCATCCACGGTTCTAGGGAAATAACCCCTTGCTGATAGAGAAATTTTAAACAGAATTGCAACTTCAGGGTTTCAGGATTGGTGGATTTAGCAACAGCCCTTAAAGAGTGGCCGGTTAAATTAAATAAAAACTCTGAATGCTGATCGCCTTCAAGACTTACTTTAGACACGCAGCTCAGAATAAAAAATGCCAGCTCGAGTTTGTCGTAACTGCTGCGGATTTCTCGGAAATCTTCGATCAGCGTGGCTTCGCTCAGGGTTTTCATCTGGGTGGAGTCTTGTTTTTCACGATACGTAAAATTAACGAAATGTAGGGGTTCAAGAATTCCGCCGCCGAATCTCTTTTTACTTTTAAGCGCACTTTTAGCGATGAAGGAGGTTTTGGCGCCATTTGAACCAAGCGCATGAATAATCAAGTCGGCTTCACCATATTTAGTTTTTTTCAGTATGATAAAGAGATCCTGCTTTTCGTTCACTTTCTCTCCTCTAGCCGTTGATATTAGTACACACCTGAACCTAAGTCTTGATTAATTCTTTACGTGCTTGAAATAGGGCACTGACGTCTGTCCAGTAAATGTCTTTGAGATTTAAATTCGACCCGCCATTACGATAGACTTAGAGGTGAGTTTTTAAAAACATGGAGGTTTTTGTGATCTTAGCGAGTCTTATTTTATCATCAATGTTGGCCCATGCTCAAACTATGCTGGAGAGACATGCCTGCCAGAATGCGCTGATACAACAAGACAGCTTTGTTTCGGCTTCTGTTAAAAAGAAGAACTTGGAGCTTTGCCTTGCCACAAAGAAAAATGCGCAGGAAGCCACAACCCTGAGAAGTCAGATTTCAACTCTGAAAGATCAGGAAGCAACTTGCTTTCAGGACAGTCGAGGCATATTCGACCGAATCATGAATACCGCCCAGGCCTCTCCCACTGCTGCGGACGTTCAGCGCTGCGAGACCGAACGAAAAGCCAAGGAAGCGCGTCTTGCGTCTCTTGAAGACAACCAAAAACTGGTAGCTCAACAACTGAAAGTTGCTGAAGCCAGTTACGTAACCCAACGAGACGCGGCAACGGCAACAGCAGAACAAAGGGCGAAAACTGACGCTTTGGTCAGAGGTGAATTTGATGCATTCAAAATTTCTATTTTAGACAGCCGCTGGCAGGCCACTGATGCCGCCTTGAAGCTAACTAAAATGGCTACCGCACTGGATAACTCGGCAATGGGTCTTTACCTGCGAGAGAGAATTGCCGGTTTACTGAATTCAGATGTCATGTGCGCGGCAGTTAAAGAGTGCCCAAAACCAAGACAAGTTAAAGGTTCAGACTTAAATTCAGTTTTTAATTCGACAATGAATACCGGAGTTAACTCTGAGCGCGAAG
Organism: Bdellovibrio sp.; assembly: GCA_031428535.1. Lineage (GTDB taxonomy): Bacteria > Bdellovibrionota > Bdellovibrionia > Bdellovibrionales > Bdellovibrionaceae > Pseudobdellovibrio. The sequence goes on along the minus strand of JANPPN010000037.1, from coordinate 34,494 downwards.
TGAAATCAACGGCTCCAGCCGGTAAAGCAGCGCCTGCAGGCACTAACAAATAATCGATCAACGCACTTGCGGGTAATTAAATACCCGCTTTGTTTCTATCTTCATCATCAACAACCGACTGAATCCCGCCTTTAAGCTGAGGCCGATAAGCCAGATGATTGATATCATAAATAAAATTGGCACCATTCAGGCCAGGTGTTTGCCACTCAGGCCCCAAACGAATTGCATCAACCGGACAGGCTTCTTCACAAAAACCGCAGAAAACGCAGCGAAGCATGTCGATTTCGTAATTGATCGGAAATTTTTCAACATGTGGATCAGGATGCTCGCTGGCTTTGATCGTGATACATTCTGCCGGGCAATTTGTTGCACATAACATGCAGGCCGTACAACGGATAGCACCGTCTTTTTTAACGGTCAGTACATGATTGCCTTTGAACCTTGATGAGTATTCATATTTCTCTTCAGGGTAATTCAGGGTTATCATCTGCTTCTTATTAAATAAATTCTTAATAAGGTGGCGAAATGTAATGCCCATGCCGGTCAAAATTCCCGGAAGATACCAAATATTCTTATTCTCTTTTGTTACAACTGACATATCAACCTCTTCTAGAGACTTCCACGGTTAAAAACAAATTCATTCTTTTTTCGGTGATCCAACGTAACCTGATCTGCTCGTGTATTTGAAACGGCCTTCAGAAGATCTTCTTCTTTGGTAATTTCGATACTCAGATTTTCACCGACAAAAAGTTTTGCCAGCTCGGTGCCCGTGAGCGCTTCGCTCACAACAACCGTGGCTTTTTTAAACTTCTGGGCTAATCCTTTGAAATTGACGAAAGTTCCGGCTTTTTCAATGTAGGATTTCATCGGAATCAGAGTAACAGTTTTAAGCGAGTTGCTGTTTTCAATCTCAGGAACCCTGACCGAAGAAACGTAAATCAGATTCGCAGCCGTTGCAAAAAGTTCGGCTTTTTGTGCCATGTCGGAGTAGACCGCTGAATTTTCCGGGCCGATCACAACGAGTTGTTTGATCTTGCCTGATTTCAGATTCGATTCCAACTCAGGCCATTTTGCGCTGATACCGAATTTTTCAAATGACTGCCGAAGCCCACTTGTATTCGGATTTTTATCTCCACGCAGTAATAGGCCGTCAAATTCTTCGGCCTTAGGTTCATGTGGCCACCAGTGGTATACGTTTTTAGTTTTCAATTGAGTAACAAACGCCGTCAAGAGAGACTCATACTCTTCAACCGTATTCTGACCTGTCAAAACTAATGCTATCTCTTCCGGTTTAGCTGCATTCAGAAAAATAGCCGCGTCTTTTGCGGCCGCGCCTGCATGCAGTTCGGGATGCCACGTTCCGTTTGCAAACTTGCGCCCCTTCAATAGTCGAGCTTCACGATTGACGAATTTGTAAGTGTTTCGCCCTTCATCGCACATCCAATAGCCATTAACTTCAGGATTGTTGCGTGGTTTGACGCGGAATAAACCTTCTTTATTGAAAAAGACATTTACGTTGCAGCCTGTAGAGCAACCGTTACAAATTGTTTCAGAATCCTTGAGATACCAAACACGCTGCTTGAATCTGAAATCTTTTGAAGTCAATGCGCCGACCGGACAAATATCAACCGTATTCAGAGAATAATTATTATCCAACAATTTTCCGTCGTGCGTACCGATTTCAGAATGATCCCCGCGATTGAAAATACCAAGTTCATGGGTTTTTGAAACTTCGTCGGTGAATCTTGTGCAACGTGTGCAGAGAATACATCTTTCAGAATCCAGAACCACAGTTGGGCCCAGATCGACGGCCTTTTTCTTTTTTTGCTTTTTTTCCGCCATCTCGGGATTGTACTTACCGTATTCCATGTATTGATCCTGCAGCCCGCACTCGCCGGCCTGATCACAGATGGGACAGTCGAGAGGATGATTGATCAAGTGAAAATCAAGCCCCCACTTAACCGAGTCTTTTACTTTATCGGAAGTATTGTTGATCTTCATACCTTCAGTCACCATGGTGTTGCAGGCAATCTGAACGCGCGGATTTCCTTCAATCTCAACCATGCAGAGTCTGCACACGCCGGCGATCGAAAGCCCCGGATGCCAACAGTAATGCGCGATTCTCTGAGCATTTTCGCTCATGGCCTGAATTATTGTTGTTCCTGGCTTTACTTCCAGGTCGACGCCATTAATGGTGCATTTCAGCATGAGGTGCTCCTTTGAAAGCGGTTCCTTTAACTTTGGATTTTCCTTCGCGGACGAAATATTCGAATTCGTCTCTGAATTTCGGAACGAAACTTAAAACGGGTAATGCGGCCGCATCCGAAAGCGCACAAATAGTTTTGCCTTTCATGTTGTCAGCAACTTTAAGTAACAATTCGATATCCTGCATTCGACCTTTTCCCGCAAGGATGGAATGAACAATTTTATCAAGCCAACCCGTGCCTTCCCGGCAAGGGGTGCATTGACCGCAAGATTCGTGGTGATAAAAATGCATTAAATTCGCGAGACACTGAACCATGCAATTGGAATCGTCGATAACAATAATCGCACCTGAGCCCAGCATCGAACCCATCTGTGCCAGATTCTCGTAATCGAGCGTAGCACGCATTGATTCGTCGGCATTCAGAACCGGCGCAGACGAGCCTCCGGGAATAACTGCTTTCAGTTTTTTACCGGCTTTGAAACCGCCGCCGAGTTCATAGATCATATCTTTTAAAGGGAAAGCCAGCGGCACTTCATAATTTCCGGGCTTTACAACATTTCCTGATAATGAAAATAATTTAGTGCCCGCAGATTTTTCGGTTCCAAAGGTACGATAATGTGCAGCCCCGTCGCGAATGACGTATTTTACAACGGCGAGAGTCTCAACATTATTTACAATCGTCGGTTTTTTCAGATAACCCTGCACAGCCGGAAACGGCGGTTTCAATTTCGGCTGCCCCTTCAGGCCTTCAAGAGATGAAATCATTCCGGTTTCTTCTCCGCATATGTAGGCACCGGCTCCACGATAGATATCCATGTCGTGATCAAATCCGGAACCTAATATGTTTTTTCCGAGGTAACCGGCCTTGTAAGCTTCTTGAATAGCGGCTTCGAGTGTATCGATGGACTCATCGTATTCGCCACGGATATAAATATAGGACTTCTGACAACTTATCGCAAAGGCCGAAATAATCATGCCTTCGATCAATTGGTGTGGGGCCTTTTCCATCATCATTCGGTCTTTAAAGGTGCCGGGTTCGCCTTCGTCTGCATTGCAAAGTAAAAAGCGAGGTTCGTTATTTTTGGGAAGAAATCCCCACTTCATACCAGTTGAGAATCCCGCCCCGCCCCGACCCCGAAGGCCTGAGGCCTTAACTTCGTCGATAATCGCCTGAGGTTGCATTTTGAGTGCTTTTTCGAGAGGTTTATAACCGCCGTTTTTTATGTAGCCCTCAAGCCCCTTAAACTCGGGTAAATGATAAAATTCTGAAAGATATTTTACTTCTTTATTCATTACTTCATCCCTCTTAAAAGATTCATAGCGGATTCCGGCGTTAAATTTTCGTGATATTTATTTCCGATTTGCATCATCGGCGCGGTTCCGCACGAACCAAGACACTCAACTTCTGAAATAGTAAAACGCCCGTCTGTAGTGACTTCGTTTAACTTCACGTTGAGTTCAGCACACAAGTGGGAGGTTAATTCTTCGGCGCCGTTCAGCATGCAAGAAAGTGTTCTGCAAACCTGAACATGGTATTTGCCGACCTTTTCCTTGTTATACATTGAATAAAAAGTGAAGACTTCATTGATCTGCGCTTCAGGAATATCCATTACTTTGGATAATTCTTTTATGACTTCGGCGTTAATAAAGCCGTTGTTTTCTTTTTGGCCGATGTACAAGGCCGGTAGCACTGCCGATTGTTTTGATTCGTAACGTTTGAGTTCATTAAGAACTTTTTGTTTTCCATCACTTGAAAGTTGAAACATATTACCGATCCAATTCCCCAGCAATGACGTTCATGCTGGCTACGGTTGCGATAGCATCTGCTAACATTGATCCCTTTACGACTGTCGGAAACGACTGATAGATGGCAAAGCATGGCGGGCGAACTTTAAGACGATAAGGATTTGCCGAACCATCGCTAATTAGATAAAAGCCCAGCTCTCCGTTGGCCGCTTCGGTGGCATCATAAACCTCACCTGCCGGCGGACGAAGCCCCTTTATGACGAGCATAAAGTGATTCATTAGCCCTTCGATATTTCCGTAAACATCTTTTTTCTCTGGCAGAACAATTCCTTTATCGCGAATTGTATAATCACCGCCCGGCATTGTTTTGCAGGCCTGCCGGATAATCCGGATACTCTGGCGCATTTCTTCAATTCGCACGCAATATCTGTCGTAGATGTCGCCGTTGGAGCCGGTGGGAATATCAAAATCGTATTGATCGTAACCGTAGTATGGATTTGATTTACGAAGATCGAGCGCCATGCCGGAAGCTCTTAATAACGGACCGGTATAACCCCAACTGATGGCGTCGGCTTTTGAAACCGGACACACCCCTTGAGTTCGTTTAATAAAAATTTTATTGTCGAGTAACATTTTTGAAATTTCGTCGATGCCGTCGCTCATTTCTTTACAGAAATGCAGCACTTCATCGAACCAGCCGGCAGGCGCATCCTGAGCCATTCCTCCGACCCGGGTCATCGAAACAGTTAGGCGAGCTCCGCAAAGTTTTTCAAAAAGTGAATAGACCTTTTCGCGGTAAGTGAAGAGATGAAAAAACGCTGTCAACGCGCCTAAATCGACGCCGCCTGTGCCGACGGAAACAACGTGGTCGATAATTCTTGAAAGTTCACACAACACAACCCGCATAGCCTGCGCACGAGGCGGGATCGTAACATCCAGAAGTCTTTCGACGGCTTTACAGTAGCCGGCGTTATTCATCGGAGCCGAACAGTAATTCAGACGGTCTGTATACGGAATGACCTGATTGTAGGGATGGGTTTCAGCCATTTTTTCAAAACAGCGATGCAAAAAGCCGATTTCGCAGCTGGCGCGAACAACGGTTTCGCCGTCGAGTTCAGCCATCACCCGCAGCGTACCGTGCATGGCCGGATGCGAAGGACCGATGTTGATCGGCACAAATCGGTTATCCAGGAGATCTCCGCGCTGTTCCGGCGTGTTGTCAAAATGAATCGGCAAAACACGGTCGCAAGATTGCTGCTTATCCGCTTCGTAATCTTTTCTCAGCGGGTGACCGACAAACTGATGGTGCGTCAGAATTTTCCGCAAGTTCGGATGGCCGTCGAATTTAATTCCGAACATGTCGTAAGCTTCACGCTCGAACCAATCTGCACCGACCCAGATATTGGTTGCTGTTGCGATTGACTCTGTTACCTGACTTTTTACGCGAACACGCGAACTCTCTTTTGAATTGAACAGATGATAAACCACATCAAATCTTTTTTCGCGATTCGGATAATCGACTCCGCAAACGTCCATTAAAAAATCGAAGCTAGCGTACTCTTTCAGGTACTGGAGTAACGCATGAGCGGCCGGTGCCGGCGCTTCAATAACATGATCGCCGACAGGTGTGGTTAAAAATTTGAATTGTTCGGAACCGAATTTTACTTGGAGATCATTTTTTAGGGCCTCCGGAAAAGTTGCTTTGCTCATAACGACCTGCTGGCGAGTTGATTTGTAGGGTTAGAATCTTTGTACGGAGATTGCCAATGGTCTTTCCACGGACGTGGCGTTCTGTCTTTGATCATTTTTTGCAGCGTCATCACGCCATCAAGAACCGCTTCGGGAGTTGGAGGGCAACCCGGAACATAAACATCGACCGGTATAACCTTATCACAGCCTTGCAATACATGATAAGCGCGGTAAAATCCACCTGAGCTGGCGCAAGCGCCCATCGACAAAACGTATTTAGGTTCAAGCATCTGCTCGTAAATCCGAACCAGAATCGGCGCCATTTTTTCTGTAATCGTTCCGGCAACCAAAAGAAGATCGGCTTGGCGCGGAGAAAACCTTACAACTTCGGCTCCGAAGCGAGCAAGATCATATTTTGGCCCCATGACTGACATCAGTTCGATTCCACAACATGCTGTTCCGTAAGGAAGCGGCCATAGAGCATTCCGCTGACCCCATGCAACTATTGCATCGAGTTTTGTAGTTAAAGCAAATGATCGCGACATGTCGTCTAAGTTTTTTGATTCAGACACTGGTTTACCTCGTTACAAAGAGTAAATTTTCACTTTTAATTTCAATCCGCATAATGACAAAAACGAGGAATGATGACAACGAGATACGTCATCAAACCCGTGACTTAAAAATCTTTCAACGCAATGACTAAAAATAAATATTATGTTGGAGAATGCAGGAATATGTACCTAGACTTTAGAGCAGCTTAAATAGTTTTCACAAGGAGGGGCAATGAAAACATTTTCAATCGCGTTTTTGGCGGTTTTCGCAATCACAATAGGATCACAGGCAGAGGATTTGCTGATCAAAGTAGCAAATCCGGTTTCAACTAAACATGCTGCTAATTATTTTTCAGCACAGGGACTCAAATCTGAGGCTCTGACCGAATATTGGATTCGGGTTCAAGGCAACATCAGCCAGTCTCAGTTCAGAAATTTTATCGAAAGCAGTTCTGTGGTGCATGTACAGAAGAATTACAAGATCTCTTTACGGGAAAACTTTTCACTTAATTCAGCACTGGCAACTTATTTAGCCGCCCATCCCGAGGAAAAAGCGTCTCCATTGGCCACTGGTCAGGATAATCCGGCAATTCCAGCAGCTCCGGGCGATTCAAATGGCGCGGACCCGCTGTTTGCAAAGCAATGGGGCATGAAAGATATCGGAGTTGAGTCCGCTTGGAAATTAAATCCGGGCAATAGCAAAATCATCGTAGCCGTTATAGATACCGGTGTTGATTACACTCATGAAGATTTACTCCCAAATCTCTGGAGAAACTCAAAAGAAATTCCTGATAATAATGTTGATGATGATCAAAATGGCTATATTGACGATATTATCGGCTGGGATTTCCTGGGTAAAGATAACAAACCTTATGATCTTGCAGCAACAAGTCTCGGTGACTTATTAAATGGTGGAAATCCGGGCCATGGAACTCATTGCGCCGGAAACGTTGCCGCTCGCGGTCAGAATTCAAAAGGAATTTCGGGTGTTGCGCCGAATGCGCAAATCATGTCGTTACGATTTATCGGTAACGAAGGCGGAACAACAGCTGATGCTGTGCTTTCTGTGAAATATGCGGTTGATAACGGCGCTAAAGTACTTTCGAATTCGTGGGGATCAGAAGGCGAAGATCCAGACGATGCAGCAAATAACCAAGCGCTGAAAGACAGTGTTCAGTATGCATTAGATCATGATGTGTTGTTTGTTGCCGCTGCCGGAAATGGCCACCAGGGCAAAGGTTATGACAACGATACAGATTCAAAGCCGGGCGTGCCTGCAAGTTACGAACATGAAAACATTATCTCAGTTGCGGCAATTGATGTGTCTGACAAATTCGGTTCATTCTCAAACTGGGGACGAAATACAGTTGATATCGCTGCACCGGGAGTAAAGGTTTTCTCAACAACAGTAATGAACAAATATTCTGACACGGTTATTCCGATGTTAGGCGCCAACTGGGATGGTACATCTATGGCTTGTCCACACGTAGCCGGCGCAGCTGCACTCTTTTGGTCTGCCCATCCCGAGAAAACTTACAAACAGGTAAAAGACGCAATTCTGAATTCCGCCAAGAAAATTACCGCAGCAGATGGTAAACTTGTATCGAATGGCAAGCTTGATGTCGCCAACTTAATGAAACAGTAATTGTTTCACAAGAGTACGTTGTACAAAAATCACACTTCATAAGGCTAGGTAACCCCTAGCCTTTTTTCTAGTATAAGAATTTCCATCAACACTTAGTCGAAAAAATGCCAAAAACTCTTTATACTTATAAGCAGTTTGTAGGAGTCTGAATGGAAAGCTTTACGAGAAATCTGATTATCATACTATTATCTGTTTTGCTGTCTGGCGCAGCTTATGCTCAATCGAAAGTCTCTGTGGGCGCAATGCTTTTATTCGGAACCGGTAAAATGGGGAATAGCACTGATGTGTTGGACCGCTCGATGGTTTATACCCCGATTGCATTATTCGCCGGCTACAATATTAAAAAATTCCGGCTCGGAATTAACTACGAATATAATCTGGCTGGTCAGTCGGAAGATCCAGCGAATCTTGGTAACCAGAACGTGGGCGGAAAAGGCACGGCAATGGGATTGCGTTTTGATTTCTATGACGGCAAGCAAAGTGCCGGCCTCGTCTATCACCTGTCGGAAAAATATACTTTAGATAAGCCGACCATACTTGGGACAACGGCCGATTATGACGGTAAGTCGGGATTCAGTTTTCAGTACTACCGGCGGTTAAGAAAGAAAGTCGGAATCGTGCTGGACTACACAATGGTTGAACTGAAAAGTTCGGCCGGCAATACAGCGGATATTAAGTTTGATCGAATTGGCCTTGGAATTGTATTTACAAATTTTCCGGGAAATTAGTTCGGATTACTATGCGGCTTTCTTCGTGAACTTGTCGATACAGTCTTTTGCTGAGTTCGAAACCGACAAAAATGAAACCCCATAAATGTTGCCACTCTTTTTGCTGACAATCTTGCAGCTGGCATTGAATGCCGGTACATCATTACCCGGTTTGAAATGCAGGTAAACCCGACTGTCGATATCAAAGGTGACATTTTCAAGTTTAAAGCTTGCCCCACCTGCTCCGATTTCGATGCTTTGAGCTGAATAAACCTTCTGACGATCATGAATCAAGAGCTCGCAGGAATAATGGGCACGCGGAAATCGACGGCGATAAAATGTCTTTTGAATTTCAGCATCTTCGGCGAACGAGGCTTCGAAAATTTCGCGGATTTTTTCCGGATAAAATTCCGGAATATCTGCTAGCCGTTGCCAGGCTGATTGATCCTGCCGCCAGATAAAGTCAAACTCAAACAGCGTCTTACTCTGAAGCATCTGTATCATTTCGGCTGCCGTAAACGGCCCGTAATTTTCGTTAACTTTCAGAATATACCAGATTCGGTCTTTATAAGCGTCAAACACGGATACTGGCTTTTCAGACTGAACCGGATTTTTAAAACTTTGATTGAACGCAATTGTTAGTTGCGGAAATTCAAAAAGAAACAACCACATTTTAGTTTTGTCATTATAGATGTAATCGCTCCAACGAAGGGATTCACCTTCAATATTTTTGGTGATTTCCTCGATTGACCAAGGGCCTTTTTGGATGCCTTCTTTCGCCACAAAATATTTTTTCATAATTCCTCGCAATTTAAATTAGCCATATAATCAAAGTGTCTTAACTAGACATTCGGCTTTAATACATCCAGACTTTAATTAATCTCATATTGAGGCTATATTTCTTGGATGACTGAACCGAAATCAGAAACGATACTGGCGATTGATTTTGGAACAAGCCATTCACTTGTGGGCGCCTTTCATAATGGCAAAAGGGTTGAGGCTCTGCCGATCGATCCTCTGGGTTCTGATAGCACCTTAATGCGCAGTTTGCTCTATTTTCCTCATGCTGATGAATGCCACTACGGCGCCGAAGCCCTGACAAAGTACCGTGAATACGAAATGGAAGGCCGCCTTTTCCGTTCGTTTAAATCACATTTGCCTAACCGGAATTATATCGGCACGGCCATCGACAACCGGATTATGACTCTAGAAAATATGGTTGGACTTTTCTTGCTCGAACTGAAAAAGCGCGCCGAAAAAATCCTTGGAACAAAAATTACCAAGGCCGTGATCGGAAAGCCTGCACGGTATTCGATGGATGATGTGGCCGACGAATTTGCTCTTTACCGGATGAAAAAAGCTGCAGAGTATGCGGGTTTTAAAGACGTCACGTTTGTGCCGGAACCCCTGGCTGCGGCTCTAGAATTCAAGCGACAGATCAATGACGATAAAACGATCTTAATCGGTGATTTCGGCGGCGGAACTTCCGATTTTACGATCATGAAAATTACCAAGAAAGATTTTAAAAAAACCGACGTTCTCGGCGTAGATGGCTGCCCGCTTGCCGGAGACTCGCTCGACAGTCTGTTTATGCAGAATCGTCTTAACGCCGGCTTTGGTGCGCAGACCCAGTATCGAATGCCGATGTCTGATAACCTGCTGACGATGCCCGGCTCGGTTATAGACCGGCTGAACAAACCGTCTCAGATTGTGCATCTGAAAGAAAAAGAAACTTATGAATTTATTAAAGAAATAAAAAAATGCGCGCTGAGAGCGTAATATAAAGAAAAAATCGACCGCCTTTTCATTCTGATCGAAGACCAGCAGATATTTCCGTTCTTTGAAGAAATTGAAAAAACTAAAAAAACCCTCTCACATAAATCGACATCTAACTTTGATTTTTTATATCCCGATCTGGAAACCCGCGAAATTTTTTCAGCTGTTGAGTTTCAGAACTGGTCAGTCAATTTCAAAAAAAATGTTTTTGATGCGCTTGATCGATGCTTTCATCAGGCGCAGGTCAGCTTTGCTGATATTGATCATGTCTTTTTAACCGGAGGTACTGCACACGTGCCCTTTATTCAGGACGAGTTCAAACGACTGTTCGGCGCAGGAAAATTACAATCGAAAAACTATTTTCACTCTATTTTATCCGGTCTAATAGAAAGTACGAAAAATCGAAACGAATTTTAAGTGTTCAAATCCAGGGCTTTGAGCCATTCGGCATTAGGCGGAATCAGCTTTCGGGCTTTTAAATCGAAAAACGACGTTGTGAGAGTCGGCTTCTTCGTAGAGCGCCAGATAAGTTGCATTATTGACATGCCCGTAAGAATCAAGATGGTGTTCTCTGATTAGTACTTCGAATTCAAAACCCATAAACCTATTTAAGCGCTTCGCGAATATAGGCCGATGCCTGATCCATAATCCAGACAACTGCTGCAATTACCACGATAATAGTGCCGACTTCAGGCCACATCGCCTGCCCTTGGTATTTGATTAACATGGTACCTATGCCACCACCGCCGACGAGGCCGATGATAGTTGCCATACGCACGTTGATATCCCAGCGATAAACCGTAAAGGAAATGTATGGAAGAATAACCTGCGGTACGATTGCATACCATATAGTCTGCAGCTTACTGGCTCCGCAAGAAAGAACGCCTTCAATCGGGCCATCACTTACGGTTTCGACCATTTCAGAATATTGCTTAGTGAGTGAAGAAATCGAGTGAATCATCAGAGCCAGCATTCCGGCAAATGGCCCGATTCCGACCCAGACTGAAAAAATGATCGCCCACACCAGGGCTTCAATCGAGCGGGTCAAATTCATAATTGTTCTTAAAAACATGTAAACAGCATAGGCCGCCGGATGCTTCATGATGTTTTTTGCTGCCATAAAACTAAGAACGAATGCAAATGGAATAGCCATGAACGTAGCGATAAACGCCATGAAAATTGTTTCGATAATATTGAAAACTGCAGCTGGCAGGACATTCCAGTTAGGAGAAAAAATTCCTTTAAAAAGGCGCTTGGCGCCTTGGAATCCGTCTTCGTCGAGCAATTCGTACATTGAAAATTTGGTCTTAAATAACCCGACGATAAATAAAACGAAAATAGTAACAAAGAGATGCCAGCCCCAGAACGTGTTATACCATGGCTTTGCCTCGGCTCTTGCCTTCACATACGCGGGCTCGAAAAGATTCTCACCGAAAGTTTTATAACCGAACTTATTCAGAATATAGCTTAAAATTGCGCCGACCAGCATTGAACCGAAAAATATCATGGAAAGCAAAGACAACTTCTGCAGATCTTCATCCGTCGGTTGATAAATGAGAGATAAAATAACACACACGAAAAGTGCAAAACTGACTCCATCTAGAATTGATCTTCGAAATATCTGAGCTTTCATTTAATCCCCTGTTAGTTGATATGAACTTCTTTTGCGCCTTCGCCATAGATTCTTTCGAACCACGCCTGATCGATGTTCTTTGGATCTCCTTCGTAAACAAGCTCGCCGCCTTTAAGCGCAATTACACGTGTTGCATACATGCGAACAAGAGATAAGAAATGCAGATTGCAGACAATTGTAATTCCAAGTTCCTGATTTACCTTACGGAGGTAATCCATAACCGTGTGACAGGTTGCCGGATCCAGCGATGCGACGGGTTCATCAGCCAAAAGGACTTCAGGATTCTGAGTTAGTGCGCGGGCGATAGCTACGCGTTGCTGTTGCCCGCCTGAGAGCTGATCGGCCCTGATGTAGGCCTTTTCCGCGATTCCGACCAATTTAAGATATTTCATGGCTTCGGCTTTATCTTCATCCGAAAATATTCCGAGAATGCTTTTCCAGGTTGAGGTATAAGCCAGTTTTCCCATGAGAACGTTACTGAGTACAGTATGTCTCGGGATCAAATTGAAATGTTGAAAGATCATTCCGATTCGTTTACGGAGGTTGCGGATATCAGACGCAGTAGTCAGCTGAACAGTGTCCTGTTCGTGAAACCGGACTTCACCACCGGTGGGGTCATGAAGTCGGTTCAAACAGCGGAGGAGCGTTGATTTGCCTGAGCCGCTGAGGCCAATGATTACTAAAAATTCACCTTTTTTAACATCAAAACTTACTCCCTTTAGTGCTTGAATGCCATTCGGGTAAGTTTTTTGCAGATTTTTGATTCTCAATATAGGCTCAGACACAATTCCCCCTTATGTTAAGTCTATTCTTGTTAACTATTTTTTCTTAGTTAACAATTCTTCTGCGGACTGGCCGGAAGACTTCAACATGGCGCGAGCCACATCGTAATCGGCATCGGTAGCGCGCTTAACATCGGTGATTCCGTAAATAGCTTTGAACGCAGCTTTACCGTCTGGAGTGCCGACGAAAGAGATCATTGTATCTACGATTTTGGTTTTCATCTCTTCAGGCATGTCTTTTCTGAAAACGATAGGATCGTTTGTAATTGGTTCAGACAAGGAAAGAATAACAACCTTGGCTTCAACATCCGGATACTGAGTCAACACAAGGCGACGCGCATCTTCCATTTGCATGACACCTTTGTCGTCTTTAAACGGCGGCGAGTAAAAGGTAGCTCCGGCATCAACCTGACCCGTGTAAACCATGGAAACAACGTTATCATGCTTGCCTGCAAACACGGTTTCTTTTGGATCGATATTTTTTTCTTTAAGGGTTTTCAAAGGCAACAGGTAGCCCGAGGTTGAAGCGGGTTCAACAAATGCAACTTTCTTACCGGCCAGATCTTCAATTTTTTTAATATTGCTATCGGCCTTAACAATAAACTGTGATTGATACGTAGCTAAACCGTGGCGTAACACAGTCATTTTTGCTTCAACGCCATACTTATCATGCGCCAGAATGTATCCGAAAGTGTTGAAGGCCGCAATATCGGCACGCTTTGTACCGAAAGCCTCAACCACGGCCACGTAAGATTGTGGAATTGTAATTTCAAATTTGTAAGGCGTGTTTTTTTCTAAATAATCTTTAAATGCTTTTGAATTTTCTTCGATTACTTTGGCGTCAACTGAAGGAACAAAGTGAAGTTTAACCGGGTTTTCAGCTGATCCTAGTTCAGCCGTCTTTTTAGTACAGCCCGTTGTAAAAACTGCCGTCGCGACCAATAAAATCATAAAAATATTTTTCATATTTCTCCCAAGGGTTTAATTACAAAATTTTGTCGAACGTAGCAAAATAGGGGGACGATTCCAACCTCTTTATAGAAAACACTTTTCTTTTTCCTCTCGACGGGACATACTCCGGTGAAAATGAGTGCAATTCCTACAAATCTTAACGAAATCCTCAATATCGCTGGTGAGTATGCTGCGCAAAATTTGCGCATATTAGCGGTTTTTGACCTGGATTCCACACTTTTTAATGTCAGTACCCGGACTCAGAAAATTCTCTCGGAATTTGCCGAATTGCACGATGTTGATCGTCTGAAAAATGTAGAGGTTAAACACGAAGACTGGGGCATCAAGGAAGCCGTACTGCGCGCGGGTCTCAGCCTAGATTCCGATCTGGAATTGCTTAAGCAACTCCGTGATTTCTGGAGCGAGCGATTTTTCACCAGCGAGTATCTGCATTACGACGTGCCCTATGCCGGAGCGATCAGTTTTGTTCAGGAATTATCTGAAACCGGTTGTGAAATTCAGTACCTGACCGGACGCGATCACACTCGCATGTATAAGGGAACACTTGAGGTTCTCCGAAAATGGGGTTTTCCCTCGGAAGAAAAAAATATTTTTCTGAAACCGAAAAAAGAGCAGGATGATGAACTTTACAAAGAGGATTGGTTTAAAAAACTGAAACCTCATGAATATAAAAAAATTTTTTTCTTTGAAAACGAACCGGTAAATGTCAATGCCATCCTGAGCTCTTCGCCGGAAGTGGAAATTATCTTTTTGGATACGACGCATGCCCGCAAGCAGGAAGTGACCGATCCAATCAGAAGAATAAAGAATTTCAGCAGGTAAATATGTTGACCTTGATTGCCACTCCCATCGGGAGAATAGACGAAATAACATTGCGCTCGCTCGACCTCCTGAAGAATGCCGATGTGGTTATCTGTGAATCAACAAAGGAAACCTCGAAATTGTTAAAGGGCCATGGCATCAAAGCTTTGCGCTACGAGGTGCTGAATGAGCATTCTACGAAAGACGATGTTGCAGACCTTACCCGACTATGCCGCGAGCAAAATGCGGTGCTGGTATCCGATTGCGGTACACCGAGCTTTTGCGACCCCGGCTTTCAATTGGTGGAAGCCTGTAGAGCGGAAAACATAAAAGTTCAGTCTTCACTGGGTGCTTCTAGCCTGATGGGTCTTATCTCATTGAGCTCTGAACGCATTTATCAGTTTCATTTCCGAGGCTTTTTACCTGCAGAAAACGTCGCGCGCGAAAAAGAATGGCAACTGCTTAAAAAAAACCGGGACTGTATAGTTTTAATGGATACTCCGTACCGATTGAAAAAAATGATCGACGAATGCGGCCTGCATCTGGCAGACCGAAAGCTTTTGCTTGTGCTTAACCTTTCGCAGGAAAATGAAACCGTTCTGGAAGGCCCGCCTGCCAAGGTCAAACAGCAGCTCACTTTCGAAAAGGCTGAGTTCATGATTCTTGTCTATGCAAAAAATTAAACTTCCGGTTGATGAGCATATTGATGAAATTCTCAGTGCGATTGATTCGTATGACAGCGTCGTACTGAGTGCCCCGCCGGGCTCGGGCAAAACAACGCGAGTTCCGGCCGCGCTTTTCGGTGAATTTAAAAAAATTATTGTGCTGGTGCCGAAAAGGATTGCGGCCATTTCGGCAGCCAGCAGGATTGCGGAAGAAAATAACTGGACGCTAGGACGCGAAGTCGGCTATCAGGTGCGGTTTGAGAACAGATCAGAGAGGCATACGCAAATCGTCTTTATGACAGAAGGTGTTTTTATTAAAAAACTGCAGGACCCCGAGCTGTGGACAGACCTCGGCCTGATTATTTTTGATGAATTTCACGAGCGTTCAAGTCAACTCGACCTTGCACTCGGCCTGACACTCGAGCGGCAGATCCTTGAAGAAAAAATTAAAATCATGATCATGTCTGCAACTCTTGATACAACACGACTGTGCGGTTTTCTTAGCAATCCGAAAATCCTGGAGGTTAAAACGGCGCCGCACCCGCTTGAGATTATAAAATGTAAAAAATCACAGCGCCTTAAAATAGATCAGGCATTTTCAGAAGTACTGATGGAAAGTCTGAATGCTGCAACCGCCCGGTCTAAAAACGATATTCTTATTTTTCTGCCCGGGCTTTCTGAAATACGGTTTGTCGAACGTGCGATTCTGGCTAAATTCAGGCAATTTGAAATTTGCATTTTGCACGGCTCAATAAGCCTGAATGAGCAAAAAAATATTCTTCGCGGAAATACGAATTCAAAACGACGGATTATTCTTGCAACCAATATTGCCGAATCGTCGCTGACGATACCGGGAGTAGACTGTGTCATCGATTCAGGCCTTGTAAAAAAATCGGTAACAGAAACTAAAATCGGATTTAAAAAACTCGAGCTGGCGAGGATTTCACTTTTTTCGGCGAAACAGCGTGCCGGCCGCGCGGCCAGAACAGGCCCCGGCGTCTGTTATCAGCTCTGGCATGATTCGGATGAACGCTCGATGCCAGAAGCTATCGTTCCCGAATTGGTCTTCAGTGATTTACTTGAAGAAAGCTTAACGCTGCTTTCGTTAGGTGTGGCGGATCCTGACCGCTTTAGCTGGCTTGACCGGCCCAAGAAAAAATTCAGCGCAGCGATTGCGCAACTTCAATCATGGGGTCTGGTCAATACTGAAAAGGGCCGAATTGTTCAGTCGGTGCCACTGGATCTTGAGCGGAGCGTCTTGTTTGTGGAGTTAAGCCTTTTAGGTTTTCAGGAAATGGCCAGCCGTTTTATGGCGTTTCTGGAAACTACAAATTTTGAACGACTGAATGAATTTCCTGATTTTGAATCATTTGGAATGCCCGAGCTCGGCAGCAAAATCGAAAATCAATTGAATCGGATGAAGATCAAGCCGATTTCTGCCCCTGCGGGACTGTTTAAGGAACAGTTGATCAAAATTTTCTTCAGGGCTTTCCCGCATCGAATTGCCAAAAGAAAAGATAAAAATCAGGCTATTTCGAGTCTGGGTCGAGGTGTTGAACTTTTGCCGTTTCTGGCCGGAGTTGATTCAGACTATTTTCTGCTGTTTTCCGGAAGAGATTTATCTGACGCCGTTACCAAATGCGATTTTGCAATTGGATTTTCATTGGCGGAATTTGAAAAGTACAGTTCTGAAAGTATTCGACAGATCATTGACATCAGATTTGATCTGGAGCGAAGACGCCTTTTTAAAATTGAAAAGAAAGTTGCCGGACTTTTCGTTGTGTCGGAGGCAGCGAAAGTTTTTATAGATGAGGCGAAGGAACCGGCCTTGTTCGCGTCGTATTTCGAAAAAAACTTCGGCGAATTGCTTATCCACCATGAACATTACAAAAATTATGTTACAAAAGTCAGTTTTCTGAAAAAGAAAACTGACAGCGATTTTACCTTTCTGGAAAATCTGCCGCTAGAAACCTTCAATGCAATCGGCAGTTCTGTTAATTCCATTAATGGTTTTTTTGAAATGAACCTTTTTGAGATTTTGTTGCATGTAACGCCTGAAAACGTGAAAAAATTCCTGATGCAGCTTCCGGGACAATTCACTTTACCGAGCGGCAAGATTGTCAGTATTGATTACGAATCCGAACAGGCGCCAAAAATTTCTGCCCGTATCCAGGAGCTGTACGGCCAAACTGCTAATCCGACCGTGCTGGGTGGAAGAGTAAGAATGACCATCGAACTTCTGGCTCCAAATTACCGGCCAACTCAGATCACCAGCCAGCTTGAAAACTTCTGGCAAACCAGCTACTTTGAAATCAGGAAAGAACTTAGATCCCGCTATCCCAGACACGCCTGGCCCGATGATCCTAACAATTATAAGCATGAGCCGAAAAAGGGTCCGTTAAAATAATAAGTCATGCAGCTTCTAAGCTAAGCTCTTCAAAATAATCGGTCGCTATTTAGACCAAGGACGTACCAAAACAATACGTGATATCATTTTAATTGATTTGATATCATAATTGAGTTATCCTTAACCAAATGAGTACTTCCGACAAACTGTTTGAAAAACTAAATAATGGATCTATTTCAGCCAAAGAACTCAGAACTTTACTTAATAAATCAGGTTGGACTTTAGATCGCACAAAGGGTTCCCATGAACAATGGATTGGTCCGCTGAAGCAAAGAATGACAATAGCAACTCACACCAAAAATTTAAAAAACTATCAAATTAAAGAAGCACAGATTAAATTAAAACAGAAGGGACTTTAAAAATGTCTAAAATTAAAAATCCTTATCGAATAATTATTGATTGGTCCGCCGAAGACAACGCCTATATTGCTCGAGTTCCAGAGCTCGATGGTGTCGTTACCCACGGTGATACTGAGACTGAAGCATTAAAAATGGCTCATGAAGCTATTGAACTTTATTTGGAGTCTTTAGCAGCTCATGACGAACCTAAGCCAGAACCGATTGCGCTTCGAAAAGTAAATGGAAAATTGCCTCTCCGAATGGGCGAAGATCGCCACCGAACAGCTTTGATTCAATCTAAAAAACGTGGAATAAATAGTTTAAATGAGTACATCTGCACCTTAATAGACGAGCAAGAACTTTGATATTTAAGGTTTACATTTAGGCAAAGCTGAATTTTGTAAAACCAAAAAAACCTAAGCAACAAGCTTAAAAGTAAGGTGAACGTTCGCCTTATTTAACTGATCTTGAATACAGGCCTTGATTGCCAATGCTTGCGAAAGTTTTGCTTTAACAGCTATTTTCTTGGCTAGTGTGACTGATACAAGCTGGCGGCCTTTTTCAACATCGCACAAAGTCCCTTTGGCTAAACCTAGTTTTTGAGCCATTTCAGTTTGCGTAAGACCTAAAGACTCACGAGCTGCTCGTAAAAACAAAGCAAAAGTCACCGGGCCATGTTTTTTTTCTAAAATTGGAGCTAATCTTTTAGTACTCATGTTTATTCACCTCTATCACTGTTATTAAAACTAAATCTTTGTTTTCATTTTCAACATAAATCACACGGTAGCTTCTATTGAGTCGTGCCGAGCGCTGGCCCTTTCGATCACCTTTTAGGGGTTCATCGTGGTAACCTTTAAGCTTTCTGATTTCGGCTATACCAGTTAACTCAATAGACTCAACCCAAATAAATAAAGCTTCGCTAATTTGCTTCGGAAGCTTCCGTATTTGTTTCTCTGCGAACTTAGAAATGAAGACTTTTGTTTCTTTAATCACAAGTAAATGTAAGGTATTTTACCTTACATTGTCAAGTTGATTTTTTTGACCGAGGCGCCATTAGATAAATTGCGATTAATTTTGAAAAAACGGACAAAGCTGACTAGGAATTGACTGAAAGCATTTATAAATGCCCCCAAAGCTTGGTCATGGGTTTGAAGATGAAACCGATATTCGGAAACTTTTGCCAGATTTGAATCCAAAAATTACTTTTATTGAAGCTAGAGCTGAGGCCATTCTTGCAAAACAGCTACCATGACTTGCCCGCGCTGTCGCTCTACCTTAATTAATAATGGCTTAAAAATTAATTAATACATTCTAAATAACTCAGAAAACTGAATTAAATCCAAAATCTGGTAGAAAATATAGTGTTCATCTTTAAACCCATGACCAAGCTTTGGGGGCAGTTATAAATGCTTAAGGGGTTCGAAATTGAGTCCGTTGGTCTAAAAATCTGCGAGTTTCTAAACAGGTGACGATCAGAAAACTAGTGCTATGTGGCCAGCGATTCGGCAATGAATTTGAGAGCTAAATCTCGGAAAATAGGCGAAGTGAAACAATCTCCATGCCCAAGTCCCTCTAAGATTTCAGTTTTTAATTTGGATTTTTCACTATTTAATTTGGCATAGATTTCATTCGGGCGAAATCGATCATTACTTCCCGATACTAACAATGTTGAACTTGGGAGATCCGAACCAACGATATGTTGAAGACTCCTTTCTTGAATCAAACTTTTTGCAAATTCAAACTGGCGACGCAAATCTCCTGATGTCGTTGATACGATAGACTCAACTTGCTTGAGAGCTTGTTCTCGCGATTTCTTCTCCTCTTGGCCTACATAAAGTCCTAGTTGAGTAAGTGGTCCGATTCCCAAACCTCCAAGCACTAGCGACTTAATGCGATTTCTATACTTTAACGTATATAGCAAGCCAGCTGCAGCTCCTATCGAATAGCCAACAATATGAAATGGCCCTGGGTTTTGATGACCAAGCGCGAATGAAATATCTTCGACGAAACAATCTCCAGAGTAGTCAAATTTCTCTGCAATCTTTGGGCTGCGACCGTATCCGCGAAAATCAATTGCTATAGCACGAAGTCCAATTTTAGATAGAGGAGCAATCCAACCCAAGTCATTCCATGCGTCACTGGTCGCGTTATGTGGATGAAGTAAGACAACCGTACCCTGTATTGGTTCACCGTAAGTTGTCGAATAAACTGGGGTCCGTTTCATGAAAATACATTACACAACTCTTGATAGTCTGACTAGTAGCCAAATTATTGAATCAAGAAATGTTCATTTTTTCATCGACTTGATGACCACTGTCATTATGCACAACTCCGGTTTCGCAGTTCGAAACTCGATTACTCAGGTGCACCACTCAGCAGCTTATGAAAAGAAGTGATTTATTTTGCAGGAATTTCGATACTGTACGGGGCAACTACCGTTGAACCGGCAGGAACGTCTTTCATGACAACGGCATTGGCCCCGATTCGGGCGCCGTCGCCGATTAAAATCGGACCCAGAACTTTAGCGCCAGTGCCGATCAAAACATTGTTACCTACTGTGGGATGGCGTTTCACATTGTCGAACTTTAACCCACCCAGAGTTACCCCGTGAAAAATGATACAGTCGTCTCCGACGACTGCCGTTTCCCCGATAACGCAGCCGACGCCGTGATCTATAACCAGCCGCTGCCCGATCTTTGCGCCCGGATGAATTTCGATTCCGGTAATTGTTCTGGAAATGTCTGCGACGAGTCTTGCGATAAAATAGAATTTCAAATCATAAAGAAAATGGGCGATCCGGTGAAAAAAAATCGCACGGGGCCCTGGATACAGAAAAAAAATTTCTGCATAGGATTTAGCCGCGGGGTCGTAATTTTTATAGGCCTTAATAAGTGTAATCATTTGGTCCAACGTCCTTTAAGATTCTCAACGTAAAAATAACGGTCGAAGTGTTCACTGTACCGAGACCAGGGGTTACCGGTTTCTCGCTCACTTGTAATAAAGTTGAACATTGTATCCATTTTAGAATCGAGCTCATCGATCGATGCTACAACGAATGCTTCCATAATGTAAGGGCGCACCGGCGAACCGTATTCGAGTTTTCCGTGATGTGAAAGAACAATATGCTTCATAATTTCGCGGAGGTCTTCGGGAAATCCCAGAATTCGCTGCGATTTTTTATCAATTAGTTCGCAGGCCAGTTGCATATGCCCTAACAAGCGGCCTTTATGTGAATACTGAATTTGCTCGCGAAGGATTTCGAGCTCCCAAACTTTTCCGAGATCATGAAAAATCGCGCCAAAGACAAGAAGGTCGTAATTCAGGTAGGTATAATGAGCGGCCATCATCTTCATTACTTTACAGATCGACACAATGTGTTCGAGCAGCCCGCCTTTTTTTGCGTGGTGAATGGATTTAGCTGCCGGTGCCTTCAGAATCAGCGACTTAATTACATCGTCCTGGAGGCTATCGAGTACGAGCTGTCTGATGTGCGGCGCCTGTATTTCGTTCGTAATGCTGATCAGCTCGGAAAATAACGCGTGAACGTCAAGAACAACATCATCAATATTAAAATCAGCTTTGTTAAACTGCGTCTGCTCAGGTTTTTCAATCTTATGAACGATTATCTGCTTACGGCTGAGGTAAACCTGCACTTGGCCTTTTACTACTATGACATCACCGATTTCAAATAATTCAGAAAGTTCATCAACCCGATCCCAGATGCGCGCATCGATATGACCGGTTTTGTCGCCGATCAGCAGGCTAAGGAATGCACGGCCGTTTTTTCCCATTCCTTTCACTTTATCTTTTACGAGAAATGCACGGTCGGTGATGTTATCTTTGTCGTTAAGCAGTTTAACTGCGGTTTTAGGCGTTGTTGTCATCAGAGATTTGCCCCCAGACAGAGTTCTTTGCTATTTCTTGAATCGAAAATTGTTAGCTGGGCCATAAAAATCTGGGATGACTTCTTAAAAACAAAAACATACATGCCGGCTGTAACATAAAGGTAACGTAAATCGCTCGTATTCAACTTCAGAAATTCCGGCTTCTGCAATTTACTGAAACTCTTTTTGAGATCGATCATCTTTCCGCAACCGAGCCCGAAGGACTCATTTTCAATTTTTTTAACAGGGCTGTTGCTAATATAGTAAAGATGGAGAAACTCATAATTCTCATCAAACTGCTCGGCAGGAAAACTTAAGTAGAAACTTCCGGAACCTAAAACCACATCTTTGAGGTCGATGTTACCGCCACCTTTAGGAAAATTAAATCGAAGAGCAGGCTTTTTCAGAACACCATCACTCAGTTCAGAGAACCGCACCTGCAGCGGCATAAAAAGATAAACGGGAGTCAGCGTTTTTGAATCGCTGATGATTTCTTTTACGAGCTCCGTCATCAGCACTTTCGGAATCTGCACTTCTTTCGCGAGGGATCTGACGTCGATTATCTCATCATTTTCGGACGAACTGTTTTGTGCGCAACCCACGAGCAAAAAAGTCAGCAGCAGCCTTACGAACATTCAATTTACCAAGCTCTTCGCCACAAATAATGGTGCGAAATTCTGAACGGTTACAAAATGA
The DNA here is from genome assembly GCA_031428535.1 of Bdellovibrio sp. Classification (GTDB taxonomy): domain Bacteria; phylum Bdellovibrionota; class Bdellovibrionia; order Bdellovibrionales; family Bdellovibrionaceae; genus Pseudobdellovibrio. Next base: position 11,996 of record JANPPN010000037.1, on the reverse strand, counting down.
TCTTTTACAAAAGTTTTAAGTTCAGCAACAGAGTTCTTCACGATCAGTTGTTCCAGATCGATCCATTCCTTATAAAACATCTGCTGGCGTGAAACCAGAAATTGCTGATGCATTGAAACACTTGTGTTCGGTCCTTTTTCAAGCTTATTAAGCGCGAGTAACAAATGATTCAGTTCCGACCCCATATCCAGATGATTGGTTTTTTCGAGCGCCAGAAGCTCTTTAGTTCGCTTCTGAGCATTATACAGCAACAAATTGATCTGCTCGCGAATGGCAGGGTTTGCGATTTTAGCGATGTTATTGGAAACAAATTCCGTAGCTGTACTGAGTTGGTTGGCTTCAAGAAAGTCATGGACTTGAAATAAAATCAGCTCATCGCCTGAAAGAATTTTTTGAACATTAGATTTGATTTCGGTTAACTCGGCCCAGGCATAGGTATTCTGCGCCAATAGATTCGGTTTTACAAATTGTTTGGATAATAGGCAAGGCGTATTGAAGAACTGCGATTTAGACACCTTAAACAGGACTGTTTCCTCGAGATCGTGTGCAAGTGCGATCTGCGCCAGCAGTAGTTCTTTTTTAAAATCATAGTAGACTGTTGTGTATTTTTCTAAATTCGAAAGCAGCTCTTTCCTGAGCGGCGTTTTTTCTGCGACAGTTAGCCCGTAATAGGCCTGAACCATACCCAGCAAATAGCGACCGTTTTTGTCCTGTGAGAAAATGGATTTGAACAGTGTGAACGAATTTGTGAACTGCCCTCTTTTCAGGTTGAGCAACGCTTCGTTTTCTTTAATAAGCAGCGAAGTCGGCAGCAAAGCCGTGGCCTTGACCAGAAATTCCTGAGCCTGGCCATAATTTTGCAGTTGCATCGAAACCAGGAAATTGATGATTTCGATATTTGCTTTTTGCTCCTGCGAAAGCCCTGAATCTGTTTTCAGCGACTTAATGTCATCGGGCCCAACGAGGCCCGTTGATTCAAGCAGCGGATAAATTTCAAGCAGCTCCGGTACTATTTTTTTCTGATTTGCAGCGGGAAGCTTTGCAAATAAATCGACCGCTTTCTGGTAGAGGCCCAGATATTTGAACTTCTTGATCTGTAATGCCAATTCTTCTTCCTGCCTGAGGATATTTCGCTTCTGGACATAAATATACCCGAAAAAAGATGTCAGTAGCAACACGACACTGACAACCGTACCCACAAGAATTTTAGAAGAAAAAATATTCATTTTGTTCTGAATTACAACGTCGGTCTGAACACCATAAACCTTCGCTCTTTCCATTTTTGGAACCGGCGACGGAGCCGGTGTCGAAATAACCTCATTTGTTACCACAACTTCTTTTGCTTCAATATTGATGTCGGTAAACTGATTGAGGTCGGTTTTGGTTTTCTGCATAGCCGTATCTTCAGGGGATTTCGTAATACTCTGGAACGTTTTCGTACCCTCGGTGCGGGCATCAATTTCTGAGCGCATTTCGTCAACTATAATCTTGAACTCGCCATTCTCACGCACATAAAGCCATCTGGTTTCGGGATCGCGAATTTCATCAATAATCGAAATTTGCTTTTTGCGAATGAGATCAATCACCTGTTCGAAATTATACGGCCCCAGAATCTTATTTTCTGATTTAATGAGCCATTTATTTTCTAACTTCTGTTCCCGTTGCATAATTCCTAAAGTCTTTAGTGTTTAAAATGTCTTCTCTTCGTCATGATCATATTTATTTTATTCTGGTTGGCGGCTTCGATTACCTTTTCGTCCTGAACCGAACCACCCGGCTGGACAATCCATCTGATCCCCGCTTTTGCGATAAGTTCAATTGAATCCGGAAACGGAAAAAATGCATCACTAATCAAAACTGCGCTGCTGAGTGCAAATTCGACTCGGGATTTATATTCCAGCATACGCACAATCGCGTGCTTTACGGCATCAACCCGGTTAACCTGCCCCATCCCGAGGCCAATCGTCTGCCCGTTAACTACAATTGCGATGGCGTTGCTTTTAAGGGCGGCGCCGACCTTTTCACCGAAGATCATGTCATTTAGCAATTGTGGAGAGGGTGCTTCGCCCAAAAACTTCCAGTCCGCACTTGAAAAAGAATCTTCCAGTTGCAACAGCGCCCCGCCCGTTATGGACTTAAAGTTTCTGTTTGCGAACGTCAACGTGGCCAAATTTTTTAGGCCCAGCACGCGTAGATTTTTTTTACCTGCGAAAAATTTCAGGCTGTCATCACTGAATTCAGGCGCGATAAGACACTCTAAAAAGATGTCCTGGAAGAGCTCACAGGTTTCAAGTGTAACCGGCCGGTTAAAGGCAACAACCCCGCCAAAAATACTTTTGGGATCGGCGGCAATTGCTTTTTTAGCTGCTGAAGATAAATCGGCACCAATCGCCGCTCCGCATGGGTTATTGTGTTTGACTGCAACACAAGCCGGAGAATCGATAAACTTGATCAAACTGACCGCCGCATCAAGATCCAGCAGGTTATTATAAGAAAGCTCTTTTCCCTGAAAAATATGAGCATCGCCGAGATTAACAGTTGCAAGCGGATTTACGTACCAGTCAGCTGTTTGATGTGAGTTTTCGCCATATCGCAGTTTCATCTTCTTTTTAAGCGGCAAATTCAAAAATTCAAGATCTTCATCGTTTTCCCCAAGCTTATCCACGATCAAAGAGTCGTAGTACGCGGTTAGTGAAAACACTTTAAGCGCAAGCCGTTTTTTGTCTTCATTAGTCAGGGTTTTGGCCAAAATTTTCTTTTGCACCCACTGATAATCTTGCGGAGATGCCAGCACTATAACTGATCTATAATTCTTAGCCGAGGCTCTTAAAAAGCTCGGACCGCCGATGTCGATATTCTCGATAAGCTCCTCGAAGGTTGAACTTTGGTTCTGCGCGGTTTTTTCAAAAGGATACAAATTACCGATCACCATGTCGAAAGCTTTTACATTGTGCTCTTTCAGTTGCGCCATATGCTTTGGATTTTCTTTGTCTGCAAGTATGCCCATATGAATCGAGGGATGCAGAGTTTTAACCCGACCATCGAGCACTTCGGGAAACTGAGTCACTTCGGAAACTTCGACGACTTTATAATTATTTTTTTTAAGAAATTCGTAGGTTCCGCCGGTTGACACCAGTTCAAGTCCAAGCTCGACAAGCGGATTCAGAAAATCGATTAAACCGGTTTTATCGGAAGTGCTGATTAGTGCTCTCATCTAAAACGGTGACCTTGAAAGAAGCAATTTCAGGTCGTCGTTAGTCAGGAATAATCCGGCACCGAGATAGGCCGAATTGGCATTTCTCTTGTTGAGGATGTCATTATAACCAATCGTGAAATAAAGTCCGTATGACAATTTATAATTCAGGCTGGCACGCAGCTGAAGTTTTTGAAAATCATAGGCTTCGACGCCGGCTCTTAATCGCTGATTAAACATTTGATAATCGACACCGACTCCGCCGGTGTCTTCAATTAAGCCGCCCTTTAATGTCCAGTCGAAGAAGTTTTTCGCAAAATAAAGACTCAGCTTCGTTTTCGATTTGTACGTTTTTGTTTCAGTTGATACGGGAGTTGCTACACCGCCCACCGAGGTAGAGTAGTCGGTAATTTCAACCACCCCTGCCGGATCGGTAATAATTCCCAGATAGTAGTAGCGGTCAAGGCCCGGCTGAATTGTTACGCCAATTGCTGTTTTTGCAGCGCCAACCTCGCCGAGGTAGTAGGAATTGAAATCGATTCCGGTTGAAACGCGGTTAGCGGTGTCTACCAGTCCGCTGATTCCTTCAATCGCTGTTGAAACGTCTTCAGCCGTTTGTTCGTCTGAAATCAGTTTACCGATTGTGCCTTCGCCGCGATTTATCTTCGAGGTAATATCGTCGATATTTTTCATTGAAGAGTTCAGGCGCTCCATCGTGGATTTCCAGGTTCTCTTAAAGCCTTTTTCGCTTTCATCATTGATCAGCTCATCCAGTGTTGAAGTGATGTTATTGACCTGGTCAACAATTTCGCCGATTTGCTCTTTGTTTTCACTGGTAATTTCGGAAAGATCTGAAGTTAGTTTTTCGATATTAAGAACAATTCGGCCCAAAACATGTTTATTTGTACCGTCATCTGAAACGGCTTCTTTCAGATTTTTTGCTACGTCTTTCAGAGAGGCTGCCAACTCGGACACCTGCCCCATGACATCATCCATACCGCCGGCAGATTTTACATTTAAAATCTGACCGCCGTCTTCCAACTCAGGATCGCCTTCGGTTCCAGGGTAGACTTCGACATTTTTGTCGCCGAGAATTCCATTCGACTTCAGCGCAACTGCCGCCGACCGGGTAAGACCCACTCCAGACATAACAGTCACATCGATACGGGCCAGCCCGTCCTGCAATTTAATTTCTTTTATTACGCCTACAGGAATACCTGCGGCCTTAATTGCTGATCCCTTTACCAGACCCTGAGCGCTCGGTAAAAGAAACCAAGCACGTTTCGACCGACCCATGTAACTGGGATCGTCGCTCACCTGCATCGACATAAAGGCGATCAAGGCACCGATTCCGACGACAAGAATTCCAACTTTAAATTCCGGTGCTTTAAAAAAATTCACTTAAAGAACTCCATGATGTAAATATTTAATGCTTTATTCCTTTATCAACAAACTTTCTGACCAATTCCAGATCAGATTTGTAAAAATCATCCGCCGTTCCTGCCAACAGTACTTTACCGGCATCCAGCATCACAACAAAATCTGCAATCCGGAAGGCGGCGTGCAGATCATGCGAAACCATAATTGACGTCGTTCCGGGACGAGCCTGATGCGTCTCTAAAATTAAATTATCTACCATTTCCGTTAGAATGGGATCTAATCCTGTTGTAGGCTCGTCGTAGATTAAGATTTCTGGATCTAGGGCGAGGGCTCTTGCTAGACCCGTGCGCTTCTGCATACCACCCGAAATTTGACTCGGTAATTTATGATTATGTTTCGGATCGAGACCAACCATTTTTAATTTTTCCAGCGCGATTTTTTCAACTTCTTCTTTAGAGAGCTGTCGACGGTGCTCTTCGAGCGGAAATTTGACGTTTTCGATAACTGTCATGTCATCGAACAGCGCCGCACTCTGAAACAGAACACCGTAATTACATCTGAAAGCCGTCAGGTCATCGTCATCAAGCGCATTGAGATCGCGCCCAAGAACTGAAACCCGGCCTGAAGTCGGGCGGTACAAACCCAGCATGTGTTTCAGAACGACACTTTTTCCTGTTCCTGAAAATCCGATGATGGACGTGAGACTACCGAGCGGAATTTTAAGGTCGATTCCTTTTAAAACAAATTCTTTGCCGTCAAAAGTTTTTTTTACATCCTCGAGTACGACCGCGAACTGTTCGTTCTTTTCGGTCATTTCGCAACTCCGGTGACAAGATAATAGATCCGGATTAAATTCATGAGGAAATAATCCAGTATGATAATAATGACCATACTGACGACAACGCCGCGGTTGGTTGCCTCGCCTACACCTTTGGCGCCGCCAGAGGTATTAAAGCCCTTGTAAGTACAGATTACGGCAAACATAAATCCGAATATTGCAGACTTAATTAAGCCTTCGTTAATGTGATGAATTTCAACTGTATCGCGGATTTTGGACATGAATACCGCATGATCCAGTCCGATTAACTTGGTACACAAAAACCATGATCCGAACATCGCCATAAAATCAAATAGTGCGGTCAGCATCGGCATGCAGACAACGGCCGCGATGATCCGCGGTGCAATCAGATATTGTTTGGTATTGATACCCATGACATCGAGCGCGTCCATTTGTTCATTTACCCGCATCGTTCCCAATCGTGCGGCCATGGCACCACCGGCGCGTGCAGAAACTATTAATCCGGTTAGAACCGGGCCCAATTCTCTTGAAATCCCGAGCGCAACTGTCGGGCCCACCAGATCAACAGCATTGACTAATTTAAAGCCGAGGTAAACCTGAAACGAAAGCGCGAGACCGGTAAAGATACTTGTGAGTGTAATGATTCCGACCGACTGACTTCCGATAAATTCCATATGCTTTAAAATTTCGCCATAACGATACGGTTTTGCAAAAAGAAGTCTTGTGCTCTGCCAGGCAAAAAGCGCAATCAGTCCGATTTCACGGATAAATCCCTGTGCTGAATCAAGTATGGCAAACATAAAACTATCGATGCCATCTGAAATTTTTTTAATAATTGATGTTTCTTCCGTCATATTTTTTTCAGCCCTTTAAAATGTCTCGGAACCCGCTCGCTGACCGAAGTCAGAGTTTCCCAGACAATCGTATTTGTTTGTTTAGCCATCTCTTCCGCCGATAAAAAATTATTCTTTTCATCGAAACCGAAGAAAACAACTTCTTCTTCGATCCATTTACCGACTTCAGATTCAGGAACAACATCCGTAACATCCAACATTAAAAAATCCATACAGACCCGCCCGACAATCGGAACCTTCGTCTGCGCAAACAACGCAACAGAACTGTTTGAGACCAGCCGATGAACACCGTCGGCATAACCGATCGGAACTACGGCAATTCGCGAAGGCCGTTTTGCAGTCCACGTTGAACCATACGATACCGATTCGCCAGACTCGATAATCCTGATATTATTCACGACTGATTTGAGTGACATCACAGGTTTCAGATCAATATCTGAAAAATAGGCCGAAGGTTGATAACCATAAAGCATCAGGCCCGGTCGCAGCCCCCACACATGGTTTTGCAACAGCCGATTTTTACCGGTGGCCAATCCGGCAATGCCGCCCGAGTTCAGCACATGATGATAAATGTCGCGAGCTCCGAAGTAGTCGATTATTTCAAGAAACTTAGTCAGTTGCCGTGAAGAAAATCCGTCTTCAAGATGCGAGTCCTCGCCCTTTGAAAAATGAGTCAGCAAGGCTTTCAGCTTCAATTTTTTAGATTTCAGAAAATGATAGTTGAGTTTTTCGGCTTCCTGCAGGTCAAAGCCAATCCGATTCATACCTGTATTGAATTTAAGGTGCACTTTAACCGGTTCATTTGCGGCGGATTCGAGCGCCTGAATCTGTTCCCAAGTACTCACGACTGGCGTAAGTTGGTACTCCAGAATTTTTTCAGCACCGCGCTTGTCGAAACCGCGAAATACCAGAATATCAGATTTAATTCCGGAAGCCCGCAGTATCAGACCTTCTTCAATCAGGCACACACCGAGAACCTGAGCCCCCTCTTTTTCAAGTGCTCGCGCAACCTGCACATCACCATGTCCATAAGCATTGGCTTTTACCATTGGGCAGATAAACCGATCATCTTTGACAACGCTTTTAATCTGAGTCCAGTTATGGATCAGATTTTCTAAGTTAACTTCGGCAAAAGTGCGGCGGAACATTTCCATTTTTTGTTGGCTCATGTATTTACTTGAAAATCGGGTTTGTGGTCTTGCGCGGCTTTAAAAATGCAAATCTTGTCGCCGCCTTTGGTGCTGATGAACTCGAGTGCCTTTCGTGCCGAATCGGTTAAGGTTTCGGCAGTTTTTGTAAGTGATGGATACTCGCTTATTCCCTGACTGACCGTCACGGTAAAGCCGATCTTCGAAAAGCTTTCGGTTTTCAACTGCTGGCGCAGACGTTCTGCGCGCAGAGCTGCGCCCTTTCGGTTACAATTGACCAGCACAATTGAAAATTCATTATCATCGGTTCGGCAGGCGTAATCGGGCATCCGACTGGTTTTCTTAATTACTTCTGCAACTTTTTTAATAATTTCATCGCAGAAGCTTCGCCCCTGACTGACTTCAATTTCTTTGAAAATATCGACCGCCACCTTCACGACCGATATCGGAGCGAAAGTTCGTTTTGAACGGTCAATTTCCTTTTCAAGAATCCGTTTGTAGAAAAGTTGGTTGTAAAATCCTGTCAGAGCATCTTCAACATCAAGATGCTTGGGCTGGGATTCAAGTGCGATCAGATTGTAAACAAGACTCATCAATGAGAAGTCTTCTGCGGCTTCAGCGCCGATATCCTGAGGTGAAATGAGCAGCCCTTCAATTTCATTTTTCAGAAGCAAGGGTAAGATTTTTATCGTGTCGACTTCCCATTTACCCTTGACGTAACTTAAAAATGATTCAGGAAAGCTGCCGAGCATCAGCTTTTCATTGAAGTTTTCGCTGCTTGCCGGAATTTTGTAAGACAGACCTTCGACCCACGTCTCCGGCATATTCTGACTTGAAACCGAAACATAAGTTTGAATAGATTTGATAAACTTCAAAAACACCCACGATTGAGACGGAGATTGTTTAAAAAACGTCTGGATCAGTTCTTCTTTTGTTTCGGCTACGCGATAGCCGGAGATTCGCATCTGAAATGGCCGGATTGTTGGCCCTGAGCGCTGAACCTCTACATTATTTTTTAGCGCAGTCAGCTCCTGCAATGTACCTTGGAAAGTATTGTAGATTTGCTCATTCTGATAAAGTCGGTAGAGCCCTTCACAGGTCTGATCAACAGTCATCGCGATCTGATCGAAAATCGAAGGCTGCGAACGGTCGAAATACTGAACCATGTTGTAGTCGCGATAGTCGTTAAGTTGAACGAGAACATCTGCACCGGCAAGACAAATAAATTTAATTTCAGACGACATCTTAAGTACCGTCTGAAAAACCTCGCTTAAAGGCAATACCAGTGATGCCTGATCGACAATCAGAATATGCGGAATACCTAATGACATCCGGATGTAGAGTTCATCAAAGTCTGAAAAAAAATGGCAATCATATTTTGCGGCGGTTAGATTAAATTTTAATTTACTTCCAAGCTCCGCATCCTGCGAAAATACAAATATGGCAAATTCAGGAGCAATTTCACTTATTTTCATGAATTATCTGGCCGCCGAACATGTACTTTGAAATCATTCACTTTAAATTCTTTTTTGTTAAGTGCAAATGACGGCTTATCGATTTTTGCCCCACCTAGATTAACACTGATTTTTTGCGAAGTCAGGTTTTCCTTAAGCATTTCGGACGCAATCGATACAGCCCTTTCGTCTTCTGGAGTAAGCTCATCCAGTGCAAGCGCCTTCTCGATATCGGAAATGTCAATTTGTGGTTCTTCAAGCGCCTTAAAATGATCAATCAGAATGTTGGTTCTGGTTTTTTCAAGTTCTTCTTCTATCATATCCGGAATTTTTACTTCCGCAATTACTTCAGGGTTTACTACCGGTTTCGGAATAAACGCTTCCGGCTCGATCCTTACGGTTTTAGTAACTTGCTCTTCCGGCTGAACTATTGATTTTGTCTGAGTTACTTCGCCAGTGGCGCGTGTTTTTTCCAACTGCTCTTTTTGTTGCAAAACAGCATTCTCCCTCAACTTTGGATGGACGATGGCCATTGCAGGCTTTGTAGAACCCGCCGCTGCCCCCACCATACTTCCGACGGTATCTTTGTAAATTTGCTCACGTTCCTGTTTTTTGTAACGCTCGACCTTCCGCTCGATCGGATCGAGACTGTAGAAAACAACGGCCACCAATATGAATCCGAATCCAACCACTACGCCGACGATCGACCACGGAACAACGAAACCGGAATTTATTTTCTTTTTCAGAATATAATTCATCGCAATCAGATTTGTTCCGGGAATTTCTTCCCGCTCGACCAGATACTTCTTTTTCGAAAGCTTGGCTTCCTGAGTGAGGGTTGCGATATAATCCCCTTCGGAATGCGCTACCAGCATATTTTCAGCGGTCACCAGCAGAGCTGTGCTGTTTTCACCGCGCTCATTATCAAAAAACTTCTGAAAGTATTCTGCACTGCCGACAAGTGCCAGCTCGCGCTTTTGAGCATTTTTAAATCTTAAAATAAGAAATTTTGAACCGGCTCTGTCTTGAAACAATTGCGCGACAAGCGGATTTTTGGAGTTTGATTTGTTCAACGCGAGCGCTCGTTCGAGATAAAGTTCATTCCAGCGCTCTGCCGGCGTGTTCGACCTGACAAGAAGTTTTGAAACTTTAAGACTTCGACCGGTATCTTCTACTTTTGCAATCGCAAAGAAAGGATCTAGCTGAACCCAGTTTATACTGGTGTCGGCTAGCTCGGTTTCGTAACTTGAAAGAACATTCTTAAGCTGGGAGACCTGACTTGCGACTGTTGTTCTGGCCTGCACAACCTTGCTCCGCAACTGAGTTTCGGATAAAAACTGTTTTTCATTTTTGAAATAGTCATTTAATTTGTAGATGACCAGGGTCAACAAGACAAAAAGAACGGCTGAAATTTTAAAGACAAGTCCTCTCTTATTTGATGGCGGCATCCCTGCTTTATTCACCTTTCCATTATAGTAGTTTTTTGCTTTTTGAATCAATGGACAAATGGATATTTTAATGTGACAAACTAGACCATGAAAATTGAAACAGAAATCTTAATTGTAGGCACAGGTATCGCCGCTCTTGCACATGCACTGAAGATTTCTTCAGACAAACGGGTTTTGATTTTAACAAAAGACAAAATTCCCTCTACAAACAGCGCAATGGCTCAAGGCGGAATTGCGGCAGTTGTCGACAAAACTGATAATTTCAACAGCCATATTGAAGACACGCTCATTGCCGGTGCAGGTCTTTGTCGCAATGAAGCAGTGCATAATTTTATTAAGCAAGCACCTGAAAGAATTAAGGATTTAATAAATTGGGGAGTCCAGTTCGATGAAGATTTAACCCGCGAAGGTGGTCATTCTTTCAGACGGATTCTGCACCATGAGGATCAGACCGGAGCCGAAATTCATAAAAAACTCTGGTTACAGATTCTTAAAAATCCAAATATCACAGTTCTTGAAAACTATTTTGCAATTGACCTGCTGGTTAATAAAAAAATTGATCCCGCGATTACCGGTCCAACTTCTATAGCGGGAGTTTACGCGCTAAATAAGCTGACCTCCGAAGTAAATATCATCCGTGCGAAAGCAACTGTGCTCGCAACCGGTGGCGCCGGCAAAGTATATCTCTACACCTCAAACTGGAGCGGATCAACCGGCGACGGAATTGCGATGGCCTACCGTGCAGGCGCACGTGTTGCAAATCTGGAATTTATGCAATTTCACCCGACTTGCCTCTATCATCGCGAATCCAGAAATTTTCTGATCACCGAAGCCATTCGGGGCGAAGGCGGCGAGCTTGTGAATTCAAAGGGCGAGCCGTTTATGAAAAAGTATCATAAGGCGGGCTCGCTGGCCCCAAGGGATATCGTTGCACGCGGAATCGACGCTGAAATTAAAAAATCGGGCGAATCCTGTGTCTACCTCGACATAACAAACAGGCCGGTTGTTTTTCTAAAGGCTCATTTTCCGAATATTTTTGCCAAATGTCTGGAGTACGGAATTGATATGTCAAAGCAGGCTATTCCCGTGGTACCTGCAGCTCACTACCTGTGCGGCGGCGTGGTAACAGACGTGAATGGTCAATCGGACCTGAACGGACTTTTTGTGATCGGTGAATCTGCATGCACCGGTTTTCACGGCGCAAATCGACTGGCCTCAAATTCATTACTTGAATGTCTTACAATGGCGCACAACTGTGCAGATTTTCTGAATAGGAATTGGACCGAAATCCTCGGCCAGACAGCGATTGCGGCCGAACCTCTGCCTTGGACCAAACCTGAAAATACCGACTCGGATGAAATGATCGTCATCTCACACATGTGGGACGAAATCCGAAGACTGATGTGGAATTACGTCGGCATTGTGCGATCAACAAAACGGCTGCGCCGGGCGCAGCAGCGCCTGAAAAATATTAAACAGGAAGTAAAAGAGTATTACTCGAATATGAAAATACATTCGGATATTATTGAGCTTCGCAATATTGCCATCGTTGCTGAATTAACTGTTGAATGCGCCTTGCGAAGACATGAGTCCAGAGGAATACATTATTCGCTCGATTTTCCAGCGACTGAAGCCCAGGCAAAAGACACGATTCTTTGACTTCACTTTGACTTCAACGCGATTTAACTAGACCATATTCGGATATGTATACACGCTCCGA
>JANPPN010000036.1:0-10607 GCA_031428535.1 Bdellovibrio sp. | reverse complement strand
CCTACCAAGATATCAAAATCAATATCGTCGATACTCCGGGGCATAGCGATTTCGGCGGAGAAGTTGAACGGGTTCTTAACATGGTTGATGGTGCCATTTTGCTTTGTGACGCCTCTGAAGGCCCACTTCCGCAGACCCGTTTTGTTCTTAAGAAAGCCTTAGAGCAAAATATTAAAGTTATTGTCGTCGTAAACAAAATCGATCGATCTGATGCCCGCATTCAGGAAGTTCATAACGAAATTTTTGATCTGTTCATCGATTTGGAAGCAACTGAAGAACAGTGTGACTTTCACACCGTTTATGCAATTGCGCGAGAAGGAATGGCAACTTTAGATCCCGCTGTTAACACCGGAAATCTTAATGTGCTCTATGATGCAATTGTTAACCTGGTGCCACCGCCAAAGATTGAAGAAAATGCTCCGTTGCAGTTGATGGTTTCAAACATCGGTTACAACGATTATGTCGGCCGTTTAGCAATGGGCCGAATGCGAGCAGGTCATATCAAGGTGGGTGACGATGTCGTTTGTATTCAGGAAAACAAACAACAAAAGGTAAAAGTCTCTGCTTTGTTTCAGTATCATGTAAATTCGCAAATTCCGGTTACAGAAATCGGCGCAGGCGACATGGCGATTATTGCAGGCATCGAAGACTTCACAATTGGTGATACCATTACTTCAGCCCTTGATCCACGGCCACTTCCGCGAATCACGGTCGAAGAGCCAACAGTTGGAATGGTCTTTTCAGTCAATAACGGACCTTATGCAGGCCAAGAAGGAAAAAACGTTACATCAAGAAAAATTATTGAGCGTCTTGAGCGCGAACTTCTATACAACGTTTCGATCCGGGTTGAAAAGACGGATGCAACAGATGCATTTAAAGTTATCGGTCGCGGCGAATTGCAGCTCGGTGTTTTGATCGAACAGATGCGACGCGAAGGTTTTGAATTATTAGTTTCTAAGCCGCAGGTTATCTTTAAGCATATCGACGGTAAAAAATTGGAACCAATGGAGCACGCGGTAGTGGATATTGAAGATCCATATGTAGGCGTTGTTACCGAAAAGCTGGGCATGCGTAAAGGGATCATGATGAATATGGTTCAAAAGGGAACGGGTCGAACCCGTTTAGAATTCAGAATTCCATCACGTGGCTTGATTGGTTACAGATCAGAATTTTTAACAGATACCCGCGGTACTGGATTACTCAATACAAATTTTGACGGCTGGGATGATTATCGTGGCGACATTAGCTCGCGCATGAACGGCGCTATGATTTCTGACCGCACAGGGCAAGCCAATGCGTATTCAATCTGGAATAAGCAAGAGCGCGGCATCATGTACGTCAATCACGGTAATGAAGTTTATGAAGGCATGATCGTTGGTGAGCACGCTAAAGATAACGATTTGATCGTTAACATTACCGAAGCAAAAAGAATGTCGAATGTCCGTGCCTCAGGCTCCGACGAAGCAATTCGTGTGATTCCTGTCCGACCAATGACGCTTGAAAAAGCTATGGAATGGATTAAAGAAACTGAACTTATTGAAGTCACGCCGAAGACTATTCGTTTACGCTTACGTGAATTAGATCCACATAAACGCCCTAAAGTTCAAAAAGATAAATAGTTACTAAAAGCCGCTCGAGAGAGCGGTTTTTTTATTCCTGGGTTTCGGTGTTTTCGATTCCGGTCTTTTCGGGAGCCGGAACGGCAACAGCAGCAGGAGCCTCAACATTTTCCGCGCCATCGTCATCAGCCATTTCAAGAAGGTCGTCTTTAGAAAGAACCTCTTCATGTTCTTTCGGCCGAGGTACTTCATTTCCGGATTTCAGGAAGTGATCAATATTTCCCACCGATTCCTGATAAACCACGTCTTCAAGACGTCCGAACTTGTACATTGAATTGACGATACGATTGATACGTCCTTTGGCAAACCGGGTTAAATCTTTTCTGAAAAACGACTGAGAATACTTTTCCGGGCTTGGCAGAACCATTGCTAAAAAGGCAGCTTCATTGGGTGTAATCTGGCTCGGATGTTTTTTAAAATAAAATTGAGATGCTTTTTTTATTCCGTAAATATTTTTTCCGAACTGCACAATATTAAGATACCGCTCAAGAATTTCGTGCTTAGTCAGAGTATTTTCAAGTTTAAATGTAATAAGCGCTTCCACGCCTTTTCTAAGAAAATTTTTACTTTTTGAGAGAAACATATTCTTGGCCAATTGCTGAGTAATCGTCGAACCGCCACAAACAATTTTCATTTTTTCTTTTAGTTTCTCAAAGCAATGCTGGATTCCTTCTTCATCAAAGCCACGATGCTGATAAAAAGTTGAGTCTTCCGTAAGTATGACCGCATTCTGGATATTTTTTGAAATTTGAGACAGCGGCACATATTCTTTCGATTTAGGGCATAGCTCAACATCAAACATAGAAGTCGTCATGCAGCCCTTAATTTCGCTCTCGGTTGGAAACCAGATTAAAAAACCGGCAACCAACAGAATAACTGAACTTATCCAGAGCTTAATCAACAATTTCATTTTACGTCACTTTCAGATAGCCGTGGTCTTTCATCCAACGCACGCTATTTTCCAAAGCCCTATCGGCAGAGGTTGGAATGAAATTAAGTTCAGTTTGAGCTTTGCTGCAATCGAACCAGTGAAACATTGTCGCCGTATAGTAATTTTCGCGGCTGATGCCGATGTTAACATTGAATTTTTCAAGAATATCGCCGGCAATACCAATCGTACGAAGTACGGGGTTGGGCATGTAAATAGCCGGAGGTTTGACTCCGGCAAAATCTGAAATTCTCCCAAACAGATCTTTTATAGTCATATTTTCATTTGCCAGAATGTAGCGCTCTCCATTCTTACCGGTTTTAACGGCTAGCAAAATTCCTTCAATGACGTCCTCTGCTGCGACCACATTAATTCCGCCACTTGTGTAAAATGGAAACTCATGCCGCGCTACTTTTATCTGGGTTTTACGACTTCCCTTTTTAGCATCACCGAAGCCGTAAATGGTTGCCGGATTAACACAGATGGCATTAATGCGCTTTTCTCGAACAGCAGTCATAACAATTTCTTCTGCCATTTTTTTTGATTCAAAATAGCCGATATTTAAATCCGAAATTGTAAATTGTGATTTTTCGTTTAGAACTTTCGGTTTGAAAGAGGCGCCAATTGCAGCAACCGAGGAGACATGAAGCAATTGAGGTATTTTCAGTTCTTCACACACATCAACAACATTCTGTGTGCCGCCGACATTAACTTTGTCCATAAGTGGACGCGCTGACCTCTTGTAAGCCACCACGCCGGCAAGATGAAATATGATGTCTTGATCCTTAAAGGCTATTCGCAAGGACTCTTTGTCTGTGACGTCACCATAGCGAAATTCAGGTTTTTTATTTTCGAGTTCGGAGAGGTCGCTGTTTTTTCTGACTAACGCCGAAACTTCATGGCCCTCGGCCAGAAGCCTTCCTGTTAGCCATGCTCCTAAAAATCCATTGGCACCGGTCACGAGAACTTTCATATCAGAGGCTTCTTTCTGCTATGGTAGTAACCGATCAATTTTGCGGCTAGGATTGAAAACAGCAGTCCCCAAAAATATCCGATTAGGCTTCCTGCAGTTACGTCAGAAGGGTAATGAACTCCGTTATAGACGCGACTATAGGCCACAAGCGTCGCCAACACCAAAAATGGAACTTTTACCTGCGGAATAAATTGGCCGGCGTAAGCGGCAAACGTGAACATATTCGACGCATGATTAGAATAGAAACTGTAGTTGCCGGCATCTGATCGTTTTATTACGGAAATACTCTGGTTATGTTCCGGGCGGTCGCGCATGGCGATTTTCTTTACTTTTCCGCCAACGAAATCACTTACACCAAGAGATAAAAACATAATAAGAAAAAGCGAAACCCCTTGTCGCCTGAACTTTCGGATAAACAGGTAGGCCATTATAGGCAAGGCAATAAAATTAAAATAGGCCGTCTTATGAAGATCAGTAATCCAATAAAAGAAAACATCAAGAAAGGGGTGAGTTACTACGGAGTTAACCTGATTCATGACCCAGTAATCGATACTTAAGAAAAATTCCAACATTGCTTTAGTCTAGCCCTTAATGGTTCAAGGTGAAAGCTTTGTTTATGTGTGGCAAAATTTCAGTATGGATAGAGCTACAATTTTCGGATTATTGATCGGCATCGGCGGCATACTTTTAGGAAACTTTTTTGACGGAGGACATGTTGCTTCGCTTATGCAGGGCACAGCTTTTGTCATCGTATTTATGGGAACACTCGGAGCGGTCCTGGTTTCTAATAAATCCAAGGATTTGAGGCTCGGATTCGAACTCTTTAAACAAAGTTTTAAGGAACAAACACTTAATTATGATAAACCTATTTCAGAGATATTGGAATGTGCCAGATTAGCGAAGAAAGAATCTCCACTGGCTTTAGAACCACGTCTTAATCAGTTACAATCACCCATGCTTAAAGAAATTCTCAGAAATGTTGTTGATGGCGTTGATACCAAGCTGACTCGTCAGATTTTTGATAATATTATTCTAAAAGAAGAACAACGTTTGCTTTCTGCAGGCAAAATCTGGCTGGATGCCGGGGGTTTTTCGCCGACGATTGGAATCATCGGTGCGGTACTTGGCCTGATTCACGTTATGGGAAATCTTTCAGACACCAGCAAGCTCGGAAGTGGAATTGCCGTGGCATTTGTCGCAACAATTTATGGAGTAGGCCTAGCCAATCTGGTATTTATCCCGATTGGTAATAAAATTCGCAAAAATATTCTGGAAGTTTCAAAACATAAACATATGATTTTGGACGGTGCCTTACTGGTCGGCACAGGGCTGAATACGCAGCTGATTGAACAAAAACTTACTTCGTACAAGAGTAAATGATGAGTGAAGATGGGTCGGACGACCGAAGAAACCGTCAGCAGGAGGAACATGAGCCGCATGAGAATAACGACCGGTGGCTGGTTTCATACGCCGATTTCATAACTCTGCTATTTGCCTTTTTTGTTGTTATGTATGCAACTTCCAATAATGATTCTGAAAAACAAAAGGTATTTGAAAAATCAGTTAGAACAAATTTAAAACTAGTAGGCGCTAATAGTGGTTCAAGTGGCGCACAAGAAGGTAATGTCGGCGGGGAAACAGCCGGAGAAACATTTATTCAGCTCGATGGTTTTCCCCCTCGTGGTGCGCCCGGCGAGACCGAACAGTATATTGAACGGGTCATCGAAAAAAAGATGGATAGTTCAGAAAAAGAAAAAATTCAGCAATTGCGGCACGATGCGATTGGGGTGCGCATTGCTCTGGCATCTTCACAGTTTTTTATGCCGGGCGGGGTTAAGATCCGAACCAGTGCTCTTCGCTCGCTCGACAAAATAGCCGATATCCTGAAAGAGTCCGATAAGAGAATTGTTATTGAAGGCCACACCGATAATATCCCTGTGGCCAGTAATCCGCTTTATGAATCGAACTGGGAACTGGCTTCGTTGCGCGCCACCAGCATCGTACGCTACTTAACAAAGTATCATCAGATTGATCCAAAAAGAATATCGGCTACTTCCTATGCCGACACCAGGCCCTTAAAAAGCAACGATTCTGTGGAAGGTCGCACCCAGAATCGTCGAATTGAAATCTATTTGATTTTAGATGAAAGACTTCAGAATTAATCAGAAATTATTCGCACTCACGCAGTTCTTTTTCTGTGAACTTTCCATTTGAGGCTATTCGGACGGCTTCTTCAACTGATTTTCCTTCAGTTAATGCCTTTTCGTACTTTTCGATAAACGATTTTGAAGATTGTCCGAAATCCAGGCTCGAAATTTTGCTGGAAATTTCGATGATCTTGGCAACAGCTATTTTTTGTTGTTCAGCCTGAGCGCTGTTCAGAACCAAAGACTCAACTGTGTGTGATGCCTTCGCAATTAATTCTAAACTCTTTTTGGCCATGTCTTTTTCTACTGCTGTCGCAGTTGAATCCTTCGCAACCGAAGAAAGACGTGCAACCTCAGACAAGATGTCTTTGGCGTTGATGTTTATCAGCTTTATTAAAACTGAGTTTTCTGCAGAAGATAAAGTAACGAGGTCTTTTAAAGAAAGTTCCAACATCTTGTTGACCCTGTCCATAAGACGCGCGTCAGCCGTAATGTCCTTACCGGCTTCACGGGCTTTTACGATTTCCTGGTAAGTTGCGGATCTTTCTACTCGAGCTTGAGCTTCAACAGTGGACATTCGTCGTACTTCAGCGGCGTAGGCAAATTGAGTTAATGTTATCAATGCAGCAACGATTAGTTTTTTCATTTTTCCCTCTTTTTTTAATTAACTAAATTTTATTTTCAATTTCTGTACCCGATTCTTGAACTTCAAAAACAATACGTTGGTTCTGAATTATGTAACAATTTCAAAAGCCTCAAAATTGGGAAGCTTGTCAATTTCATAAACACATTTCCTGTTTATCTTGAGCCTCCGAATGGATTGGTCTTCTTTGGCAAGCTCTTACTCGCCGGATTTGCATTGTTCCAGTCGGTCATAAATTCCTTGCTGTCGAGCTCAAGACTTTGCGCTAAAACGATTCTCATTCGGATAAATCGTCGAATTTCAGATTCAACCTGCTTCAAGCCCTTTACTGCCGCCACTGAAATTCGCTGTTTTAAAGTGGGGTCCTGAACAGCGATATCTTCATAGATTTTTTGCGAAGACTCCGTACCTGACGCAGACGCCGGTGCCGAAAGGTCTTCGGTTTCTTCGGTTGCACCTTGAACAACTTTCTTGAGTTTAAGTTTTACGAAAATTTCATTAATTGCCGTGTCGATTTTTTTAGAATGAGCAATATATTGATCAAAATTTACTTGCGACTGCATTATAAAAACAAAATAGCTGTCTAGCAAATCACGCAGTCTGGTAATCTCGGGCAGCGGCTGCGAATAGATTGACGAATAATTCGGGCTTTCTGAACTTTTTCTTGAAAATTCAAGATAATTGAAGGTATTTAGATTTTCTTTTGGAAACACACGTGTTTCCAAAAGCGCACGATTCAGCAATTGTAAATAGACTTCAGCTTCTGTTTTTAGGGAGGCGTGCAAACTTTTTGGAAGATATTTGCTTTGGTTGAGTCCATCCACAAAAAATTTGAAGAAAGATCTCTGATCAAAAAAATTGGCATACGCCGTCGCGAATAATTTTTTGAACCGTTCGTCGAAATTTTTGAACTCGACATTGAGCGGTTCTTTTGCCGACTTCAACCACCATGTATCAAATGAGTTTGTTGGGTTGGGTTGGCGAAAATCCCCGATAACGCTATAATTCAGGTTTGCCAGCATGAACTCCTGAAGACTTTTGGTGCCGATTTTGGCTGAATATAGATTATTTGTGGTTCGGTTGCTGCTGCAAAACAGTTCCAGGTCTTTATCTTTCACCGGATTCAAAAGTGTTGGAGGATCGAATTGCGGAGAAACGAAATCAACTTCGGCCAGTGCAACTTTGTAAAGGCTTGCGTTCGGCTTTCCGCAAATAATTTTGTACATCATTAAATCGGCTTCTTTGTTGAACCTGAAATTCTGATTCAGCGACCATTTGCTGTAGTCCGCCGCTCCGGCGGTAACTTGATAGATACTGTTGGCGGCAAATGCCTGCGAGTAGCCTGCAAACGGGTAAACAACAGGAAGTGGATCACCCAAGAAGGCGCGAAGGCCCTCTATTATTTTGTTAAATTCAGGAGAGAATTTTCGGAAATTATTGCTGTTATCGATCATTTCTTCGGCAGAGACTATTTGGTTCATTTCGTTCAAACCGACCGACATTTTCTGATCGTTCTGGCTTAATAGTTTTTCAAGAATTGAGTTGAGCTTAGCTTGTTCCTGGCCCTTCAGAGTCGCCAACACTTCTTTAAACTTCGTCGCAACGGCAACGATATGTTCCCGTTGCCGTTTTTCCATTTCATTCGGGCTTGTGATATAGAGATCTTCAACTTTGCCACCTACCGGTTTATATTGTCCGGTAGAAACACCATAGAATGGCAGAATTCGCATAGGATAACGCGAAATAACGGCCGCTGCCGTTGGCGCTAGCGATTCATTTTTGATGCGGTGGCCGATGTTCAAAGTCTGAAATAGATTACCTGAAAATCCCTTGTAGTATTTGTATGCGTAATCAACCTGATTCAGAATTTCCTTTGTCATTTCCATCCAGCCGGCAAGGTCGGTTTCGGCGTCCTGATTAAGATGTTCACGCCATTGTTGCATCTGGAGCGCATAGTTTTCGATTTCCTTTTCAAATTTTTCTATAGACTTCGGGTCTTTAAATTTTTTCTTGGCCCAGTCGACCTGATCTGCTTCTTTCCATAGGTTATTTATGGCGAGGGCATCAAAATCAAAAAACATCGGCTTAAGCAGATTATTCACCGGACGGTAAGTGTAATTTAGCAGGAAATGGTCGACGCCAACAAAGAACGAAAACCGCGCAACTTTGCCGGTAAGCTTTATGCCTTTTAAGAACAAGCCGCCGGGACTAAAAGTCAGTGCAACATCAGCCGCAGAAATTTTGTAAGCGAGCTTAACTAAGTAATCTTTTGTCAGAAGTTTTGTGACCGAGCGACTGGTAGGCACCTTTTGAAAACCCCATCGCGCGCCGGCTTCCATTGCTTCTACAGTAGCTTGCGAAGCCCACAATGCAATAATCTGTGGAAAGTACTGTGAAAACTTACCGCGCGCTGTCCAGCTCTTCCAGGCCTGATTGCATGACTCCAGCGAAGCTTCATCTGTTTTTCCCAGCATCCATTGATCAACGCACATTTTTACACTCTGGCCTAAATCTGCTGCGATGCTTGAAAACAGCGAACCCACAGCCATTCCCTGGTAAGTGAGCACTCTCATCATCTGAGAGCGGGTGGTCGCATCCATGGCATTAAGACCTTTTCTTTTGCTGAAAAAGTCCATGTAGAAACCCTGTGTCTGCATAAAAATGTAAAACGAAAGATGTGCAATAGGATCTTTAAGAGATAAAATATGCCGTTCCATTGCCAGAGGATCACCATGCGACTTGATCCACATTGAATTGAACGTAACGCCGCCAATGGCAATAAAGAATGCAAGCGACTCTGGTGTAAACCTCTTATTAGTACTCATGAACACGCCATCTTTTTGCGCGGCAGCCTGCGTCTTCTTTTCCATTTCGTGAAGACTCTGTCGAATTATCGTAAGTGCATCTAGTCTTTGTGCGGTTGGTTCGACAGTGAAAAGCCCTAGTTGTGCTTCTTCATTTGCGGTCTTGATCAAGACCGGCGCAATAATATCTTTATCGGAGTTCTGATCGAATGGAAGTTCAAGTTGCTGTGGCGGTTGCTTCGGCACATCTAAATCTAAAGCCAGTTGCTGCCCGAAAGCAGAACAATTGGCGAAAATAATAGCACCTATTACAAGATGTCTCATAATGATTCAACCTCAACTCTACTTATGGAGGTGCAAGGATCGAGCGAAAATATCAGCGCCAGAACCGATAGGCTTGACTAGAACGACTCAAGTAGGGAACTCACGCGGAAAAAGACATTTTTTGCAGAGTGATGTCTAAAATTTATATGCCCATTAATGACAAATCGGTGTAGCTTGCTTTTTTTATAAGAGAATCAATATGTTGAGTAAGCTAAGAGAAAAAATGAAAAAATACGGATGGAAGGCTTTCGCCGCCATCTTCATGTATTATCTGATTCGAGACAGTATTTTATATATTTTTATTCCGTACATTCTGATCGCGAAGTAATCACGAACGACTATTTAAGAATGGTCAGCTTATTGATTTTAATAGGCTCAAGTGGCTTATCGCCTGGAGCTGTTCTGACATTGCCGATTAAATCAACGATGTCGTAGCCTTCAACAACCTCACCGAATACCGTATGGCCTCTATCAAGCCAAGGAGTGGGAACAGTCGTAATGAAAAACTGACTGCCATTCGTATTCGGACCAGCGTTGGCCATCGAAAGTTTTCCGGGTTTATCGTGCTTATTCTGGCCAGCGATAATTTCATCTTCGAATTTGTAGCCTGGGCCGCCGGTTCCGGTACCAGTCGGGCAACCGCCTTGAATCATGAAGTCTTTTATTACTCTATGGAACACCAACCCGTCATAGAAAGGTTTTTTTGTTTTTTCGCCGGTTTTGGAATCTGTAAATTCCTTTGTACCTTCCGCAAGCCCAACAAAATTTTCTACCGTTTTTGGAACGAGATCATTAAATAACTTAACTTTAAAAGTTCCTTTATTTGTTTCAAACAGTGCAAACATTATTTTTTTCCTTTAGATTTTTTAGTTGTTTTATCAGCAGGTGCAGAATCACTGGCCAGTCGTACTGATTTGATCATGACAGGTTCAACCGGAACATCGCCAAATTCGCCTTTAGTCGCTGTTTTAACGTCTCTGATTTTATCAACGACATCCATACCACCTGATACTTCTCCGAAAACTGAATAGCCGTATCGGTTGTCATCAACGTGATCCAATTTCTTGTTGTCGACCACATTGATAAAAAACTGCGAAGTTGCGGAATCGACATCATTCGTTCGAGCCATCGCAATTGTGCCTCGGGTGTTTGATAATCCGTTTTTAGCT
>JANPPN010000035.1:0-4059 GCA_031428535.1 Bdellovibrio sp. | reverse complement strand
TAACGCTGCAAGACCCACAACTTCGGCCAGATCAACATTATGGTGATAACGGATTCCACCTTTGTATGGTCCCAGCGTTGAATTGTATTGAACGCGATATCCGGTAAAAACTTTTACGGATTGGTCATCCATCCGAACGGGAACTGAAACAGTCAGGCATCGGCGCGGGCGTTGCAGGCGTTCAACGATGTTCGGGTCGCATTTAATTATTTTTGCCGCTTCATGAAATGTCTTCATCGCATTTTGAAACAATGGACCGTTTAAATGAGCTTCAGCATCCGGATTAAGATTGTCGTGGTAGGGCATGTAAAAAACTCCTTAAAGTTTGAATGTTTTGAGTGTAAAAAAAAAGACTATGCGATGCCAAGTAAAAACTCTCAGTTCTCTAGCGCTACTCATCATATTCTCATTCCACACCGCTGCATCCGGTACTGATTGGAACACGCTGAAGACCGGCTCTATGAATATCGAAGACTTCTCGACTGCCCAAGGAGAAGTCATTTCTTCTTATATTCCCTACTTCAAAGAACTCGGCCAGCATTTGTGGGGCTGGGATCCCGGAAAAGAGCTGAAAAATACGACAGATTCAGTATATATCGAGCCTCGTCCGTCTAAGTTCAGCGAGCTGATGCACAGTCTGTTTGTTGAATTTGATGTTTCAGACACCGGGCACTTCAGAAAAGTCTGGTTCAGCCCCACCGCGAACACAAAATTCCGAGGGTTATTCGGAATTCACGATTTTTCAAAAAAGCGACCGTTTATCATTTTACGACTTGGCATACACGGCAACGTTGATGAGCTGATTGCCGAACGATTTCTGCTGAGGATTATTTATGAAAACCTCGATGCCAATGTGTTGGTGCTTGAAAGCCTGACTAGCCACGCATTTCTGGCAAGTAATAAAAATATTTCGCTTGGCGGGGTAGATGAAGGACTACAGACATTTCTGGCGCTGAACGAAGTCGGACGAAATCCTTTCAATTCGTTGATCGGCGAAGTGCACCTCGTTTCACTCAGCATGGGGGCACACGGAACTTTTGTTACTGCGATGCTGGATCAGCAAAACAGCAAACGAATAAAATCAATTTTGAATTTTTGTCCGCTGATCAATCTTAAAGAAACTTTCGAACATCACAACAAACCTGATTCAAATTTACAAAATGCCCTTGTTGATCTCTGGAATGTCAGAAGATTGAAAGCCGTCTTTGGCATTTATAGCAATGAGGCAGCTTTAGGTTCGTGGTGGAAAACCGCGTTTGATCTGAAGCCGCGTTTTACACCGCATGTTCTCGAGTTGCTCAATCGTGATCGTAAAGAGCCGCTTGTGACTGTTGCGGAGCTTGAAAGAATCGTCCCCGGAATGAAATGGCCGGATGGGCTAAAAGAACACTTTCTACATTCAAGCGGAATTTTTGAACTTAACAACTTCTGGAAATATTATCAGGGTATCAACATTCCGATGATGATCTACACAACACCCAATGACCCGCTGGTGCTGAATGAACTCAACTCAGAACAGATTTTCGACGGGATTCAACCGGGAGATTTCAGCAAGCTCAAGTATCTGCGCTTAGATCGCGGCACCCACTGCGGCCTGGCACCGGTTTACCGCTGGGATTATATAGTCAAACTGGTAAAGGACGGGTTGGTCCTTTGAAGCAGGTTTTAAATTTTGCTCTGGCGATGAGCCTTTTATTGATACTAGGCTGTAAATCAGTTCAAAAAAGCGCAACTGGCGCCACTGAGCCGCCGATTTGTTTCGGGCCATCGGAAGCGGCAATAGGTTTCGTTTATTTGCACGGAATGGACTCGCTTTCACCATCTGATCAGGAAATTTCCAACCGTGAAAAGCTGCGAAGAATAAGTGAACAATTAAAAATTCAAGTCGCAGTACCTCGGGCACAAGCAAGGTGTCCCACAAATTCAGAGATGTTGTGCTGGGGCTGGAGTTTCAGTGATTCGGAAGCGATACGAATACGAACTGAAGTCTTAACTGCTGCAAATGCCTGTGGAATAAAGGCAGTCAATCTGATCGGTTTCTCAAATGGTGGACACGCCGTCAATACCCTCTATAAGAATTGTCTTATCGAAGGCAATCCTAAATTGATTTCAATCGGCGCTTCACGGACGATATCGGATAAATTTTTATCAGATCGAGAGTTGGCAAAATGCGGTTCGCTGCAAATTCTGATCGGCAAAAAAGATCAATACAATTACGATCCTGAAAGGCTTTTACTGAACGCGATCAAAGCTAGAAAAGGAAACGTACAATGGACTGAGTTCGATGACGCACACGAAGTTCCCGAACAGTCACTTTTAGAAGCTCTAAACCGCTAATCCGTGAATCGAACAACACCGCCTTTCCAGTATTGAAGAATTGACAGGGGCACCGCCCCGAAGGTTTACGAAAAAGCGATTTCCGGAAATTCTGCGTTTTAATCCACTCACAGCAACGAAGCGGGGCGGTGCCTCCCAAAAAGGGTGTCGGAAGAACCGGCGTGTGTTCTGCAGTCAGTCGTTGTATTCGCGGGTTGTCGGGCGGGGGCGCGATTTTGCCGCTGTTTCCGGTTATGACTTTCAAAACAATCCGCGCTCCGACCCCCGTACACCTCGCCAGCACGCTACCCGAGTGGGGGCGCCGCCCTAATTCATGCAGCAGTTCGGTTCATGAAACAAAAAAACTTTTTCAAACCTTCAGCAAGATCACACGGGGGGGCACTCAGTGTCGGAAAGCGCCGCAGTACCCGACCGATTCATTCAAAGAATCCGATTCATATCGTTCTGCGCTCCGATCTTGCGAAAGGGCCAAGGTCGCTGATGAAAAACAGTCAGTTGGTTAGACGAATCACTTTGAAAGCCTCGAGTCGATTCAAAATTCAGATTTTTGAAAAGGCAATTTGTGGAAACCATCTCCATCTTTTAATCCGTGGCAGATCAAAGACAGACATTCAGAATTTTTTCAGAGTGCTCGCAGGACACATTGCTCAAGAGATTCTAAGGCTTTGTCCGTTGACGGAAAAAGAGCGGGGCGGTGCCCTCAAGCAGGCGGGGTGTTTGAAGAATCAGCGGAAGTTCTGGGCGCTGCTGTTGTTCTCGCGAATCGTTGGATGGGGACGCGATTTTGCCAATGTGTCATCCTATGTAATTCAGAATACTCTCGAAGCGTTGAAACTTATTCCGTATACAGAAAGAAAGAAGAGGGCCGGTAAGATCGGCAAGCCAGTGCCGCCGGCGCAGCCCGGTTAGCCAAGTTGGTCTTGCCAGTATCGCGATTTTGTCGCCAGTTCATCAACATAGCCGCGAATGTCGTGCTGCAGATTTGCCGGCAGTTTCGAAAGCGGCCTGACGTGTTCGACCGGAACGTATCTGAAAGTGAAATTGATTCTTCGGGTTTCGAAGTTGGTGGTGTTGAGATTTGAAAATAAAAAGCCTTTTTCTTCAACGCGCTGAACGCGGTGGAAAAGCTGCTTTTTGAATTTGTCGCCGCCGAAAAGTTGCAGGCTTGAGTCTTCAAGCCACTGTTGCAGAATCACCGAGCTTTTCTGGCCAAAGCCTGCGCTTTTCACAAACTGAAAAAGGGCCTTTTCGCCGAATGAAATCGAAGCCACCGGGCCGGGCTCAAAATCCTTATGCTCACCGACTCGGGCACAGTCGACCTTCTCAGTTCCGATAATTTTGTTGCCGTAGAAATTAATCAGGCAAGTGTTGAGGTGCCATTTTTCAGGAACGTCTTTGGGAGAGAACTTCTGCCGGACTAGCTGTTCGATTTCTGAAACGATTCGTTGCAAAACGCGAGGGTAGTCTTCGGCCGACACGCAACGGTTCTGAATTCCCTGCGGTGGATGATAATAATTCAAACAGGCAAACTGCCAGTTACCAAGCCAATAGACGGGCCTCAACAACTGCCGATTGGCTTCGTTTGGCGGCGGCGGATTCGACTCTGAGAAGCGCATTTCCCAAATCGGAAAGAGAGTCGACAAGTAATCCAGAATTTCGGTTTTCTTGCTTTTCGAGACGTAATTAGATTGGTAAATCAAGTTTTGATATTGCGACAAATTT
>JANPPN010000034.1:0-21657 GCA_031428535.1 Bdellovibrio sp. | reverse complement strand
AAACGCATTTATATTCATCGGCCACTTTTCATGAAGCCGTTTCCAAAAATGTCTTGTTTGATAAAGTCAGAACCGGTGAACTGGGTAAAATAGTTTATAAACCAAAGCCACCCCCGATAGATCAGCCTTGCGGAATACCGGATTTCCCAGACTGTCCGTTGAAACAAGTAACATTTTTAAATTTAATAATTCCACAGGAGGAATAAATGAAAACAGCCATCACAGTTCTAACAATTTTAACCACCGGACTTTTTGCTTCGGCCGATGCGCCGCATCCGTTAATTGCCAATCACTCAAAAACAATTGGTACGGTTGCTGAATATGCACTTCATAAGGCTAATTATGCGAATGCTGATTTTGACACTCTTGTTGGCGTGTCTTCGGTGCAGGATATGGTTCGAAAGATTCGAGTGGTAACTTACACATTTTCCGGTACGAATTGCGCTAAAAACCTCGAGATGTACACAAAGCTAGATGGATCTGCCGTTTTGTCTCATAAGGTCGTTGGATGCGGGCAGTAGCAGGTTTACTTATTCTAGTGTTTTCAATTTGTCATGCTCATGAAGGGCATGACGATAATTTGCATCAGCCAAGCGTAATTGAGAAAGGCAAACTGACAGGTAAAGATAAAGTTGTCTATCTCGACGCAGGGCCCGCGATACAATGGGACGGGCTGAAGCTCAAAAGAAAAATTTCCGAATTGAATCAGGTGATCTACCAGTTCAATGACGAAATTAAAGTGCAGAATGAACCCGCAACACCGGATAAAAATAAATTTTTAGAATTAAAAGTTCCTGGCTCTGAGAGTTTAAAGGCATTTACGTTCGATCATGCGGGGGAAATGCACGACATGATTGAAATGATTTCACCTGATTTTTCAAGCACTGTGGCGATACCCAAAGGTAAGGCGTTAGGGCTGCGCTGGAAGCCTGATCCGACGTCATCGGTGATCAAAGTAATCATTGAAGTGTATGATACGGCTGGAAAACTTATCGGACGGCTCACGACTTCGACAACGGACGACGGGGAATTTGACGTGCCAACAGACTTACTAAGTCAGTTGCCAGTTGGCGAAGGAAAAATTGCTTTTAAACGAATGTGGTTTGGTGAATTTCAGCCGGTTAAGGATAAAACTGAAATGATTGGCCTGAAGTCGGTGATGAGTGTTGTTGGCAAAGCTAAAATAATCGATTTTTAGTTCATATTTGAATTCGAGTAGTAAAGCCCCTGTCGTGGGTAAAAAATGTTTTTTTTAAAGTTGTATTAGTCCGGTCACCTTAAATTTGAATTTGGCTATCATCTTGCATAGTAACAAAGAAAATTTTAAGGAGTTGCTATGCAAACACAAAGTCAAAAAAATACCGAAGTAAAATCTATGCAAATGTCTGGCGAAATGGATACCTGCATCCAGAATTGCTGGGATTGTTATAGAATTTGTTCTCAGCTACTGAGTCATTGTCTTGAAAAAGGCGGAAAGCACGCTGACCCGCAACATATTAAATTGTTGGGAGAGTGCGCTAAAATTTGTAATTTGTCGGCAGATTTTATGCTTCACAAGTCAGATTATCAAGCTGCTATTTGTGAAGTCTGCGCAGAAATTTGTATCGCATGTGCTGAAAGCTGCGAGGCCATCGCCGACGATGAAATGATGAAAAAATGTGTAGACGCTTGCCGAAAATGCGCAAGTAGCTGCGAACAAATGGCACAGTCTAAACACTAAAAAATCGAGGAAAATATGAAATTTCACATAATACACTTAATTTTCTTAATTCTTATCAGCTCTAGCGCTTTCGCCGGTATGGATGCTCAGTTTTTGGATGAAATGACGATGCATCACAAGCAAGCTGTAGATATGGCGAAGACGGCTGATAAAAAGTTGTCTTCCTCGCAGGTGAAGAAACTGAATAAAAAAATGATGGAAGATCAAAAAAAAGAAATTGCCAGAATGGATAAGTGGAAAAAACAAGTTGGCTCTGATAAAACGGCTGATATGGGTGAAGGGCACGCCGGAATGAATATGCCTATGGATATGAATATGTCTGAGATGAAAGATTTAAAAGGCAAAGATTTCGACACCAAATACCTGGAAATGATGTCAGTTCATCACAGTCAGGCCATCAGCATGGTTCAAAATTATCTTTCCGACCTGACGAATCCTGAAGTCAAAAGCTTTGCCGAGAAAATAGCCAAAACACAGGGATTGGAAATAGAAAAAATGTCGAAGATGAAAAAAGATATTTCTAGTCAGTAGAATGATCTTTGCCTTGATTGCTTTTTTTTTCAGCGAGGACATAGGAAATGAAAAGTAATTCTATCACAAGACGTAAACTTATCGGGGATGCGCGAGACTTAACTTTGCTCATAGGTTTCGCGCAATTACTTCCACGTTATGCTTGGGGCGAAATCACTAAAAAGTCTCAATCTCAGGTCGCAACTGGTGCCGTCGATCTTATTGTTGAAAGAACTCCGTTTGTTATTAATGGCAAGTCGGGTTCTGCTGTCACTGTAAATGGAACTGTACCTGGGCCACTTTTGCGGTTTCAGGAAGGGCAAGAAGCCGTCATTCGAGTCACTAATAAGCTCAAGGAATCCACTTCGATTCACTGGCATGGAATTTTGCTTCCACCGGAGATGGACGGCGTTCCTGGAGTCAGTTTTGCGGGCATACCGCCCGGTGAGACTTTCACCTATCGCTTTCCAGTAAAGCAAAGTGGGACCTATTGGTACCACAGTCACTCTGGGGTGCAAGAGCTTGAAGGGCTTTACGGACCAGTGGTTATTGATCCAAAAATTTCTGATCCCTATTCGTATGACCGTGAGTTCGCAATTGTCTTATCGGATTACAGTTTCATGGAGCCAATGACAATTGTTTCAAAACTTAAAAAACAAAGTGCATACTTTAATTATCAAAAACGCACCTCAAAAGATTTTTTCCGTGATGTTAAGACTCAAGGATTTGCTAGTACGTTTTCAGAACGGATGCAGTGGCAAAAAATGCGGATGGACCCAACCGACATCTCTGACGTTACCGGAGCCACTTACAATTATTTGATGAACGGACTTTCTCCTGAAGGAAATTGGACCGGCATCTTTAAAAAAAGTGAGCGTGTTCGTTTGCGATTTGTCGATGCAGGTGCGATGACGATATTTGATGTTCGCATCCCGGGACTTAAGATGAAAGTTGTGCAAGCAGACGGACAAAATATCCAACCCGTATTCGTCGATGAGCTAAGAATCGGTAACGGCGAAACTTATGACGTTATTGTTGAACTAAAAGATGACGGTCCGTATACAATTTTTGCAGAAACTATGGATCGCAGTGGATTTGCCCTTGGTACCCTTGCCACAAAAGCTGGAATCAAAGCTTCAATTCCTGAACGTCGAAAGCGTCCGATTCGCACAATGGATGATATGGGAATGTCGATGGCGGATATGCCTGAACATGCTGCGATGGCGGGAATGAAAATGGATTCGATGGCTGACTTAAATAAAGCTCCTTCAAATTTGAATGTGAAGCCAGTGAAACACGAACCGGATACACATGGCCCTGGAAATTCCGCAGTACCTATGGAAACAAAAAGTCGCCTTCACGAGCCCGGAACAGGTTTAGAGAATAGCTCCCGACGCGTGCTCGTATATACTGACCTTAAAGCTATCAAGCCTTTTGAAGATCAAAGAATGCCTGAACGAGACATAGAGCTTCATCTAACCGGAAACATGGAACGCTACATGTGGTCTATCGACGGAAAAAAACACTCTGAGGCAAGTGAACCGATTCCGTTTCATTTTGGCGAGCGTCTGCGTCTTACATTTGTGAATGATACGATGATGGAGCATCCGATGCATCTTCATGGTATGTGGATGTACCTCGAAAACGGCGCGGGTTCTCTTTTACCTCGAAAGCATACCGTCATTGTAAAACCGGCTGAGCGCTTATCGGTGACGGTATCTGCCGATGCCTTAGGTGATTGGGCCTTTCATTGCCATATGCTCATCCACATGGAGTTGGGCATGTTCCGAGTCGTTAGAGTTGCGAAGCGAATATCGGATGTGAAGTCATGAGTCGGTCGCTTCACTTAGTACTTTTAATTTTTCTGCAGTTTATTTTACTGAGCTCATTAAGTTATGGGTCACAGGCAGGGCACGCCGACACTTCTCAGACTCCCACACCGGCTTCCAGGGCCGACTGGCCGAGTCCGGTCATGGATTCAGAAAACTTCGGGCTATTGCTGTTTGATTTGCTCGAATACAAATCTGCAGGCAATGACAGCTCGCTTAACTGGGACATTATTGGTTGGCGAGGGGGAGATGTTCATCGACTCTGGGTTAAAAGCGAGGGAAGTTCGGCCACCACTTCGCCGGCAAAAAACGAGACTGATCTTCAACTTCTTTATGGGCGCCTTGTTTCGGCATTTTTTGATGCCCAGATCGGCGCAAGACTTGAACAAGTCTGGGGCGCAGGCCAAAGTGCTTCGCGCGTGTCGGCGGCAATGGGGCTTCAAGGCCTTGCACTTTATAGATTTGAGTTCGAAGCGGCTCTTTTTGTTGGCGAAGCCGGACATGTATCGGCAAGAATTTCGGCGAACAAAGATTTTTTTCTCACCCAGAAAACAATCGCACAATTTCGTTTTGAATCCAATGGTGCTGCGAAAAGCTCAGATAGGTTTGAAACCGGCGCAGGTGTAAACGATCTTTCACTAGGCTTAAGACTGAGGTATGAAATCAGACGAGAGTTCGCACCCTATATCGGTGTTAGCTGTACGAACCTCTTTGGCGAAACTGCTGACTTTAGAAAACTTGCCGGTGGTGTGAGTTCTGAATGGAACGCGGTGGGTGGCCTTCGTTTTTGGTACTAGCGAGGATGTAAAAATGAATTTCAAACTCATAGGTCTTTCGCGATTTGCATTTGTCTCAAATCTTGCGCACGGATGAGCGTTAATTTTCTCCACTCGCGCTATAGAATTATTTCTTTTTCGTAGCGCCGTCCTGGGTCTTTGCCTGTTTCATCATTTTGTCCATTCCCATGCCCTTATTTTCTGCGCTGGACGGAGCCGCACAAATCAATCCCGCAAGCCGAGTGCTGCCACTGCTTTAAAAAAACTGGTTCTCATATATTCTTCTTTGAATGAAATTTAGCTTTCGCCAAACTAGTTAAAATTATTTTAGATCCAAACATCGAAATAGGATTGATCAGGGCCATTTGCAAAAGAGGCAGGATCGAAACTCCTAGTGCCGGTAGCAGAGGATTATTTTCTGTATAGGCCCACCGCCCAGTTCGGATAGCCCACAGCTCAACTAGAACCGCAAGAAAGAGAGAAACTCCGACAATTGATAATACCGAACTGAGATTCCAGTGGTCGTTAAACCAAGTGAAAGAGCGATACCCAGTTGCCATCACTAGAAATACCGCCCATATCATGAGAATATCTCCCGACGTGGCGGAGATCATCGCACTCAAATTGGGAGTATTTTGAACATGTCTAAAAAACGGAGCGCATTGTACGTACTCCCAAGCAAAATGAAGAACGAAAGCAATAGCTGAAAACAGAATGACGAAGTGAGGTGAACTCGTAGCAGATGAGTCATTCAATTTTTGCATCAGCGACTTCCTTTAAAGCTATTCGTGAAATTTTCCATATGGTACCTCCCCAGAGAATAGACTTGAGCCGTTTTATCCCCATACGAAGATAAATAGCCTCGTAAATATTTATCTTCGTATGGCTCAATCACTAGGTGGGCCTTGTAAAAGTGTCCCACCTATCTACAAAAGAAACCAGAAATACATTGGAAAACTTCACTATAAACTTCTTTATAAAATTGGTGCAAGATTGGCAAAATAAAAGCCGATAGTAAATAGGACGAGACTTATAAAATAGATGTTACGACTGGTTTTACGACCGCTGATGCAAGCATCTCTGAGTTTTGGATCAATCGGGCAGGGTGCATCTTTGTTTTTCCATAGCAGAAGGCCATTAAGTGAAAGCATTAAGCCTGAAAAAAGAAAAACATGTGCCTTGTGTTCTGAAACCCAGATAAGAGCGGGAACATTTGAGGCTATCCCGGCAAGAACAGCTCCTAAACCAAAACTCACCAGCAATGCAGGCAAAGCACAACAGATAAGAGTGCTAAACGAACCAAACAAGGTTAAATAGCTAACAACTGAATCTTTAAAACGAGTCATTCTATTCTCCGTATACCGCTTCGTAGCCAGCTTCTTTTAAGATTTCAGTAATCTTGTCTTTAGGCAGAGTTTGTCCTTCTTTGAATTTCAGTTTGACGTATTTGTTTTCCAAACTGACTTCAACAGCTGAAACCTGTTGTTGTTTCTTAAAATTCTTTTCGATTCCTTGAGCACAGAATGCGCAAACCATTCCTTTAACTCCAACTTTTATTTCTTGTGGCAAAGCCTTTGACGCTTCAGCAACAGGTTGAGCAGGTAGTAGTGTTATAGTTTTCTTGTCCTTGGCAGTCGCAACCGAACAAATCATGAGTACTAAAATACAAATTTTTTTCATATAATCTCCTTAAAGATGAACCATAAAATTAAACGCAATTCCGCCATTTAAGTCTGCACCGATTTCCCATAAAACATTTTTCATATAGAAGCGCAAAAATTGAGTTGTCTCGATAGTTTCTTCATTGTGTTTTGTGAACTGAGCTATCAGCCAAATGTTAAGGTCGTTGTAGTCTGCTAAGAATGGAGCGAAACCAAGGCGTAACTTTGTATGGTTATCATCCCTTTGTAGCCAAATTGGATTTTCTTTGTTGTCTCGTAGCATATAAAGATGCTCCAGATAAACATAATGCTTTCGGCTCTCCCAGTCGGCAACAAGCTCGGCAAGTCTTACATTTGAAGTAGTCGAGTTATACTTTTCAACGCCCGAGCCAACACTAAGATAGACGTTTCCCTGAGAATCCTCGTTATTCCAGCGCTTGGCCAAGAAATTAAGCCGAGGTATGAAAAACTCCGACTGTTTTTCCCGGACGTAGGTCGCCCCCAAGGCGAAATTATAGTTCAGGGAGTAGGTTAAAAGAACCTCATTCATCTGGGAATTATTATATGACATAATCCCCACAGCATCTCTATAAGATACAGGGTGAGCTAGGGCTTTCATGGATACTAATAGTATTAAAGGTAAAATTAAGCGCATATTTGCCCTCCTATACTTGCTATTACGTTGGCTTAACTGAGTTTGTGACAAATCTTTTCTTTTTGATTAGATTGTCACAAACCGTGGCTAATTTTCGTAATACCATTAAAAGGAGTCCAGTGCGAACAGGGCTATTGAATGAGCAGACTGACGAGCAGTTGATGAAGCTGTATCAAGATGGCAATGAAGAGGCCTTTAGGGCGCTTTATGGAAGACACTCAAATAAAATTTATGGCTTCATAAAAAAGCGCGTTGGTAACAAAGAAAAAGTGGCTGAAATCTATCAAGAAGTTTTTGTTAAAATTCATAAGTCTAAAGCTCTCTACAACGAGACCTTTCCGGTGCTACCTTGGCTATTTACCGTTACCAAATCCGTTCTACTAGATGAGCTAAGAAAAGAAAAAAAATACGAAGTTCTTGATATGGAGGCTGTTGAAAGAGCAGTCGCTTTACAGGTTTTCGAGCCTAACATTAATGCAGGGGCTATGATTCGCCAGCTTTCAGATATTCAGAAGCAGGCGATTGAAAT
This sequence comes from Bdellovibrio sp., assembly GCA_031428535.1. Taxonomy (GTDB): domain Bacteria; phylum Bdellovibrionota; class Bdellovibrionia; order Bdellovibrionales; family Bdellovibrionaceae; genus Pseudobdellovibrio. The sequence continues at coordinate 13,977 of JANPPN010000034.1, read as the reverse complement.
GAGATACGTGAACGATAGGACCTTTGAACAAATAGCAGAAAGCCTAAATGTCAAACCTAGTAATGCGAGGCAAATTGTCAGTAGGGGAATTAAGCGGCTTCGAGAGCTAGTCGGAAAAGGAGGGAAGTCATGAGCAAGCAGAGTAATGAATGGCTTGAGGATTACCAAGAGTTTTTGAATGCGAATAATGTTCAAGTGCCATCAGAACTTAATGAGAGTGTACTTTTAAAAGTACATCGACTTATTAAACCTAATGCCTGGATAATTTTCCTGAAACTTTTAGGTATTCATTTTTTTACAGGTTTTCTTTCGCTTTCTATATGTCATCAGTTTGGTCTAAATCCCTTTAATACTGAAAAGTCATTGGCTGACTGGTTTATGAGAATAGGCGGTCATCATTTTTGCATGCTTGGGTGCGGGACACTCTTTGTTGGTGTTAGCTTTTTGGCCGCTGGTTATTTTTATACAACCGAAGAGATAAGGGCATTAAAACAGAATGAATTTTTACAGAACCTCTCATTGGGTCTCATTTCTCTAGGAGTCTTTGCTGCTTTTGGAGTTGAAATGGCTTTAAGTGTAGCTGGACTTTGGTTACTTGGCGGACTTATTGGTGGAGTAACCGTAATGGCCACAGTTGTTAAAGTAAAGGGTGTCGTAGTATCGTAATTTTTTAATTACCTTTCGACGAGAAAAAATTCAAACCACTGACTATCATGTTTTTTGCCGGATTGAATAGTGACCGAGCCACCCGGACACCCAAAAATTACAATTGACGATGTACTCATGCTTAATTCCGGCCTTGGCGATTCATTTCATCCACTTGACCATTCAGCGTCCAGAAGTCGTAAAAAACTCCGATACCGAAACAGCCCAACGTAAAAAGATAAAGAAAGCCGGTAAGCCATTTACCCATATAAAAACGGTGTAATCCGAAAACGCCTAAGTAAGCTAAAAGCAGCCATGCCACCGAATAGTTCACGGGCCCGGTAATGTACTTATGATCGGCCTCACGGTCCATCGAAGGAATCAAAAAGAAATCCACAAGCCAGCCAATACCGAGCAGGCCAAGAGTGCAAAACCAGATAGCGCCGGTAATTTGTTTGCCATAGTAGAAACGATGGGCGCCTAGAAAACCGAATATCCAAGTTAAGTAACCAATTGTTTTGCTATGAGTGTCGTTTGCCATATTTACTGCCCTCAATAATGGTTAAGTTTTTGCCCAGCGCAGTTTTGCTGAAGTGGACCTAGAGTTCGATCTTTGTTCTTCGGGGCTTGGGCGGATAAATTCTTCAGCCACTTCTTTGTAGGTGCCATTGCGTTTAAAAAATTGAAAAGATTTTTTTACGCGTCGGTCTTCGCCGGAATGAAAAGAAAGTATAGCCACGCGGCCACCTTTGTTCAGCATTTCAGGAATATCTTTCAAAAAAGTATCCAGTACATTGAATTCGTCGTTAACGGCAATGCGAAGCGCTTGAAACGCGCGGCGAATCGGCGCATCGCCTTCTTCGAGCTGCACTTTTGTAGAAAAGCCCATCATCACCTCGCGTATGACATCGACCATTTGTACGGTGGTTTTCGGTTTTTTTGCGATGAGGGCTTTAGCAATGACTTCGGCGCGCAGTTCATCTGAATTTTCGTGAAGGAGTTCTGCCAGCTTTCGGACAGTGAGTTGAGCCAGCAGTTCTGCAGCCGATAGTCCAACGCTTGGATTCATTCGCAAATCGAGCGGCGCATTTGTTTTATATGAAAAGCCACGGGCGGGATCGTCGATTTGCATCGATGAAATGCCGAGGTCGGCTAAAATCATATCCACCTTAAAAATTTCTTGATCACCAAGAAACTTTTTTGCATCCCGGAAATTAACCGCCCCGATGATTAAGGACGATTCCGGTAGGCCGGTGGCTCTGAGGCGGGCTTCGGTTTTTGTTCTTTCGATTGGATCTTGATCCAGGGCTATCAGTCGGCCCCCAGGCATAATTTTGGGTAAAATGAAGCTCGTGTGCCCTCCGTAGCCGAGCGTGGCATCCAGTGCGGTTTGGCCGGGACGAGGCGCCAGAATATTTAGAATTTCGTCAACGCAGATGGGGCGATGGGTGCCGATGGGGGTGGCCCCACGGAACTTTATTTTTTCTATATCCTTTGCGTAGCGCTCAGGATTGAGTTCTTTATATTTTTCGCTGAATTTTTTTGGGTTTTTTCCGCTGTAACGTACGCGGCGTTTAGGTTTTTCAGGGGGAGCGAGTGGGGACGTCATTGGCCGACAGTACCCAAATGAGGTTGCACTGTAAAGGGGTGCTGCCTTATTTCGGGGCAATAATTTTGAAATTCAGTATATTCCATTTACACGATGGGCTTAAGAGTATTAAAACTCACTTCGGGGGAACAATGGCCAACTTGATAGGCACGGCATTTTTACTGACTTTAGTTTTAAACACGCTCTTTTGGGGAGCATTGATATATTTGTTGTTGCCGATTAAATTTCTCACGCCAAAAGGTGTCGCGCGCCAGATAGTCGATCGCACCATGGTCTGGGCGGCTGAAAGCTGGATTCAGTTCAATTCATTAGTGCTCGATACGGTTTATCGGATTGATTGGCAGGTTTTGGATTCAAGCTCGCTTGATCCGCAAAAATCATATTTGGTGGTGGCAAACCACGTATCGTCAGTAGACATTGTGGTTATGCAGAAAATATTTAACCGGCGAATTCCGTTCTTAAGATTTTTTATCAAACGGCAATTGTTTTATGTTCCGGTTATCGGTGGAGTGTGGTGGGCGCTTAATTTCCCGTTCATGAATCGCTATTCGCGGGATTATCTGAAAAAACATCCTGAAAAACGAAGTGGCGATTTTGACAGTGTGCGCCGATCGTGTGAGAAACTTCGCGGACAGCCGGTTTCGATTTTAAATTTTCTTGAGGGCACGCGGTTTACTGAAGAGAAACGGTCAGCACAAAAAAGTAATTTTAAAAACTTGTTGATGCCGAAAGCGGGCGGTATCGGAACAATATTGGGTTTAATGGGAGAGCAATTTGAAGCGATCGTTGATGTCACGATCTATTATCCGCAAGGCGCGCCTTCGCTCTGGGATTTGCTCTGCGGCCGCTGCCGGCAGGTGAAAGTTTCGGTGCGCCAGCTGCCGGTGCCGCAGGAAATTGTAAAAGGAAATTATCAGGCTGATGCAGAAGTTAAAACGCTCACGCAAAATTGGGTCGGTGCTCTTTGGGAACACAAAGATGAACAACTTCGGTTAGAAAGTCTTTAAAGTCTCATTAAAGCCGAAGGAAATTAATAACATTAAGTAAAGGCTTCGCTTTTTTCAAAACTCAGCCTTTTTATTGCCGATCTGATTTGGCTATCCATGTTTTCAAACTGTAACCCCACGCCGGAAGGATAACTGCCGTGTTCGTTGCACTTGCGGACAATCCTTGCGGTACACCGTATTTTTAGAATGCGGCTGAAGTGAAGACAAACATTGAATTTTTCGCCCACGGTAAGGTGCTCAAGTTCCTCTTTGGCCAGCCCCTGAACAAAAAAGCCCGACTCAGATATATCAAATGATTTTTTGAAAAGTGCCTGTCCGCGCAGCGGTGGTGTTAATGAAATTGGAATTTCGATTTTAGCCCGCAAGGCCACGTTCCACCACTTTAGATGCGGGTTCGCCAGCACCATCGAGGTCTGTTTCTCGAGCAACAGCGAACAAATTCCTAACAAGCCTAGGCTTGCAAATAATGTTTCAGTGGAATTGAAATGAAAACCTACGTAAGCCACCCACCAATTGTTGAATACAACAGTAGCTGCAGCTAACGGTAAGAGCAGGTGCAGACTTTTGTGAGCATTAAATGCGGCGACGGCCGACATCGCACAAAGGATCATGATGAAAATATTCAGCTGAGTCAGTGTTCGGAATATATTCTCGAAGTTTTCGATGTAAACGGCCTGCAACGGCAGGCTTATCGCAACCGACATCATGCCGATACTGAAAACTAAAAGTGCCTTGGGGCGTGTTCGCATTTTGCTCCTGCCTATTCTTCTGAAAAGTGGTAACAGTAACTGACGACGCTATTGACATACTTAAATGCTTCTTTCAGTTCACTGTTGTCGAGCCAATGCTCGCCGTTGGCTTTGATTTTACTTTTAACCCTTGCGGCTCCTGAATTGTAGCTGGCTAAAATCACGGCTGTTGTTTTGGTCTTCGGATTCAGGCTGAGAAGGCTTTTGTTTTCGGGAAGATTCCAGTAATTGATTAAATAGTTGAGATATAGGGCACCGCCTTCGATGGCCTGAGCCGGATCCAGTCGCCAATCCTGGCTTTTGCCGATTTCCTTATTTAGAATCAGGTTTTCAACTTCGCTAACACTCAGTTTGTCGATACGGGGGTCGCTGTTCCAATCGGGCCGCAGCTTTCTTATTTCTTCATCGGCAATTGAGGTTACCTGTGTAAGGCCCACGGCCTTGGCATAACTGATGCGCGTGGGAACAAACCCCGATTCCTGTGCGATAAGGCCGGCCAGCAGGGAAGGGTTCAGTTGTTGTGATAAGGCTATGCTTTTAATCGTTGTGATATATTCCTGTTTTGGAAAAAATGGCGCGGTAGAAGTCATCCGGAGCGAGGAATTCAAAGCGCATTCCGGCGGTAAATAAGTTAAATGCGAATAGCTTTCAGACTTTTTTTCACGCCAATAAACATCAATTTTGTGTTTGCGGTCTGGTTTTAGAATCAACTTGTTAAACACATATTGAATTTGCTTTTCGGAATTTTCGGTTTCTTCGCGCATTTTTGCGGATTTCAAGAAGGTATTTGTAACATCTTTTCTGTTGTAGATGACTTTGAGTTGCGGTTTTTCCTTACTATTGGTTTCAACAAGGTTGAAGGCGATTTTAAGATTTGAAGGCCTATGCAAAACCTGGCGTCTGGGATAAAGCGAAAAGTCACTAGCATTCATTTCCGTGGAATCGAGCCAGAACATTTCACCATCTCCCGACCAGACGTCTAAACCGCCAAAAGGGGAGATAGGTCCGGCGCAACCCAGTAGAAGGCCGCTTGCGAGCAAACAGTAAAAAGACACATCCGTGTACTTCATATGATTTAACCCTAACACAGAGCTTTACAGGTCAATAATTTTAACGAATCCTTAAGTGAAATTGAGTCAAAATGATTACTTTCTATTTTTAATGTTTATTTTATCGTTCAACTTTTTGACATGACGCCATGGTTCAATCCAGATCCCATTTTATGACTTATAATCTGATTTGCAAAGTAGGTAACAAGCTATGGATCAAGTCTTAAATGAATTACAGAAGTTAAGTTTTAAATCTGTCTCTTGGATTTACCTTAAGAAAAACGGCGATTACGAAAATCAAATTACCGATACAAGATCCGATCTCGTTTGGACGCCATCGAAAGGCTCTGCTTCCATTGCAAAGAAAACCAGATTCGGTGACGGCGTTGACCGCAATCGTGTTATTTTGATTTCATTAGATAAGCAGCTTTTAGGGCTTTACGATGTTATCAGCCCGATTTTAGCCACTGAAAAAGTAAAGCTTAAAATATATCTCGATTTGAAAGACAAAGCCTGCGCTATTCCAAAAGGGAATCCAGCCGGAAGTTATTTGTCGAAAGAAGAATTAGTGAGCCTCTGCGGCGGGTAGAAATTTATTTCTGTGGCACAAGCAACTGGCCATTCAGATATTGTTCTTCCGATATTAATTTGCCGTTTTCGGACCATTCACGAACCCAGCCGTGCAGTGTGCCCTGTAGGTAATTAAGCTCGGATTTTTTATTTCCATTTTCAAACCATTCAGTCATGACTCCGTCCGGAGTTTGCTTTCTGTAAGTCGCCTCAATATATTTGCGACCATTCGGGAAGTAATCAGTGAGCAGGCCTTCAAGATTTCCGTTTTCCCAATGGCTTTCGGTATCAAGGCTGCCATCTTCGCGCCACAGCCGAACTAAGCCATGTTTGCGGCCGGCGGCAAAGACCCCTTCGAATGTAGTGATGCCTTTATTGTTTTTGCAGAGCCATTTGCCTTCGCGAAGATTATTGACCCTTGGTCCGGTGCAGTTCGGTTGCGGTGGTATAATCGTCGCACAGCCGTTGAAAAGACTTATTACAAGAACTAAAAAAATAAAATTTCGAAGGTAATTCATTCTTTGTTCAGGATAAGTTAAGCCCTGGGGCTCGTCAAATCGGGAGGTTTGGACTATGGGCCAGTTTGGTGTGACAAGCGTTCTCGCCAAGTGGTTATTTTTGCGCCACAATATTCAAATGCATAACAAGATTTCTGAATTATTGAAACAGACCTCCGGTATTTTGCTGGACAAAGAAGATGCCATAAAAATGTCGACAGTTTGCTTGCTCGCGGGCGGCCATTTGCTAATTGAGGATGTGCCGGGGGTCGGGAAAACGACGCTGGTAAAAACTCTTGGAAAATTGCTCGGGCTAAAGACGAACCGGATTCAGTTCACAATTGATCTGCTGCCGGGCGATATTCTCGGTACCCACATTTATGATCCGCGCGATTTTGAATTTCATTTTCATCAGGGGCCCTTATTTGCCGAATTCATTTTGGCCGACGAACTTAACCGGGCAAGTCCGCGAACTCAGAGTGCGTTGTTGCAGGCAATGGAAGAGGGGCAGGTTTCGCTGGATGGAAAGACTTTTAATTTGCCACGTCCGTTTTTTGTAATTGCCACGCAGAATCCGCACCAGAATCTCGGAACATTTCCACTACCGGAAAATCAACTCGACCGGTTTATGCTGAGTCTCGAACTGAATTATGCTTCAAAGAATTCAGAGATCGAAATTTTTAAAACGCAAAGCTCGGTCGATCGCGTTGGTCAGCTAAAGGCGATGTTCAGTGGTGCAGAGCTGATCGAAATTCAACAGATGATTGAGCGTATTCATGTTTCAGATAACATCGCCGAGTACGTTGGTAATTTGCTCGCAAATTCGCGAAAATCCGACTTTCCAGGGCTTCCGGCTTCAACCCGCGCCGGAATTGCGCTCGTTCGTGCAGCTAAGGCATGGGCTTTTATGGATAAGCGGGAGTTTCTGATTCCGGAAGATATAAAAAGCGTTTTGGTGGCCGTGCTCGGTCATCGTTTAGGGGGCACTCATGGCTTACGGCAAGGTCGCGAGTGGGCTCGCACACTTGAAAAGCAAACTGTCGTTCCGCGCTGATTTTTTAAAACTTCGGGCCGATAAAACCTATATTTTTCCTACCGGCTTCGGAATTGCATTCGGGATTTTAAGTTTAATTTTATTAGTCATGGCGATAGGTTACGGAAATAATATTCTTTATTTCTTTGTGTTTTTGCTTGTGGCCATGGGCATTAGTACGACTTGGTTGACAAACAAGAATGTCGAAGCGGTCCGGATCAAAGATCTTGAGGTGAACAGTTGTTTTGCAAACGAAAAAAATATTTTTTTGGCACATGTTGAAAATTTAACCCCGAAAAAGACAAATCTCTGGGATATTGAATTCGTCGTCGAAACAGAAAATCAAGTTCTCAGCGAAGTTGAAACCGAGGCAGATGTCCGTATTCAATGGACTCCGGCAGCACGGGGCTATATCCAGTTTCCGCGGATCAAAATTCAGAGCCGTTTTCCGTTTAAGCTTGCGCGTGCGTGGAAATATTGCGATGTCCCGAGAAATTTTCTGGTCTATCCCGAGCGCAAAGGCAACCTTGATCTTATGTCCTTGATGGGCCAGCAGGGTAACCATGACGAAGCCGCCAAACTTGAAAATGAAGGCCTTTTCAGGGATCACCGCGATTTTCAGAACTCGGATTCTCCTGCGCGAATTGATTGGAAGCAAAGTATCAAGCATCAAAAGCACCTGATTAAGAATTTTGAAAGGTCGGGTGATCGCAAGCTGATCATTGACTGGGACATGACTAAAAACAGTGATGAATTTGAAAATCGGATATCGCAGCTGGCACTTTGGGTAGACGGTTGTCGCCGGCAAAATGAACTCTACAGCCTGAGAATTAAAAAATATCAAACTGATTTTTTTGCAAGCCCCGGCCATTATCGCTCATGCATGGAAAAGCTGGCATTGCTGAATAGGTCAGACGTTCTATGAAAATTTCATTCTTCAGTAATCTGCCGCTGGCACTTTCTTTGATTTCGGCTATGGCAATTGCGGCCACTGAGGTTCCGCAGTGGGCAGTGGTCATCAGCGTGTGTCTGATACTCTGGAGATTTCTATATGAGCGAATCGGTATTCCGAAATTATCCACAAAACTCACACCGCTCATCGGAATCCTGTTTTTTGCGGTCGTATTTATTAATCACAGGACGATTTTCGGGCAGGAAGAGTCTACAACGATATTGATGGGCTTAATGGCCATCGCAATCCTGAACTATGAAAAAGAACGGGACTTATTGTTTTTGGTTTTACTCGGATTTTTAATGCTGGTGCTGAAGTCGGTATTCAGTATTGATTTCATCTGGCTGCTACCGGCGTTGTTTTCTTTTTTCGGGCTTTGGGTGGCTTTGTTGACTAATAATCAGGTCAACCGTTATCAATACGTTTTAAAAACCACATTGCGTTCGATCCCGGTTTTTCTGGTGCTCTTCTTTGCTTTTCCGCGGATCGTTTTATTTCAACTGAAAAAAAATAGCAGCACTATAGCACGCTCGGGTTTTAATGAAGAAGTCAGGCCCGGACGATTTGCTCGTACGGCGCTCAGCAATGAAATGGTTTTTCGGGCTCAGTTTGCAAACTCAGATGGAATTAGCACCGACGAACTTTACTGGCGTGGTTCTGTTCTTAATAAATCAGACGGTTTAATCTGGAGCAAAGAACAGAATGAAAAGCGTTCGATCACTCCGGTAGAAAATGGACCGAGTCTGACTTATCAGATATTTTTAGAGCCGCAAACCGTTAATAATCTGTTTGTACTTGAGCGGGCAGTCAGAATTTTCAAAAGTACGGGACCTTTTGTTGAATGGAATAATTCGGTTTTTACGTTGTTGAGTACCTCTGCAAAAATTGTTCAGTTTGAAGGCGAAGCGCGGATAAAGCAGCATGCTGTTCAACAAAATGTTGCCGACAAAAATGAATCCTATTTGAAAATAACGCCGCTGCCCCCACGGGCAAAAAAATGGGTGGCTGAAACCTTTAAAAATCATTCCACGCCTGAAAGCCGCCTGACTGCACTGACCCATTTTTTTGTAGACCCTGGCTTTCAATACACACTTAATCCTGATCATTACGATAACGATCTGGATGAATTTCTTTTTGTGAAAAAAACCGGTTACTGCGAACACTTTGCGGCAGCATATGCCACCCTGGCGCGCGCACTTGAAATTCCTGCGCGAGTCGTTATCGGTTATCAGGGGGGCACTTATAATGAATTCGGTGATTTCTGGAAAGTCAGTCAGCGGGATGCGCATGCCTGGGTTGAAATAGGTCTGAACGGCGTCTGGAAACGTATTGATCCCACAGGTTTTGTTGCACCACTTCGGTTAACTCTCGGAAGTGGGGGTTATTTTATTCTGAGTGAGGCTGAACAAATTGAGTTTTCAAGAGAACAGACATGGAAGGATTTTAGCAGCGTCCGGATTTTATATCTAAAGGCAATGTCGCTGGTAGACAGTGTAAATTTTAGTTGGACAATGCTGTTTTTAAACTATGATCTGCAGGCGCAGTTGGAATTACTGCGTAGCATCGACTTTTCAGGTTTTCTTTTGGTAGGTGGATGCCTTGTGGTTGGATTTCTTCTGTTTTCCAAACGCCGGACGAAATCGGTACCGAAACATCAACTGCAGGAATTATTTTTTGCAATCGAAAATTGGGCTCTGAGAAAAAATCTGAATTATCCGGTATCAAGTACACCCTTGCAAATTCTTGAGTTTATTTCGCAGAATGTGCCGGAATCCAACTCACTTATTTCAGAATTCAGAGCGGAATATATAGGGCTGGTGTATCAGGAAAAGCCTGCTCATTCCGACTACCGCAAGTTGCGTCGGAACTGGAGATCATTCACCCGGGAGAATAATCGCAATGCAGGCAAGTCTTGAATTGTTGCAAAGCTGCGGCATTGAAAATATCTTCAGCGAGTCTGTCAGGCTGGCCGCTTTGTTAGAAAATGGCCTTAAGGATAATTATCAGATCATTACGAACGGGCCGGGAAAACGATTGTCGGTGCATGCTTATAATCTTGATTCGGAAATTGAACGGGTACTGAACTTACTTGGATAAAAATAAGTAAAATTATTTGCAGACGACTTCAACAAAGTTGTACATCGCCGTACTGCGGTCAGAGCTGCCCACAAAGATCGAGCCACTGCTGCCGATACCGAAGCCGGTTCCGATGCCGGCAGATGAACCGGTTTCTTCACGTGCCTGAAATTCTCTTGCAATGTCAAATTCGCCACTACAGAAGTTGGTGGCCTGCTTGTTGAGTTCAATGCGGTACTTAACCTCACGGCTTTCGCTGCCGGGTGGAGCATATTTCAGCACAGCCTGCCTTCGCGGCGTAAAATCCTTTCTGACAAATTCCACGGTTGTGCAGCCGCCGAGAAAAAAAACAAAACCCATAACCGGAATAAGAAAGCGATTGACCATAGCAGGCCTCCACTATGAATTGCAGCAATATACATTCCAGACCATAGAGCGTTCGTTTTTGTCCCGATTAATGTCAGGACAGCTGAAATTTTTCGAAGCGATGCAGTTGTTGCTCGATCAGAGCTTTATTTTCAACTGATTTGTTATTCTCGCGCCAAACCCAGTTGTTCACCAAAAGTTTTTTATTGATTCGGTCGGTTTTTAGATCAAGCAGCGCAACTATTTTATTCTGCATCAAAACCGGCAGAGTAAAGTAGCCGTATTTACGTTTTTCCTTAGGAATGTAGGCCTCAAACAAATGTTCATAATCAAAAATTAATTTCAATCGCTTTCGCTGGATTATCAAGGGGTCAAAGGGCGAAAGTATGTGGGTGAATCTGCTCGTCCTGAATTTTTCATCTAGAAATTCGGGCCGCGCCCAATGCCGGATTTTTCCTGCGTCCTGAATTTCAACTTCAATCAGCTCTCCGGTTTTGTTCTGAGCAGCTATTAGCTTTTCAATTTTCGGTTTTTGTTTCGCATCCAGGTGGCAAACGGAATCAAGACTTACAAGGCTCTGAGCTTTCAGTGCTCGGTTCAGGATATATTCTGAATATTCCCGGTCTTTTACCGCTGTCGGTTTTGAATCCCAACCGAAGTGCTTATCGGTCAGCTCATATTTTTTCAGCATTCCATCGCGTTCGCCGACCACAAACTCGCCCCTGTAAAAGCCGAGTTGCAAAGCTTTTTTTGAAGGTTTGGTGCTACCCCAGGCGTGGGTTTTTTTAATGCGGACATCGTCTTTGATGTCCCGGATACTGATCGGACCGTCATTGCGGATCAGGTTTTTGACTTTGCGGTATTCGGCCGGTGTAACCGTGCTGAACCATGTACCATTCAATGTATTGATGTTTTTCATCTGCCCGACAAAATATTTATAGTCGGCAGTCGCAACGTAAGAAAGTGCATGAGTCCAATATTCAAAGATCGTTTTATTTTCTGTTTGTGCTTCACGAAGGTGGCGGCGTTCATAGCCGGGAATCCGATTGAATAAAATGTGATGATGGCACCTTTCGATAACGTTGATTGTGTCGATCTGCACATATCCTAAGTGATTAATGGCATTCGTAACGGCGGTCGCACCTGTGCCGAAGGGTTGAGCCTGATTAAGGCACTGCGCATGAATCCAGGCGTTTTGCGCTTTGGTTTTACTGATTTTTATTTTCATCAGAGAGAACGTAGCCCATAGCAGCCGGTAGCCGCAACCTGCAGATTAGGATGTTTTCTTCGAGCAGCGCTTCTTCAAAAATTCTGAAACCAAACGAGCGGTAAAGATCCAATGCCGGAAAATTACCACTTCCGGTTCCGACCTCAAAATCGGTCTGCGGGTAAAGTTGGAGACAATGGCTGATTAAGGTTCGCGCAATACCTCTCCGGAAAAAATCCGGCAGTACAATGAGTTTGCTGATCAGAACCAAATTTGCAGTCATTTCGAGAAATATCGCGCCGACTACAACTTCATCAACCAGATAAACGTAACTTTCGTCTCTCGAGTCGTGCAGCTCTTGCAGAGTGCCATGCAGAGGAGGGAATGTCTCAGCCCCGAGCATCTCGGCCTCGACGGTGTAAGCGGCAATCTGAACTCTGTAAACCTGGTTCAATTCAGCGGTATTATTTTGATCGAACTTCCGGATTTGCATAGGGCTCTATATCGCTTTTCAGTGCAATCTGTCCAGCGGTTAAGAAAATGGTAAAGAGCTGTTAATGCAGACCTTCGACTTGGTAAACAAAGAGCGCTTAAGGTTATTTTGAAATATGCCGATAAATTGATACTGATGAATAAAAAGCCAAAGTTTAGAATTGCAGTTATAGATGACGAGATTGATCTTGGGACGATCTGTGTTGAGATTCTGCAGATCCATGGCTTTGAGGCCGTGCATTTCTGCGAAGCCGAAGCCTTTTTAAAGGAGCGGCATTTGGCAATTGACCTTTTAATCACGGATATTTCACTTGGCGGTAAATCCGGTTATGACCTTGCAATCGAATATCACAGCCTTTTGAAAAATGAGCGAAAGTCTGCAGTGCCTACGCTTTTTATTTCCGGCGCAGGTGAACAAAAAGCCGGCATCATCAACTTTGATCCGGGCAATGCTTTTTTTCTTGAGAAGCCTTTCAATCTCGATGAGTTACTGAACACAGTTCATGCTATTTTTAATACTAAAGCCGATCAAAAATCCACGGCTGCCTGAAGTGCAGCGCGGTTTTTTTAAAACTTCAGCAAATAACCCGAATAGCTTTGGCCAGTTGTCTGAAAATCTCATCTTCTTCCGTTGATTTACGCTTAACAAGAAATACATCCGCTTTTCTGACTTTGCAATCTGCGAGGGCCGGTGCCCTTCGGCGTTCAAGATGAAATTCTTCACTCATCCGTTTATTGTGTTCGCAAACAACAAACGACGGGAAGTATCCGGCAACAAGACCTTGGCGGCAAAGCTCAAGAGCAGATTCCATCAGAGTTACACGATGTGTAACTCTTCTTTCAAATGCGTCTTCAGGCCAACCATCCAGGCCCCTTACGGTTGTGGGTACTCCCTGTAGAGGGGCAACCGGCACAACATAGGGCAGATCCTGCTGGGTGATGCCTTTCAATGCGCCCTTCTTTGCAAAGACGCCGAGTTCAATTGATGTCACTTTGACAAAGTCGAGCTGGGGCGAGGGTATCGGCATGTAAGTGATGCCAACATCGATTGAGCCTTCAAGTATATATTTTTCGATTTCGCCCGGAAGAAGCTCATGCAGTTCAAGCGAGCGTTCCTGCCAGTGCAGAGTTTTCAGGAAAGTCAGAAAGTAAGTTGAGAAAACCTCGAACGTGCCGATGCGAATTGTTTTCTTTTTGTCTGACTGTGTGCTCAGTTCTTCTTTGAGTGATTTTATTTCGTTGATCAAATGCGGGGCTTTTCTCAACAATGCTTTTCCTGTATCGGTTAAGATGATACGCCTGCCGTCAGGTGCCCAGAGTTTCATGTTCAACTCTTCCTCAAGCAGGCGCATCGCTTTAGAAAGCGCCGGAGGCGTCAAGTGCAGGATTTCACTCGCTTGTCGTAAATTTCCGGTTTGAGCAATTGTCAGAAAGTATTCAAGTCTTCTTATGTTCATAAACTTTTAGTTAACATAACTGTCATATTATTCAATTTATTTATTTTCATTTTGTAGTTATGACCAATTAACTAATAAAAAGGGAGGCTTAATGAAATCTAAGAAAATGTTGCTGATGTTATTAACCGTACTGTTTGCCGAACGTGGCTATGCCGGGTTTGAGGCTCACGAGTGGGGAACCTTCACGTCCGTTGTCGATTCGACAGGAGTGACGCAAAATGGAATGTACCACGAAGACGAGGCTCTTCCTGAATTTGTTCATGGCTTT
>JANPPN010000033.1:0-2450 GCA_031428535.1 Bdellovibrio sp. | reverse complement strand
AAAATTTTATTTGCACGGGATTCCGATCCGGATTTTCTGTATGAAATCCAGCAAGAAGAGCGAAGGTTAAATGGCCGGGCGGAGATCGTCGTTTAAAAACAGGTTTTCATTTTATCTGTTGGCGATCGGCAGTGCCTGCGGCCTTGGTAACCTCTGGCGCTTTCCTTACATTGTCGGCGAAAACGGCGGCGGCGCTTTCTTGTTACTTTATGTTTTCCTTGCACTCACGCTGGGGCTTGCGCTCCTGATATCGGAATTGATGATCGGGCGCTTTACCGGTACCAGCATCCTTGCGGTTACACGCCACATTTCCACTCAAGCCAAGAATAAGTATTTTATTTTCGGCTGGTTCAGTTTGTTCATCAGTGCGGTGACGCTTTCTTACTATTCTGTGATCAGCGGGTGGGTGCTGCATTATCTGACTCAGTTTATCATGAGTCTGTTTCAATCTGATTCTGGCTTTTATTTAAAAAGTATTTCGGTCAACGTGCTCCTGCAGAATAGCTGGCTGCAATTTTTGCTGGCGAGTGTGCATTTACTGGTTGCTACTGTTATTGTGGTTAAAGGTTTAGGCGAAGGCGTTGAAAAACGAATCGCATCAATACTCCCACTGTTCGGATTGCTTGTGGTTGTATTACTGATTGGTTCGCTTTCGCTGGAATCGACACGGGACGTGCTGCGCTTTCTGTTTTATCCGGATTTTTCAAAACTGAGCTGGGGTTCACTCGGTCATGCTGTCGGCCATGTTTTTTTCACCCTTTCACTTGGCTTTGGAACCATGGTTACATTCGGCAGCTATTTCAAAAATGAGGATCATCTCCCGACGATCGGCTGGCGTGTAACGCTTGTTGACACGTTGATTTCAATGATCGCCGTGCTGTTGATTTTTCCGATCGCTTTTTCAAGCTCTAAACAGTTAGCAACCGATCCAAGTCTGGTGTTTGATGTGCTTCCGGCATTTTTATCTTCGATAAAGGGCGGAATACTGTTCGGGCTTATTTTCTTTCTGTTTTTGTGGCTGGCTGCGCTTAATGCCAGTATCGGGCTACTTGAAACCATTACGGCCAACCTGACCGAGAAAAGGCCCGATATGAAACGGCCGCTGGCCGCATCGTTATCTATGATTGTGATTCTGATTATGACAGTGTTTCCGGCATTTTCAGGGACGATCTTCAAGGAAGTTAAAATCCTGGGCCGCAGTGTGATTGAAATTTTCGATTCGACACTGATTAACATCATGTTGCCGATCGCGGTACTGGGAATGGTGATCATTTTCTTCAAAACCCTGACCGAAGCCGACCGTAAAAAACTTTTCGTGAATGAGGAATTTCCGACCAGTATTGCCATGTATTCTCACTGGATTTTCATTCTGAAGTGGGCCGTTCCCAGCGTTATCATCGCCGGACTTGTCATGCTTTTTATCGGTCTTTTCGTCTGAAATTCTTGATGTGTGAAGCGCTAAAAATTCACGCCGATACTCGTAATTAATTCATATATATCACCGTTTAGTCGAGGTCGCACCGGGCTAAGCACCGGTTCTGGCTGGCCGGTTTTTATTTCTTCGATCCGGTCGTTATTTTCATCCGGAAACTGGACGTAATGATAGGTTGCCTGAAGGCCAAGATAGGCCCGATGGCGCATCAACGGAATCTCAATTCCAGTTGCGATTTTAAATCCGACCGGCTTATCAGGCTCGAGTGGAAGAGCTTTAGATAAATTGTAAGTTCGGATAAATTGACCGACTCCGAGCAAAATATAAGGGTTAAGGTCAGCTAAACCACGGGTTACGTTTTCAGTGTTAAAGTAATACTTTACGTTTAGATCGAACGTCTGAATATTCACGGTGCCTGTATAGCGTTCAGATAGGCTCGTAAAATTAGCATCGTTATAGCTGCTGAAATCAACTGAGTGATCTGAAATTGAATAACTAAGTGATGTTGCGATCTGCAGATCAAAGAAATAGCTGAATTGAAAGCCCCACGAAGGTGCAGCGGTATAGCCCTGTGAAAAACCGTCGGTAAACCCCTGATACCCAAGCATCAATCCAAGCGTAAGAAAACGGCCATTCTTGAAAAAATTAATATCGGCTTCTTCTTCTGCAGAAGACTCCGTTTCATTGTAGTCAGAAAAGGGGTCAAATCCTTCATCAATATCGGCATTTTGTGCAAACGCATGCTGATGAATTGAGCTTACGAGCAGTAATGATAAAATGAGTTTCTTCACAGAAATAAATTGCACCTTCTTAGTGTAGGGTAAGTTAAAAAAGAGTTGCAGTGAAACTTGTAATTTAACTCTGCTTTAGTCTTGAAGCGTTAACAAAAAATGGGTTTTCATTCCTTTATGTGACTGGTAATTTACAAGCTATACAACTTCGGAGGAATCCTTGATCGACTACAAAAAAAGTGGTGTCGACATTCAGGCTGGTGATGATTTAGTATCGTGGCTTCAAA
>JANPPN010000032.1:0-3188 GCA_031428535.1 Bdellovibrio sp. | reverse complement strand
TGAGCGCTGACTTCTTTATTTTTAATTGCGACCATGCCCTTTGAATCAAAAGACTGAATGTGAGTGCCACTGACGGAGACCCAAACTTCATTTGTGGTATAACCCGACATCAATTCAGCTTCTTCTTTGGCTTTTCTGATTGATTCTGTTGTGGCTTCGATATTTACAACCACTCCATGCTTGGTACCGGTGTTCGGCGCAAGGCCGACGCCAACGACGTCGATCTGATTATCTTGCTTCATCGAATGAAGATCATGCCGACTTGGAGTTGAAATTACACTGTAAACCAATTTTACTAATGAAGATCCGATATCGAGAGAGGCCAATACGGGGCCGTTTTTTGAAGTACTCATCCTTAAGTCCTTTAGACTGTTGAAGTCTGAAAAATTTTTCGAACTCAAGCCGTCGATTCCTTTTTTTTTCAAGTTGCTCATCATGTTGTCAAGTCATCAACTACTTGTCACAGTCAAATGTCATCCAGACTCTTGTCTATGTGACTTAAGCTTAGGGATTCTGCTGCAACCTGACAAGAACTTTTTTAGATAGATTTGCGTCTATGACGCGCGCCTTAAGATTGCGACTTTCGAGGTAATCAATGACCTGAGAAATTCGTGCGGATTTTATTTCAAATTGCATTTCACCGAAGTTAATTTTCGTTTCATTTTTGAGAAGTTTTATCCAGTAACCTTCTTTTTTATCGAAACCAATTTCAGATACATGCGCGGCACTCATTCCACCATTTTCGGGAAGTGATTTTATCACCTCAATTGCACCCTCACGGACTTTCTGATTACTCAGAAAAACCGCATCGTGAGTTACAATTGCATTGGGTGAGGAACTGGTTTTAATTTTTTCGAGAAGTTGACCTGATTCGGTGATTGGCCTAATGACCGAGCATTCAGATGCGCCGACACTAACACCCTCTTGCGACAAAACAAGAATCGCAACGGTGTCGGGCTCTATTGTCAGAATAATTCCGGAAGGCCATGCTCTTGAAATCTGAAAATTTTTGATCCATTTTTCATCTTTGAGCGACTGCGAAACCTGGCTTAACGGGGCACGCCAGAGTGAAATTCCTCTTACTGAGTTAAGCTTAGCCTGAAGCTCTCTGACTTTTTCCGTAATATAATTTTTTTGCGAAATTCGGGCTTCAATTCTGATTTCGACTTTATCGATTTTAAAAAAACCCTGTTGCTCAAGTGTGTAAATTGAAAGAAAGAGTGCCACGGGAAATAGAATAAATGCTGCGGTTAGTTTAAATAGTTTTCTGAATTTACCCACGGCCTGATTTTAAAATGAAATGGCAGCAGGTTCGAGTCTAGAACAAATTCCTAGACTTTGGCCTAGCGTTTGGTAATGAGATTTCGTTTACTGAAGGCGCGATTGAGTTGCCCAGAGTTGGCCACCCAGTCTTTCCGCTTTTCGAAATCAATGCTGAATTCATAAGTTTCATTTGTGATATTTTCATTGGCACTGCTGGGGCGGCGCGATTTTTTCGCAACCTCAACGAAAACATCCTGAATCGTCATATTCAGCATGGTTTCACGCGGTAAAAAACTTGCAAGCAGGATGAGCGTGCTCATCTCTTCCATTTTCGGAACGCTTGCAACCACTCTGACTCTGGCCCGTTTGCCATCAATAATAATTTCGGTGTAATTCAACTCAACTCGGTCTGCAACAAAATTCAGAACGCTGGTTTTAAGCTTTGAATCCCTTTTCCCCAGGATACTGTCCAGTTCAAGCCGTGTCCGTTCAACAAATTTGGAACGGCCGATCTGCCGGTCTAAGATGGCTTGCAATTTCGATTCGCCAGATGAGCACCCGGCTACAAAAAAGATTAAAAATAAAATTCCGCATAGATTACCAATATTCATTATAATGTCATTTTCGGCAAGTCTTAGGTCTGACATAAATTTTTTTTAGTCTCATTTTGAGATATTGAAGAAATAGTTTATACGACTGCCCTTCTTCGTCAAATTGCCCGGCGGCTGGGGCTATAACGAAGCAGCTTTGCGGCCGGAATTGCATTACTATAAGTTATGTTCGCAATACTCGACCTTGCGAGCAGTCTTTTTCCGCTCTGGGTTCGGCTGCTGGGCCGATTCTTTTTGCAGTGCCCATCGGATTTCAAGCCGATTCTATCGGCTCGCTAAAATTATTGAAGCTACTCATGCAGAGCAGGCGATTGGAAGAGTTGGCTCGAGGGCGCCTGCCACCTTCGCCCTTCCTATTAGTGTTCCTCTGAATAATGAGTGGGTCATTTTGCGAATCGGCAGTTGAACTAGTTTGTGCTTTAACGGGATAGTTAACATCTTCAATATTGAATTCGACTAAGACTTTTTGAAACCACTATGTCTATGTTATGCCTATATTGTTTTTTTCAGGAAAAACTTAGCGCGGAGCCGACAAACTTTTACCTTCATAAGCAAGAACGTCCGGTCTTCGGACAAAAGTTCGACCCTAACTGATAATACAGAGCAAAGAGGCGACACTCTTTTTTGCACTCTGTATTCGATATGGGTATCGGTCATCATCGCAACAATTCCGGCAAACAAGGCTCGTTCTTCAACTCCAGCGGAGTCCATAATTTTTCACATGGTGGAGAATTGCGTAAAAAAAAGAGGGGTCGAGAGGCAAGGCCCCTTTCAAGCAAAGAACCACTTCATGCCGTTTTTAAAGTGACGCAATCTCAACTGCGCCATAAAAGCCTTCGGGCACCACAAAGTTTTAAATTGATACTTGAAATAATAGAAAAGTATGCCAAACACTTTGCGGTAAAGATCGAACAGCAGTCCGTGCAAAAGGATCACATTCACTTACTTATTCGCACCTCAAGACGAAAGCACTATCACCATTTTTTTAGAGTTGTGGCGGGTCAAATTGCCCAAAGATTTGAAAAAGCGGGCCTATTAAGTGGCTCTCAAGCTGTTGGAAAACCCATTCAAAAAATGACCGATACCCCCAAGCTTTGGAAGTATCGGCCTTTTTCAAGAGTCGTGAAGGGTTGGAAATCCTACAAAACTATTAGAAATTATATTCAACTTAATGCTGACTTTTACCCACAAGTTTTTAAATTATGGTGGCCGCTGATTTTTAAGAGTTATATATAACGGTAAAATTTCTTCGAGGATTTGCCATCCCTTCCAGATTGTCATAGAACCTGGTTCTCCATCACTTTTGCGATTTAA
>JANPPN010000031.1:0-8888 GCA_031428535.1 Bdellovibrio sp. | reverse complement strand
AGTTGCTGAAGGCGTTAACAAACTTCGTTCAAAGCAAAATGCAATTCTTTTGATTACCCATTACCAACGGCTGCTTGATTATATCAAGCCGGATTTTGTACATGTTCTTTCAGATGGAAAGATAATTCAATCAGGTGATGCCTCTTTAGCTCTGGAGCTTGAGCAAAAAGGTTATGACTGGCTGGTAAATTAGTTCATGAGCTGGGAAACAAACTACAACAATTTTAAAAGCAGTTCAGCACTTAACAGTGAGGCTGCAACCGAAATGCGCGAAAAAGCGTTCCGCAGTTTTATAGCTGTAGGGTTACCTGGAAAAAAAGATGAAGGCTGGAAATACACATCACTGAGTGATTTTAAAGGCATTGAATGGAGTCTTCCCTCTGAAAATGAAGCCGTACTTACCCATGAACAGATGCGTGAAGTTTCTAAATTGCTTCCTTCTGATTTCATCAATTTTGTTTTTGTAAACGGCACTCTGAACCGAACACTTTCTGACGATTGTGATGGGTTAGTGGAAATTGTTGCGCTTGAGGATAGTGATTTTGAATTTGACCCAAAAAACGTCGAAGATCGATTTTTGAATCTTTCGCAGTCTTTTTTGAATAAAAAAATTGTACTTTCAGTTGCAAAGCAGAAAGTGGTTGAAAAGCCGGTTCAGATTCTGTTTGTTCAATCTTCAGAGCTTTCAGTTTTTCAGAGCGAAAAACTGAATATTCAGCTGGGGGAAAATGCCGAACTTAAATTACTTATTAATTCTATCAGCTTTACAAATGCCGCAGCTGACGCTGTCAGCCTCAATATCAAGGTTAGTCTTGATAAGGCAGCCAAGCTGACTTTTGTTCAATTGCAGAATGAAGATCATGAATCGTTTCATTTTTCGCAGTGCCATTTTGAAGTGGCATCGGCCGCGCAGGTGATGTCGTTGGTATTATCGTTGGGAAATAAACTTACCCGTAATTATTTTCATCTTAAATTCAACGGTGAAAACGCAGTGGCTTCTGTTTACGGACTCGGGGTGCTGGATAATATACAACACGTTGATAATTATACGTTTCTGCAGCACGCGCTTGGCCACAATCACTCGGTTCAGCATTACAAATCAATTTTGTCGGGGTCTTCACATTCGGCATTCAGGGGGCGTGTTTTGATAGCACCGAATGCGCAAAAGGCCAGGTCTGAGCAACTTAACAACAACTTGCTTCTAACCCGCACAGCTCAGGCGGATAGTGTTCCGCAACTAGAAATTTTTGCGGATGATGTTAAGGCCGGACACGGGGCCACGTTCGGTCAATTGAGTAAAGATGAAATTTTTTATTTTTTAACCCGCGGTATAAACCAATATCAGGCTGTAAAGATGCTTTCTTATGGTTTTGCAAAAGAACTGATTTATAAAATTGAAAATGAAAATATGCAGAATTTTCTGATTACGGCGCTCAATCAAAAACTTGATAACATGGTGCAAAATGGATAATCTGAACAACGAAATCAGACAACAGTTTCCGGCGCTTACTCAAAAAGTCAGAGGAAATGATCTCGTCTATCTTGATAGCGCAGCAACGACGCTTAAACCTCAGAGCGTAATCGACCGTATAGCGAAATTTTACTCTTACGAAACTGCAAATGTGCACAGGGGTGCTCATTACCTGGCGGACCAAGCCACCGGTGAATTTGAAATGGCGCGCGAAAATATCCGAGAATTCATTAACGCCGAATCGATTGAAGAAGTTATTTTTACCAGAGGAACCACCGATGGGATTAACCTGGTTGCCGCCAGTTTCGGTAGCCTGCTCAATGAAGGCGATGAAATTGTCATAACCGAGCTTGAGCATCATTCAAATATCGTGGCGTGGCAGGTTTTGGCAGCCAAACAAAAGTGTACGCTTAAACTGATAGCCGTACTGCCAAATGGTGAAATTGATCTGGCTTCAGTTGAAAATCAAATTACGGAAAAATGCAGGATTGTTGCATTTTCAGCCTGCTCGAATATTTTGGGAACCTTTACTCCGATCGAAAAAATTGTGGCTAAGGCAAAATTGGTCGGTGCGGTTACGTTATTGGATTCAGCGCAATACGTATCCCAGAAAAAAATTGATGTTCAAAAGCTCGGAATTGATTTTCTGGCATTTTCGGCCCACAAACTTTTTGGGCCTTTTGGCTTTGGCGTTCTCTATGGCAAAAAGGACTTACTGAACAAGATGCCGGTGTACCAGGCCGGAGGCAGTATGATTTCAGTCGTGGATTACCAGACCAGTACTTACAATCATTTGCCGTTTAAGTTTGAAGCCGGAACTCCGCATATTGAAGGCGCTATTGGAACCAGTGCTGCAATTGATTTTCTTAAAAAATTCAAGCTTGAAGAGTTGTTCAGCCATGAACAAAATTTAATGCAAATGGCGATATCAGAATTGAAACAGATTGAGAATCTCACGCTTTTCGGCACCGCCGAACAAAAGGCTGCAATCGTCAGTTTTACCATTGAAGGGGCGCACCACTCGGACATTGGCCAGATATTAGATCAACAAGGTGTTGCACTACGCGTAGGACACCATTGCACCCAGCCTCTGCTTAAAAAAATGGGCCTGAGCGGTACTGTGAGGGCCTCAATTTCTATCTATAATAATGAAAATGATATCGCACGCTTCGTTGAAGGTGTGAAAAAGGCCAAAAGGATGCTTTTATGAGTAATCAGGATGTTTTGATCAGGGTTCAAGCTACACCAAATCCGAGTGCCTGGAAATTTGTACTCGACCGTGCCGTGCTAAATGATGGCAAGGCAACTTATTCGACGATTCAGGAAGCTGCGCCGAATCCGCTCGCAAATTCACTGTTTCAGATTGATGGTGTACGTCAGGTTCACTTTTTTCAGAATGTAATCACTGTTACACATCAGTTTGATTATGATGGTGAAAAAATGCAGGAACAGATCTGTGCCGTGATTCAGACCCGCATGGCAATCCATAATCCGAATCAAACCGTCCATGATGAAAAAAAAATTGCCCGCGCAAACCTTTCGCCTGAACTTCAACAAATTGAAGAAATTTTAGATCGAACGATCAGGCCGGGTCTTCAGGGAGACGGCGGCGATATCGATGTCATCAAATATGAAGAAAATAAAGTTTATGTTCTTTATCAAGGCGCCTGTGGAACGTGCCCGAGTTCAACAACGGGCACTTTAATGGCAATTGAAGGAATTCTTAAAGATGAATTCAACCCGGATGTTGAGGTAGTTCCGCTCTAAGAATTTTATCTGACAACTCGATCAGGGCTGAATTTATTTTTGGATTTGACGGTGCCGAGTTTCTGCGCCTGCGCTTTGTTCTTTTTTTCATTCTGTTGAATCACATATTCGAATGAGTCTTCTACTCGTGAGGAAATCAGGATTTCGCGGTTGATCGGGCGTTGTTCGTAATCGCCTTTGATTTCAAAACTTATAAATTTTTTAAGCTGCTTTGAAAACCGTCTGACTTTCAAAGTAAACTCCTTCGACTGTCCGGCTGAAAATGCACCGAGATTTTCGGTTAACGGGCCTTCAAGCACTTCGATAT
Source organism: Bdellovibrio sp. (assembly GCA_031428535.1). Classification (GTDB taxonomy): domain Bacteria; phylum Bdellovibrionota; class Bdellovibrionia; order Bdellovibrionales; family Bdellovibrionaceae; genus Pseudobdellovibrio. The sequence goes on along the minus strand of JANPPN010000031.1, from coordinate 5,343 downwards.
CCTGCGGCAGATTCCAACTGTAAACCAGCCCGCTGTCGAAATTCTTCAAAGCTTCGATGCTTACCTTAATCGTTGAAGTACCGTCTTCAGTGAGGGCAAGTCCGTCAGTGTTGAGTTTAACATCAAAAAGGTTACGTGCATTCTGCACTTTTCCAAGTTTTGAAATCGGGTACGAAGCAATCGATCGATTTTTGGGTTCAGGAGTCAACCACTTTACGCTGGTGTAACCAAGTACAGAGCCGAATGAAATAATTGCCGCCGATTTTAGTAGGTTGCTGATGGACATAAAAAATCTCCGCTGTTAGTGGTGAGTGTGTAAGTGTAACGGGTTGAAATGTCGATCGTCGTACCGGTCGTAAACGCGCGAACATTCAACATAAAGGGTGAAGTTGACAGCAGATCAAGTGAAGAAATGGTTTTGAAAAGACCGCTACTTCTGTCGGATCGGACAAACTGGCTTGATGTTGTATTTTTACTGCCAGGCGAATCCGTAACGAACTGAAAACCTTCCTGGTACAGAATTAGATCAATATCAACTAGTGAGCCAGCATGGTGTGTTGCCGTCAAAGTAATTGTTGTAACGCCCGGAGTAGTTGCCTTATCAATTTTAAAAAAGTGGCTTGAGTAACGTTGATCTGAAAACACGTTGGTTACGGTTTTGTCCTCGTTTTTTGGTAGTAGTTCTAAAGGGCATGGGCTGATGCTCGAAACCAATTTGTATCCGTAACCTGGCCAAGTGAGATTTCCGCTGGGTGTATAGATGGCATGCGCATTTCTCTGCTGAGCCTCATCTGTATTTAACGTGGCATCTATTGATGGCGGCATTGCATTACTAAAATTAGATTTCAGGAGATCATAAAACCGGACCGAAGTTCTAAAAGGATAAATGGCTTGCCCCATGCCAGTGATTTTATCCATGCTTTTCCAGACTTCATCGTAGTAATCTGAACGATTTGTACATAATGCACACGTGTTGGTAATTTTAAAAAGGCTTCGCGCAATGGAGACTTCGCGGAAATGGCCCTCGCCTGGATTTGCAGTGGGATTAACTTTGTCAAAATAGTAAGTGCTGCCGCCAGAAGAAAAACTTTCGGGGTTGTTTCCGGCCTTGGTCAGATTCAAAAGTATAAGCTCGCTGGGTGAGCCTGATGTTCCATCGCGATAGCCTGAAGTGTCGAGATAATAAACCCAGCCCTCTGGAAAATTGGGATGAGGTGAGCCAACCAGGTCGGGATTAATCGAAGCTAACTTATTTCGGATAATATGCGCGCCCATGTAGTTACCCCAGCCTTCGGACCACGCCAAGCGTGGATCTATCCTGAAAAGCCCGTTATGGGTTCCACCGGGAGAATCCATTTTTCCACACACATCTTCAATGCGGTGGCTGATTTCGTGAATGATAACCGCATCGTCAAAATGATCGGTATCTGCCGACGTCACATTTCCCATCCTGCCGCCGTTAATATAAAGCTCATCGTAGCCACGCAGGTAAAATGAAATATTCGGAACCGAATCGGAATCTGCAAAGTCGCCATCGGGATAAATATACTGACCGGGATTGAAGCCAGCCTGCCAAAAAACCTGTAACTTCGGACTCAAGCAAGAAATATTTACGCTGCCCGTGTTCACGGCCAGATATTCATAAGTTGAAACCAGATTGTTATAAATGTTGAAGGCGCCGCCCTGAACCGCACTCGCGGTATCGCTCTCTCGTGCGTAGGCTGTGATGGTCGGGCTAGTTGCCGTTGTGCCATTAGAGGTGGTGCTCGCCGAAATCGAGTGCAAGGCATTAGAGCAGGTGTCTTTTTTGACTGAAGCATAAAGTTGAAACGCAGGTTTCGAAGGCACGGATGACACGTCCATTGCATGATTGCTTCGAGAAAGAACTTCGACTGTGTACGTGCCGGCAGTATTAGGAATTTGCAGGTCAGAAGTGCCGTTTACTGCTTTTAGAGCACCGACTGAATTGGTGGTACCACACTGAACAATTGTGCCGGCTGAAATCAGAACCCTGACCACCGCAAACTTTATCGGTAATGGGGTCGGTATAGGTGCGCCAATAATATACTGGCCTAAATGTTTGGTAGTTGTCCGTTTATAAAATTGTGCAGTACCTGCAACAACTACCGGGGATGCACCCGGGGCAATAGTTGCGCTACATTCGCTAATTTCTGCAGTTGTAGTAGGGCAGGACGGATTAACCGGTGCAGCAGGCGAATCTTCCGACTGGCTGCAACCTGAAATAAGTATAGTTAAAAAAATGTAAGTGAAAAGTTTCTTCAATGGATTCCTCTATTTATCGGCTTTAATTTTTTCAACGTTTTGAACAATATTTTCGAAAGTATTTTCCAGATCGGAAGCAATTAACCCGTCGGCAAAAATATTTTTGCCATTCTTAATACCCGAAATTTCAAAGCCGACCTGGTGATTGGTTTCTTTGCTGAAGCCCGTAACAGTTATTGTTAGCTTCTTTGATTCGTTCCCGATTAAACCATTTACTTGCCCGCTCAACGCGCCGTCCACGAGCATAACATCCTGGCCGAGTTTCCACCGGAAATGCAACTGATCACTAAAATCAAACGGAAGTCTGAATTCAGCGGAAATTTCAACTTTTTCAGAATTGCTGCTGGCTTCGTCTGCGTTCAATTTCAGTTGGATCACGCGGTCAACAATACCTTTGGCAGAAAACTTCGATTGTAAAAACTGAGCGCGTGGCGGCTGACTCTTGCCTGTATTTTGAAAATAGAAAAATGTTGAAAGTGCAGATGCTAAAATAACCGAGCCGACGACTCCCTTTTTTATGGACATAAATTTGCTCCGGTCTGATTTTTTATTGAATAGGTGTATTCAGTTAAGGGGCTTGTTGAAATATTTGCCGTGTACGCCCGGATATTAAGTAAATAGCGTTTGGTCCGATCAAGTAGTTGAAGATCGCGAATAACTTTTGTTGTTAAAAGTCCGGATCTTCGATCACTTTTTACCACTGTCGAATTAGTTCCGCGGCTGGCCTGATAATTTACTTTGCAGCTCCCGTCGCTGTTAAAAGTCGGACAGTAGTAATCGCCGTTAAATTCGTAGCCATCTTCAAAAAGCAGAATATCGAATTCCGTAGCGGTGCCGCCCGCAATTGGGGCGCTACCGAAAACCACCTGAATTTCGTTTAGACCGGTTAGAACACTGAAATCGATCGTATAGAAATGATTTGAATAGCGCTGGTCGGAATTGGAGCCAGTTAACACGGGATCGTCAAATCTTGGCTGGATATTAAAGCTTCCGGCGCTGCAGGCGCCTCCAGTTACTGTCGTCAGGTACGTGCCGTAGGGAACCCATTTATTTACGCCTGCCGAAGTAAATGCACCGTCAGAAAACAGGTGCAAAGCCTCAGAGGTTGAAGATTGATTGAACGCTATTTTAGCCGGATCCCAGGTGACTTGCGCTTTCAGACGTTCCATAAAGTCGGCCGAACTTTTGAAAGTATAAACGGACTGGCCAATTCCCGTAAGTTTGTTCATGCTGCTCCACATGGATTCAAATGAAATCGGAGCTGCAGTTATGCACGTACCGCCGCAAACATTCGAAAGTTTGAAAAGCCCCCGGGTGATGGCGCCTTCGCGGAAGTGGCCTTCGCCGGGATAGCGGGTGGGGTCAACTTTGTCGAATGGCTGACCGAGATAAGATCCGGTTTGCCATAGATCGGGCGCACTGCCTGCTCTTTTGATATCAAACATAAATCCAGAGCCGCTTCCGATATTCTGAACTGAGTCGGAAAATCCGACTGATGCAAAAAAGTAAGTCCAGCTTGTAGCAGAAATGCCTGCCGCGATCATTTTGTTTTTGAATTCAGGATTGATTATATCAATTGAGGGGTCGGCATTGCCGATTGAGTTATACATGACCTGCGCGGCGAAGTAGTTCGCCCAACCTTCTGCCCACGCAAGGCGCGGGTCTACACGCGTAATGGCATAGTGTGCACCACCCGGTGAAGCGAGTGAGCCGCAGACGTTTTCAATATGATGGCCGAGTTCATGAATGATTTCGTAATCGTCAAAATGCGCAGCCGGTTCGAATGTAAAGTTTCCTAATTTTCCGCCGCTGATAAAAAGCGCGTTGATTTTCGGTTTGTAGAAAGTTGAAGAAGGTAGCTCAGAAGGATCGATTTCCGGATAATAATATTGAGCCGGATTGAAGCCGAGTTTCCAATAAACATTTACTTTGGCACTTAAACAGCTGACTCCAACAGCTCCGGTATTGGCGTTGATGTATTGGTAGCTGGCGTAGATACTATTCAAGATGTTGAACGGGCCACCTTCAACCTCAACCGAGTCGGTTTGCCGGGCGTAAGCCAGCAGGTTAACATTCGAATCGTCGATGCCATTCGAAGATGCGATTGTTGAAATGTAATAAACTTCATTCGTATATTTGTCCCTTTTGACGACGGCATTAGCGGTGACTTTTGAAAGTGCATGATTCATTCGTGCAAAAATACGTACTGTGTAGGCTCCTGCAATCTTCGGAATCAAAAGATCAGAGGTCGCATTCAAGGCCTTAAGGTTTCCGTTCGCATCTGTTTTTCCACATTGAACTATCTTGTTGCTGGAGTTGTATACGGCAACTTCCGCAAATTTTATCGGCAGTGGGTCCACAAGGGGATCTCCCTGAGTCATATTTTTCAATTTCAGAACTGAGTTGCTATTTTCGATTTCGTATTGGGTTACCAGGTTTACGCCGCGTTTATAAAACTTTGCAGTACCTGATAGCGTTGTTGTCGTCGTGTAGGTATAAGTTGTACTGCATTCAGCAACTTCATATTTAAGTGAAAGATATTCTTCGTAATTAGAATTCCTCAGCGGTGAGCAACCTGCGCCGACGAAAAGAACGATGGCCAAATAAATATAAAAAAAGCGATTTTTCACTCTAATATTTATCGGCATTTATAGGTATTGACTCGAGCTGCGCAATCAGGAGAAAGGTCTAGAAATGTGTCTCAATATGGGTCACAACGAGCGGGGAATATGAGAAAAATGCAAAAAAAAAAGATTCGATGACAACTCTGAAAGATAAACCTCTTAGTGCAAGGTGGGTGACCATGATAACAACTTTAGGCTTCTCACTACGAGGTGAGCTTGCACACCATTGTCAGGGACAGTCCCCAATAATATGCTTGTAAGGTTTATTTTCGATGAGTTTTACGCCAGCGAACCCTCAGGTATAAGACTACCCAATTTTTTTAAAAAAGTCCATAAAACAGGACTCTAGAAATGCTGAAATAAACCGAAAAATAGGCATGTTTAATGCTTCGACGGTCTCAATTAGTACACTTGATTTTTATTTTCCATTTATCGT
>JANPPN010000030.1:0-5414 GCA_031428535.1 Bdellovibrio sp. | reverse complement strand
CTTAAGTGCGGCCAGATTGCCGCCCTGGGCCCGGCACATGCGCTCAAAAACCGTGAAGGCCTTACCCGAATCCAACATTTCAACAGCAATTGAATAGGCGTCTCTCACGGAAGAGGTTTTACCTGACAGATTAATCATCTGTGCAGACAGTTGTAATGAGAGCTCTCGGGTATCCGCATAGAGATCGATTCCCGAAGGCGTCAATGCTTTTTTATTTTTCATTATTTCAAGACATTCAAAAATTTCGAGTGAGTTACCGGCGTATTTTCCGAGCGGCTGCTGCATGGACGAGATAACTGAAACGGTTTTTTTATTGTAACTCTTGGCAATTTTCATCAGCTCTCGAGCCAGATAGGTGGCCTGAGTCACGTCCTTCATAAATGCACCTGACCCGAACTTCACGTCAAGGATAAGACCATCAACGCCCTCGGCAATTTTCTTAGACATGATGCTGGCGCAAATTAGCGGAAAACTTTCGATGGTTGCCGTTACATCGCGAAGGGCATAGATTTTTTTATCCGCCGGGCAGATTTCTTTTGTTTGCCCAATAAAACAAGTTCCGATCTCTTTTGTAATTTCAATAAATTTTTTAATTGGTTGTTGGGTATCAAATCCGGGAATGCTTTCAAGCTTGTCAAGCGTACCGCCGGTATGACCGAGTCCGCGTCCTGAAATCATGGGCACAAAAAAGCCGGCCGCAGCCACAATAGGGCCAAGAATCAGACTTGTCTTATCGCCCACACCGCCTGTTGAATGCTTGTCTACTTTAAACCCTTTAATTTCCGATGTATCGACAACGATACCGGAGTGTAACATTGCTGTTGTTAGGGCAACAGACTCGGCGTCGCTCATTCCGTTAAGAAAGATCGCCATCAAAAGCGCCGCCATTTGATAGTCAGGGATGGTTTCCTGGGTATACGAATTGATAAAAAATGCTATTTCTTCCGAAGTGAGCGGTAATTTATTTCGTTTTTTTTTGATTATTTCCATCGGCAGAAAAATTTTTTCAAAGACCATAGGGTTAATAACTAGCACTATGGTCAATAAAACTCAACTGTCGGTCTTTACTAGGCGGCGTCTTTACCCAGAAAGGTTTTGGCGTCAGCAACAGTAATAAGTCCTTTTTTAACGAGGTCATCCACATATTTGTCGTAAAGCACCATGCCCTGAGCAGCGCTCGTTTGAATAATTGAAGGAATTTGATGGATTTTCGCTTCCCGAATTAAGTTACTTATGGCTTTCGTACCCTTCATAATCTCAAAGGCGGCCACGCGGCCTTGTCCATCGGCTCTCGTAAAAAGTGACTGGGCAACGACGCCGCGAATGGATTCCGCCAACATCGTTCTGATTTGCCCTTGTTGTCCTTGAGGGAACACGTCAATAATACGATCTACTGTCTTTGCTGCCGAACTAGTGTGAAGAGTTCCGAAAACCAGATGGCCTGTTTCAGCGGCTGTAAGGGCCAGCGAAATGGTTTCTAAGTCCCGAAGCTCACCCACCAGAATAATATCCGGATCTTCACGCAGTGCCGCTTTAAGCGCATTGGCAAATGATTTGGTATGTGCTCCGACCTCGCGCTGATTGACCAGCGATTTTAAATTAGGATGCACGAACTCGATAGGGTCTTCAACTGTGAGAATATGCGCTTCACGAGTAGAATTTATATGTTGAATCATCGAGGCCAGAGTCGTCGATTTGCCGGAACCTGTAGGCCCTGTAACCAGAATAAGGCCGCGATCGCAGTCGACCAATTCGAGGATCGCCGGCGGAAGATTAAGTTCTTGCGCTGTTTTAATTTTTTCAGGAATTGTTCTGAAAACCGCACCGAGGCCTTTTCGTTGCATAAACACATTGCAACGAAAGCGTCCGAGGCCTTCGACGACATAGGCAAAATCAAGTTCCCATTTTTCTACAAAAGACTTTTTCTGTTTTTCTGTAAGAATTTCAAAAATTAAACCCTGTACGTCTTGATTGCTCAACTGTCGATAATTCAAAGGAGACATGTTTCCGTGAAGACGCAAAAACGGCGGAGCACCACTCGTCAAATGCAAATCCGAGGCTTTTTGTTCAACCATTAATCTAAAAAGATCGTCAATCGTAGCCATTTTTCAATTCTCCAGTTTGCTTATCAATCTAATCTTCGGTACAAATGAGCATGTTTTTAACAGGCCATAGGTCTAAATCGCTTAAAAAGCCAGTAAAAGAGGTCTAGGTGTCAGCTGAAATTTTAATTAACGTTCGCCCCCTCGAGACCCGCGTTGCTTATATCGAAGCGGGAACGCTGATGGACCTTAAAATTGAAAGAAAAACTTCGCCAACGATGGTTGGCACCGTGCATAGAGGCGTTGTGACCCGGGTTTTACCGGGCATGCAGGCGGCCTTTGTGGATATTGGTCTGGAGAAAGCGGCATTTTTGTATGTCGGCGACATTATCACCGAAGATGGCAAACATTTTTTTGAAGATGAAGAGCCGGAACAAAAGGAAGACAATGCCGAAGAATCCCGCCACTCCCGTGAAATTAAAACCCCTATCCAGGATTTGATAAAAGAAGGCCAACATCTTATGGTGCAGGTCGCAAAGGATCCACTTGGCACAAAAGGCGCGCGGATTACCACGCATATTTCTTTGCCCGGTCGGGGAGTTGTTTACATGCCCTACGTTAAACATACGGGGATTTCGCGCAAAATTGAAAGCGAAGAAGAAAAAGAACGGCTGAAAAAACTAATTCAGAAAATCAATCCTTCAGGCGGAGTAATTGTGCGAACAGCGTCTGAGGGCGCCAGTGAAGAATCTCTGAGGTCTGACATCGAGTATCTTGATCGGTTGGGTAAGGAAATTCAAAAAAATTACGAAAAGAAAAAAACCGCAGGCCTTGTTCACGCCGAGCTCGATGTTGAATTGCGCGCCCTTCGCGACTTAATGAACGAACAGGTTACAACTGTTTGGGTTGATGAAATAGAAGTTTACAAAAAGGTTTCGAAATTCGTTTCTCAGCTGATGCCAAAGTACCGCCAGAATATAATTTTCTATGAGGAAAAAAAACCTTTGTTCGACCTTTACGACATCGATCTCGAAATATCGCGGGCAATTGAGCGTAAAGTATGGTTGAAGTCGGGCGGTTATATTGTTCTTGATGAGGCCGAAGCGCTTGTTGTGATCGACGTGAATACGGGTCGTTATGTCGGAAAAAAAGATCTCGAAGACACCATTTTGAAAACCAACCTTGAGGCAGTAAAAGAAATCGCGCATCAGCTTCGGGTTCGAAATGTCGGCGGCATTATTATTATAGATTTTATCGATATGGAAAAACTAGTCCATCGCGAACAGGTGATGCAGGCGCTAGAAGATGAGCTTAAAAAAGACCGCAGTCGCACGAATATTATGTCGATGTCGGAGCTTGGCCTTGTTGAAATGACCAGAAAACGAATCAGACCAAGCCTGGTTAAAACTCTCTGCAAACCATGTTCCTATTGTGATGGCAAAGGCTATATCAAGCGCAAAAACACGATTGCCAACGAAATTTTCAGAGAGCTCGAGCGAGAAATCAGTTTGGTTGAAAATGCAAAAAAACCTGGCGTCATTGTGCATTGCCATTCTGAAATAGTTGATTGGGTTTATGAGAGCGAAGCCGAAACGCTTGAAGCCCTCGAGTTACGAGTTGGTCGGTCAATCGCGTTTAAAATTGAGCCAAGTTATCATACCGAACAATACGAAATTTTTAACGACGAGAACTAATTCAATATGCCCAGATTTACATACCCATCGAATAATTGACTTTGACTAACGATAATTCGAGGGGTATAAATAAGTGTATGCCTGCTGCTCATTCACGAAAACGACATTGTATCGACCTACTTAAGCAAAAAATAAAATTTGCGCCTGTCGTATCAATTCAAGGCGCTCGCCAAGTCGGCAAAAGCTATTTAGCCAATCAGATTTTACCAGCATTATTAAAAGACAGCGTATATTTAACTTTAGATGAAAAAGATCAGCGTAAATTTGCAGACGAAAATCCAAATTCGTTTTTAAAGCAACATAAAACAAAACACTTGATCATTGACGAAGTTCAGAAATCACCTGATCTTTTTGATGAAATTAAATCTATTGTTGATAAAAACAGAATTCCTGGTCAATTTATTATTCTGGGATCTACCGAATTTTTCCACGAAACACAAATTCAAGAATCATTAACTGGACGCATGACCAGACTTAAATTATACCCTCTCAGCCTGTCTGAAACTCTGAAAATCGAAATTAATTCTCAAAAAAAATTTCCTTTTATTTTTTCAAAAACAAGAGCACAAAGAGTAGATTTACTTCTTTATTTGAACAATGGAGGCTTGCCTGGTATTTTTTCAATTCGTAATATAAACGAACGAAAAGCATTAATTCATGATTGGATCAAATTAACAGTTGAACGAGATTTACATCAAATCAAAAAAAATAAACTGGATTCAAAGTTAGCGCTTCGTATATTAGAATGCATTGCAAAACTGCAGCAACCGATATTGTCTGAAATCGTCAACGAGCTTGGTGTAAATTCTAAAAAAATTCAAAGTCATCTGAATGCACTTAAGACTTTATTTGTCATATTTGAAATTTCACCATTTAAAAAATCTGCTGGTAAACCAATATATTATCTGACGGACCCTTCTTTGTTAAATTATTTTGACGCAACTTTCGATAAAAAGTTGACCACTTGGATTTATTTAGAACTTAAATCTCAGCTCAGTTACAAAGACATGGAAGACATTGAAATTTATTATTATAAAAGCAACACAAGTTCACTAGTGCATGTTATTGCTGAATATAAAAATGAACTGTTCGTAGTAAAAATTGGTTTTCAACAGATTTACGATAAACGAGATTCTTTGATTTTCGAAACACTCAAGAAAAAATTTCAAAATTCATATAAAAAGATACATTTTCATATATTAAATGGCGGTGAAAATTATTTCAAACATGATGAAGTTCAAATAAGCCCTTGGGAATCAATCGCTTAAGCAAGAAAATCTATTTACCAATAAAACGCAATTCCAAGCAGCGGCGAGCGAATCGTTTTTAGCTTTTAAAGCTTAAAAAAATAAAATTTTTAAAAGAATTTGGATATTTCCTGAAGTCAAACCCTCTGCAAGATGGTAAATTATAGCTCTGCATATGCACTTTACTCCCGTAAGCATATTTGATATATTGGATTTATGTGGTATCCAAAAAATGCATTCGATCTTGAAGACAAACTTCGTACTGATGAGCAGTGCCTTGAATATTTATTTAAACTACGTTGGCCAGCTGGATATAAGTGTTTAAAGTGTGAATCTACATTTTATTGGAAAAAGTCCAGAGGGCGATTTGAATGTAAAACCTGTCATTACGAATCTAGTGTTTTAGTTGGAACTATTTTTGAAGGCTCAAA
>JANPPN010000029.1:0-112505 GCA_031428535.1 Bdellovibrio sp. | reverse complement strand
ACCCGGTTTAAGTAGGCCGTCTTTTTCGGCCTGCTCAATTATTCCCAGCGCCGTTCTGTCTTTTACACTTCCGCCGGGATTTAAAAACTCGGCTTTGCCGAAAATTTCACAGCCCGACATTTCTGACAGACTTTTTATTTTTATCATCGGAGTTTGGCCGATGGCCTGAGAAACGGTTCCGGTTAGCATTTATTAGCCATTTCGCCGTGCACGTAGCGGTCAAATTCGGTTAAGAGCTCCTGCGGAAATTCGTCGGCGTTTTTTCGTTTTGTCATATGAACAAAGATACCCGCAGGCCCTAATTATGGGAAGCAGAAAACTATTGAAGCTGATCGGAATAGAAGCCATGTGGCAAATGTGGGCGTCGGTACAAATTAATCTAAAACCGAACCTGAACTTCGTAACGACGATTCTTCGCTTTTTTTGCTTCGGTATCATCTGGCTTCACAAGCATGGCATCTGAACCCATTCCGACGGCTTCGATATCATCACCGCTGACTCCCTGGCCAACCAATTCTTTTACCATCACAGCTGCACGACGGGCTGAAAGCTCTTTATTTTTTGCAGCATCGCCCGACGAGTCTGTGTGACCTGACACGACGAATTTAAAACCGGTCTGATTCTGTGACTGTAAAGTTTTTTTAACGTCAACAATAATACCAGCCAACTTTTTAGATTTGGCTCCGCAGCCCGGTGCAAGCTCTTCTGAACCGCTTTTAAATGAACACTGATTCTTGCGTGCTTCAGCCAAAAGTTTTGCGTTAACTTTTTTTCCGATTTGCTTATTTCCTTCAGCAGCAGCTTTTGCTTTGGCTTTATCAGCAAGCTCGGCGCCAAGTTTTCCGGCAGCAGCTTTGTTGGCGTCACTGAGTAAATCAGCGTGTGCAAAAAATGCAGCGATTGTTAATAACGAAATGGCAAATAGCTTTGTTTTCATTGGTGTGTCCTTTTTGATATATTAGTAGTGAAAACAGTATGGTAAAACGGGGCTTTCGCAGTCAAGGAAGAATGTGACTTTCGTAAAAAACTAAAGTAGTTTTCATTCATGGCTTCGGCATTTTCACACATTGCAATTCCGATTGCGCTTAACATGGCATCAGGACGCAAATTGATTTCGAGGCGCCTTTTGTTTTTGGCGATGCTTTTGTCTGTTGCGCCGGACCTGGATTCAGTTGCGTTTAAATTCGGAATCCCTTACGAATCTCCGTGGGGGCACAGGGGCTTTACCCATTCGATTCTGTTTGCCATTCTAATAGCTCTAGCAATGATTCGATTTGCAGAATTTTTCAAGAGCAGCCGTAAAGCCATATTTTTTGTATCTTTTGTTTCAATGTTATCTCATGGAATTCTTGATGCCTGCACAAACGGTGGCCTAGGGGTTGCGTTCTTTTGGCCGCTGACCGATGAGCGTTATTTTTTACCGTGGCGGGAGATTGTGGTTTCACCGATCAGTGTAAGCCGCTTTTTCACTGAGCACGGGCTTAGGGTTATTTCATCAGAAATTATTTATATTTGGGTACCTTGCCTATTAATTGGTGGGCTTACATATCTTGGCCGACGTTATCAGTTGAAAGTCCGAAAATAAAAAAGGGGGCTTGGGGCCCCCTAAGGTTTAACTGTTTTTTTGCACTGCTTCTGGAAAGGGAACCGGGTACCGTTTGTTGCCGTTTGTTATTGGCAAACCACTACTTGTAAGGGGATCGCGTTGTTCTGTTGGCCTTCGATGCAGTCGTCCTGTTGAGCAGCCATCATACCGCTGAAATCACCGCCACCAAGTAACTGAACCGAACCCGTTATTACTTTTGCCTGCTCTGAACCTTGCTTGAAGTAAAGTTCAGTGCCTTGTGCGATAGAAGCGTTAAGTTGACCGGTCTGGTTGATGAGGCCGTTAGCGAAGATGTTAATCTGAGCCGAGAGTTCGCTTGAGAAGCTTACGGATTTGTCGCCACCGGCGTGAGATTGCAAATGTGCATCGATTTGCGAAGCGGAGAACAAGTGCGCTGCTGCCTGACCGTCTACAGTTACGAAAGCATCAGGAGATGTCAACTTAACGGCTTGCAAGGCAATCTGCTCAAGGGCGTTGTTAAGGCTAACAGTGCCGCTTAGGCCGGGGAAGCTAACCTGAACCTGATGTGGGATTTCATCTTCGTTGCGTGCGTAAAACGAAGCCGCAATCGGTGGCAAAGAAACCGAAACTGCAGCGATGCCGGTAAACGGGTTCAGAGTAAGGCTCAGCAAATTAGGAGTAGCGGCTAATTGCAATGAATAAGCTTCACCCATATTGTTTAAACCCTGAACGTCTACACTTGCAAGGATGCTGAAACGAAGGCTGCTAACACCCAGTGCAGAAGTTGCTCCCAGCTGGAAAGCTCCGGCATAAGTGGTTGGTAATGTTCCGTTGAAACCGGCTTCACCATTTTGTTTCAGTACGGTATCAACTTCACCGATTGTTTTTATGATTTCAGCAAGCGTGGTGCGGACGCTAACTTCGCCTTCGCTGTAGTTGAGGTAGAAAGGTTGCGCCTTTCCGAATGCGATTTGCAGCGTGCCATCGGTGTTGTTTGAAGGTGTTTGTGTCAGGGTAACCTGTTTCATAACTTCAATACAGGTTGCCGGATTATTTTTGGCCATCACTTCGCTGCAGATTTTGGAATCAGGCTTATAGCTGAAGCTGTTACCCTGTGCAGTTTGATTTGCGAGCAGGTAATTAATTGCTTTGTTGATCTCGTTGTCATCGCTTAGCGGAATTGGTTGCGGTGGATTTTCTAAAGCCATTCCTTGGAGGAATTTGCCTTCGATGATGACTTTGTTTATGCCATTCACGAGTGTTGAAGCCTGATTGTCTAAGGCCTGAATGAGCGCAGCACGATGATCGACAACGACGTCTTGTGGTGCGGCTTCTTCTTTTAAACATCCTGTAGCCGTTAACAATAATGCAGTACTTGTAAGTGATAACCATAAATTCTTTTTCATAAAAACCTCCTGTTTGTTTTTTTGAGTCTGATAATTCAGAACACAACAGGTGATATTGCATGCAGGGAGCCAATTTGGTGGCGCACGGTAAACCATGGAAAATACATATGATTTAAGAATTTATGTATCGAAATGAACTGCTGAAAAGTCTGCAGTTCTGAAATACTGCAGAAAATTAATCAGCGATCGAGAGTCTCATTTTGGAATTACTGATTTTTTTGCACCGCTTCTGGAAAGGGAACCGGGTACCTAAAGGATTGGGAGTCTTATTTTGAAACTTGTTTGTATATGGGGCTCTGAGGTGACTTCGATAGTTCCGTTGTGTTGCTGAATTATTCCGTAGCACAAGGCCAGGCCAAGGCCTGTGCCTTCGCCCACTTTTTTAGTTGAAAAAAACGGTTCAAATATTTGTTTCATATTATCAGCTGAAATGCCGGGGCCGTTGTCGGATATGATAATTTCGGCAGCGCCATCTGAAATCTGGGTTTTGAATGTAACGGTTTTTTCAGAACCGGACGAGGTTCCAAGTGCGTGCGTGGAATTCTGAACCAAATTGTAGATCACCTGATAAATCTGTTCTGCATCAACGGCAACAATACTGCTGTCACCGAGTTGAAGACTTGTCGCAAAATTAATTCCGGCGGTCTCGCAGGCGGCTTTTAGTTTGGGCTCAAAATCTTGAAGGAGCAGCTGCAAATTTACTTTTTCGGTCTGAACTGTTTTTTGCCGGGCAAAAGTCAGCAGATCTGAAATAATTTTACTGGCCCTTCGTGTATCGTCTAATATTAATTTGACGTATTCGCGAATTTTTTCAAGAAGTTGAGGGGCATCGTTAATATCCTTGCCGGCGGAAATTTTCATTTCTATCAGTTGGCCATAACCCAGAATCGAAGAAAGCGGATTTTTTACCTCGTGAGCAATGCCGGCCCCCATGCGTCCGACAGCCGCCAAGCTGTTGACCTGAACAACTTTGTTCTGTGCAACTTTAAGATCGCGTTCACGGTTTTTCAGATTTTCGATCATGACGTTAAACGCTGTCGTCAGTTTTAAGATTTCAGCATCGGCGCCTGCAATCTGAATCTTCTTCCATTCGCCCTTTCCAACCTGAGAGGTCAGCTCAGAAAGTTCTTCGATCGGCTGGGCCAAGGATTTTGAAATTGAGTAAGCAATCAAAATCGAAAACAGAATCAAAAATAGTATAAGGCCAAAGGAAGACTTCAGAATCGGGGCGGTTAAGTCGCGCCATGAAGCCTGGGGTGCAAGTAACACCACAAATGAATTGTTCAGATAGTTGTTTCTGCTGAAATTAATCAGATGGTTCTGATTCTGGTTGTCTTTCATCTCAAGACTTAGAAGCTCTGTTCGTGACCAGACATCAGGCGGCACTTGATGCAAAATAATTTCGATGTCGCCTTTGAGGCCAGACTTATGCAGCACAACTTTTTTATCGGTTACCAGTAAAGACGGTTTACCGCGAGCCAGCTCGAACGGGTCTTTAAAAAAATTCTCGTTTAGCGAAACCGCAGCGAAAGAGTTATCATTGAAGGCGGTAATGTAGAGGTTGTCGCGGGAATAGCTGAATTTTCCTTTAAAGAAAAGTGCGTTATCGACGCCGGTAAAGCTATCACCAAGTTTTGCCAGCGCTTCAGCCGAGTAGGCATTGTCGTTGAGTGCAAAGGTGATAAGTTTGTTTCGTTTTGTGCTCAGAAAAACGGCATCAACACCTTCGGCCCGGTTTTTAAAATTCTTCAGAGCGATACCTGCGCGTTTTACGCCATCGGCATGACTTAACTCATTGTCCAGTTCGTTCAGGTTGGCCAGCAGATTTTTTAATTTCTGATCGATAGAATTGGTAATTTGGGGGCTCAATACCGAGTTAAGCTCGGTTGCATAATTTTTTTTGTCGATGATGGCATTCTGCAGAATTAGCAAGCCGGTAGCAAGTACGGCCACTAGCGAAATGAGGATTAAAAAGAAACTTATTTTATTTCTTAAATTCATTTGTCTTTATTCAGCCTTACGTTTTTCCGGTAGAATTTTACACTGGCATCAGATCTGATCAGCTGAAAAACAACCAAATTAGTGCCACCCGTAAGTACAAGCGACTTTTTAAAGGTCAAATCATCGGCAATTTCCGTCAGCTCGCCATTGATCAGGAGTTTAGCGCCCAATTCAGTAAGGCGGCCGTTCACTTCCAGCTTTTCATCCGTGACCGTAGCATTTTCGGTTGGGCTATCAATTTGCAGCTCTGCCTGAGTGGGTTTTTTGATTTCGACAGAGGCCTTTGTAACGGCAGCAACATCGGTGTCGGATTTTGCCTTAAATTCGAATTCGGATTTTTCCGCAAGACTGAATTTTTGGAACTCGGTTTCATTTTTCTTCACAACAAGTTCGGCAGATCCGCCATTTACCGTAATTTTCAGTTTACGTTCGGGATTGATTCTTAAAGTTGCCTGCGCCTGACTTTTTTTGTTGGATTTAATCTGCAGCAGTCCGGCATTGGTAAAAACCCAGAGTTCTTTTTTTGTAGTACCGACGAGCTCGCCGTTTTTCAACACCACTCGGTCGGACGAGCGATCTGTCAGGCCCGGATCTTTATCAAAAATCACAAGTGTCTTTTCCTTTAACTCAAGAAGTGAGCCACTTTCGTATTTAACGTGGGCGTTGGCACCTTCATGAGTTTGCAAGGCATCGTGCTTAAAAAAATCTGTTCCGGTAACTGCGGTTTGCCAGACACTTTTGTCGTGGGGGCGCATGTCGGCACGGTTGACAAGTTTCTTCAGAACCGCCAGCCCGGAAATTTTCGGAGGCGGCACTTCTATTTTTGCCGGCACCGGAATCGTAACCGGTGGCGGCGTCTCTACCGGTAGGGCAGCTTTTTTTTCTTCTGAACACGAAGTAAAAAAAAGCAGCATGGCTGGAATTTTTAAAAGAGAATATCTGAGCCGGTAGTTCATGACTTAGCGTATCGGCATTTTATTGCTGTTTTTGAAACAGTTTTTGACTTTAAAATCCCTTCTAAAGTCTAGGCGAAGATCGCATTAAATTATCCGATAAGTAGCGCATGAGAATACTGATTGTTGACGACGAAGCCGGACTGAGAAATACACTAAACGAATTATTAAAAGATCGTTTTGAAACTTTCGTGGCAGAAGACGGGGCACAAGCCCTGAAGCTGATCCTTGAAAAGTCGTTCGATCTGATCATAAGTGATTGGAAGATGCCGAAATTGAACGGCTTGGAACTATTGGCTAAGGTGAGAGAAGTTTCGCCGCTGTCTTCGTTCATTTTGATGACGGCTCATGGCAGTATTGAAGGCGCGGTTTCGGCTATTCAAGACGGTGCGGATGATTATGTTTCTAAACCTGTCGAGTTTGCCGAACTTAATCATCGAATCAATAAAATTATTCAGCTTCGTGCCTGGCAAAATCAGAAGACTCTGGCTGAACACTATTCTAAAAAAACTAACCTGATCGGCGGCTCGGCTTTTATTGCCGGAGTAAAGAAATTTATTACGCAAGTGGCAGCCGTACAATCTCCGGTATTGTTACTGGGGCCCAGCGGAACCGGTAAAGAAGTGGTGGCCAAATCTATCCATGAAAACGGACCGACAAATGACAATACTTTTGTTGCGATCAATTGTGCCAGTCTAAGTGAGAATTTAATTGAGTCTGAGTTATTCGGCCATGAAAAAGGGGCATTTACCGGCGCCAATGCCGCTAAAATCGGAAAATTTGAAATTGCGGCGGGCGGAACTATTTTTTTAGATGAAATCGGAGAACTGCCGTTGCCATTACAGGCAAAACTTCTGCGTGTGCTTCAGGAAAAAGAATTCTGCCGTGTTGGCGGAACCCGTCAGATCAAAAGCCAGGCCCGGGTAATTGCAGCCACTCATCGAAACCTCAAAGACTGGGTTGCAAAAGGGCTCTTTCGTGAAGACCTCTATTTCAGACTTAACGTCATTCAGTATGAAATGTTACCGCTGCAGCACCGAAAAGAAGATGTTGCCGAGCTGATCCAACATTATTGGTCATTGCTTTCAGAAGAACTTGGTATCAAGTCGCAGCTTTCGCCGATGGCAAAAGCTGCACTTGAAAATTACGATTATCCCGGTAACGTCCGCGAACTCAAAAATATTGTCGAACGACTTATTGTTTTAACGCCGGATAATGGCCGGGTTGATGTTCAGCATTTGCCGAAAGAATTGGTCGGTGCCAAAACCGATGTTACAAAGCTATCAGAAATAAAAACAGTTTCGATAGACGCTACTGCGATTGCACCGCCGCCTTGGAAACCCGGTATGGCCATCGAAGCTTACTTGGAATCTATTGAAGAAGGTATTATTGCGAAGGCATTTGATCTGGCCGATCACAATCAGGTACAGGCGGCCGACCTCTTGGGCCTGAACCGCGGTACTTTGCAGTACAAAATAAAGAAATATAATTTAGTAAAGAAGAAAGCTGCGTAATGTGCCGAATCTGGGTGGCGGTTTTAATTTTCTCAGCAACGAATGCGTATTCAAAAGAGTATGACCTGCTGGATACGCTCCAGCAGAAGCAATCGGTAATTTCAGGTGTGTTGAATCCGGGCTCGATAAGCTTCAACGGACAGGAAATTTACAACGGTAAAGAAAACTTTGCTGCACTCTTAATTAACAATGTGCCGGTTAAAACTAATTCGGCGTCTGGCTTACAGACTTTTTATGTGAGTACAGATGAAACTTCGATTGAACTGGAATGGCAAACCACCGCAGGTAAAAAAATTTCTATTTTAAAAGTTGAGTATCCCGCACTGACCGCATTTTCAACCAACGGCAACCGACTTCATTTTAAATTTAACGAGCAAGTCAATACTGCGCAGCTGGATTCTAAAGAAATAAACCTGCAGGAGTCCTCTGTAAAGATCGAAAACTTTAAAACCTGGCTTAGCGAAGTGCATGCGCTGGAATTAACGTCGAAAAATAATGTAGGACAAATCTATAACTTGAATTTTTCCCCGATCAAAAGCGATCTGCTGACAGCGAAGAGTCTTTCGGTTTCAATTGCCGACCCGGTTTTTTCAGCAAATATAAGACCGACCGCATTCGGAGCAAGTATACGGTTTTTGTATGAAAATAATTTTAGCTGGGAAGCCGGAATCTATCTAACAAGAATCGAGTATGAAATGGGATTCACCGGTTCGGGTAACGCCGTTGTGCAGAGTACGGGGCAGCTTAAAGGCCGTTACGGGTATAACCCTTTTTATGCCAACCCGGGTGCATTCAGTTTCAAAAGGTTAACTTTCGGTTTGGAATCAGAAATAATTAATTACAATCGCAAATCTGAATTTGTATCAAACATAGACGGACGCAATACCGACCTTGTTAATATCTGGTATCTCCAAGGCGGGTGTTTTTTTAGATGGGAGCCCGTACAGTTCAAATCATGGGGCCTTTTTCTCAATTTCGATTTCAGGATATTTAGTACAGAGTCGGATATTTTCGGGGATAAAGACATCAAGGCCTTCGGTCTTTCTTACTACTATTGACGAAAAAAAAGGAGCATCTTAATTTAATTAGATGCCCCCAGCAGGTTAACAGTTCCCGTATTAATTCTTGAAATAAGTTGTTCCACCTAAGGTTGCCGGGCGATCCGCCGGAGTCGGGCAAAGCCCCTGATAACCCGCAATTGCACATTCAGCTTCGAACTGCAGGAAGTTAGGTGTGGCCGCACCTTCAATATTGAACACTCCATAGTGAACAGTATTGAAAGTAACTTGTGTCATATCGAAGCCTCCGCCGACCGCACATCCGAAAACAAAACCCGGCTGACCAAGTGCCCAGCTGCTTGATCCACATGCCGATTCTTCGTTTAACATGGTAACGATTGAAGCGCTGTTTGGAATAACAACGGCAGCCGCAATTTGCCATTCGTAGTTTTTACCACCGGGCACAACTGAACTGTCGCCCGATACTGAGATTGGCCCGCTTTGCATTATCGTAGCACCTAAAGTAGCCTGATCGCAGAAGCGGTTATCCATATACTTCAGAGTTGCAACAGTCATAGTATCGTCTTTGACTTCAAAACTTCTGATATACGAATCATTACTGTCTTCAATACACGCTGTACTCCAAATACCGACTATTGTAGATTCGGGCTCTGCAGCCACCGACGCAATTTCTTCAACCTTTACCTGACAACCTGAAAAACCGATCACGAGCAGACCAAGTCCTAAAATATTTAACTGTTTCATAAATCCTCCTTGTTTTTTGTTTGTTACTTTGCACTTCATGACAAAGTAAAAAGCAATGGAGGTGCCACGCGGATTAATCAGCTAAGATGTTGAAATAACTGTGTAAATGCATTTAGAGAGGGTGCTGGTTTTTAAGCTACTGATGAAAAGTTAGCAGCAAGATGTTTCAATTTGAAAATTTGCCAGATTTTCAGCCGTTAGTGCAGCGAAAATATCATCCACGGCTTTACGCCAACGAGCATGCATCGCGGTTTTTGCTTTTAAAGTCGGTAGATCGATGTGACTTATTACGATCATGGTTTTTTTTCCGGGCTTTAAATAGAGATTGATCTGTACAACAGTTTTCTGCGGCCAATCTTCGTTGATCCAGGTCAGCCGCAGTTTTTTGTTTGCCGTGATGGTGCGGAACTCGCCGAATATTTCGCCTTCACATTCGAAGTTCTGATTGGCTGCAATTTTTACGGGGTAGAGCGGCTTCAGCCAAATATTCTGCCCCTTTGTAGAGAGTAGAAAATTGAAAAGTTCCTTTACTGAGATTTTTACAGATTTCGTTACGGTGGTTGTGTAAGTACCTTTGAGCGTCTGATTCGGGATGCGAACGCCAATGGCAATTTGATAACTTCGAGCGACCACTTGCTGCCACCAGGGTGTTAGTTTAAATTCTGTTTTAAGGAGTTGCACAAGTTGCTGATGGGTAAACGTCTGGCATGAACGCCTGTTGAGAATCTGAGTCCAGGTGTTCCAGTCTTTTTTGGTGTGCTTTTTGACGGACTCAGCACTGACTGAAGCTACTTTTTGTATTTTATCCATATTTAGAGGTTACCAGAATTTTTGGAAAAATCAGCATCTCGAGGGAATTTTTCCACTTGCAGTTGACAGAAAGTCCGACTAGAACACTTCTGTGCTGAAAAAAAAGCAAATAATAAGTTTCGTGCTGCTTTTTATGTTCGGGTTTTTATTTTTTAAAAACCTGCTGCCAGATATTGCTGGACTTAGCCATGATAACCATGACGAAATCGCCCATATCCATTTTTATAATTTTGCCGATAGTCAACATCAAGCCAAAGACAAAAATGAAAACTGTTCTTCGGGAAAATTTGTTTTTCCGAATTTGCTCGTTCAGATTGAAGTATATGAAATATCTGTTCCGATTTTTAATACAGCTTTTGAAATGGTTTTTAATATTAAAAGTAACTTTTTGATTCCACATCTTGAGCCCAATCGTAAACCGCCTCGTTCTGCCTAACAAAATTCAAACAGACTGATTAATCCGAGGCTTATAATTCATGCCTCACGTCTCGTTATTTAATTTTACAATTGAAGGAAATTTTTATGAATTTAAGTATCGTATTACTTTTGTTATCCACTTGTGTAGCGGCCTTTGCCGTTGATTTGAATGCACCAAGTGTAAGTGCCAATGCGCTTTTCCTGTATCGGAATTCAAATTTTCATAAAGAGGATACCGATTTATTGAACCCAGATCAGGATCGTAACGGCTTTAATTTGCGTGAGGCTGAATTGCAGTTTTATTCAGACGTAGACCCGTACACACGAATGAGGCTTCTGCTTTCGATTCACCCCGAGCTTGAATCGAGTGGTGGTGCTGTTGAAGAAAAATGGCTTATTGAGCCGGAAGAAGGCTTTGTTGAATCCAATGCCGTCTCTCATATGACATTAAAAATTGGAAAGTTTAAAGCAGCTATGGGAAAACACAATATTTTGCATACTCATGCTTTCGCATTTATAGATGCACCTCTGGCAAATGTTAATTTACTGGGCGGTGAAGGTTTAAATGATGTTGGTGTTTCGGCAGCCGTGCTTTTACCGACGTCGTGGTTCAGCGAAGTGACGCTTCAGTTTTTAAGAGGTGAGGGCGAAAACGCAGAGTTTAATTCTCCAACGCCAGGTGACGGCGTCGGACTTGGGCACTGGAAAAATCTTTTCGATTTATCAGACGCTTTAACTATTCAAGTTGGTGCTTCTTTTGCTCAAGGGGCCAACGCCCTAGCAGGTACGACTTCGATTACAGGAGGTGATTTGACATTCAAATGGCGGCCGACGGTTGGCGGGAAGTATCAATCTTTGCTTTGGGCAACGGAATATTTAGGAAGAACCCAATCGCAGCCCGGAATCACAGATGAAACCGTCAGAGGAGTTGCAAGCTGGTTTCAATATCAGTTTACCGAACAGTGGGCGGTTTTATATCGCCATGACAATTTAACGGTAGAGAACAGCTTTGATCCCGTCAATTTACCAGTGGATTCCACAATACGAAGTTCAGCAGGCTTAATTTTTGCCCCGTCTGAGTTTTCGTCCTACAAACTTGAATTCAGTCAAAAAAGCGGTGGTGTTGTAAGCGCGGCGGGAGATATAACTGAAAAAGCAATTTATCTCCAGGCCAACTTTACTATCGGCGCTCACCCGAGCCACTCTTATTAAACTCATTACAAAGGAATAAATTGTGAATACACTTTTGCTAATTTTGATTTTTATAAATTTTCCACTTGGAGCTTTCGCAACACTGCAAGTGGCGACAACTACGACAGACCTTGCCGCAATTGTCAGAGTAGTCGGTCAAAATCAGGTCGAAGTATTTTCAATAGCCAAAGGAACTCAAGATCCACATCAGATTGAGGCTAAACCTTCTTTTATGGTGAAGCTGAGGAGTACCGATTTGGTTATTGCCCAAGGGTTAGGGCTTGAGTCGGCGTGGATTGATCTGCTGATCCAAGGCTCACGCAATTCTAAATTGTTAGGTAAGAATGCAGTTCTTGAGTTGGCAGGAGAACTTGATCCTATCGAAGAGTCTCATGGGAAAATCTCGCGCGCAGAGGGCGACGTGCACCCGGGTGGCAATCCTCATATTCAGCTCGACCCCTTACGCTTAGGGTTAGCCACATTGTTGATTGCCAAACGCATGGGTGAAATTAATCCTGATCAAAGAGATTTCTACAAAAAAAATGCCGAGAATTTTCAAAAGCACTTGGTTGAAAAAAGCAAAGAATGGCACGAACGGTTGAAAAAATCGGGTGTTACGGAGATCGTAACTTATCATAAAACATTTTCATATTTTTGCGATAGATTTCAGATTCAATGTAAGGTGCAATTGGAGCCAAAACCCGGAATACCTCCCACTGCCAGCCACCTGCTTTCGGTAATTGACCAAATGAAGAAGCGAAATATTCGGTTGGTTCTGATCGAAAATTTATATGACGACAGAGTGAAGGCTAAATTAGAAGAAACAGTTTCTGGTGCTAAAGTATTCAGAGTGCCCGTTGCAGTTGAAGGAGAACCTGATATCACAACGAACGAACAGCTGATCGAGCGTCTCGTAAAGGTCTTTGAAGGAAATAAATAGCATGGAGATTCTACAATTTTTTGCAGCGCCCTTCGCGTTGGCGGTTTTGTTAGTGGGAATTCATGCATACCTCGGACTACATGTACTGGAGCGGGAAGTTATTTTTGTCGATATCAGTCTTTCGCAAATGGCGGCGCTTGGAGGCGCCCTGAGCCTTTTTTTTGTAAAGGAAAGCGAAAGTGCTGCCCTTGCCTTAACGCTATCATTGGGTTTATGTCTGTTTGTTGCCTTTATGTTAGCATTGCTACGGCGATTTGAAAAATCAGTTTCGCAAGAGGCTTTGATCGGCATGACATACGCCTTGGCAAGCGGCGCACTTATTCTGGTGGCTGACAAGATACCGCACGGGGCTGAACATTTAAAAGAAGCTCTAATCGGCAACATTCTGTTTGTGACTTGGCCACAAGTCATTGAAACGTTGATTATTTATGCAGTCATCGGAGTCTTGCATTATGTTTTTAGAAGTCAGTTTTGGAAAGCCTCACGGGGCGAGGAAGGAATGTTCTGGTGGGATTTTCTTTTTTATTTCTTATTCGGAATTGTAATCACTTTCTCGACCAAACACGCGGGCGTGTTGGTGGTGTTTTCAATACTTGTCGCACCTGCAGCCTTTGCCACGAGATATTTCGTGAATCTATTACCTCGTTTAGTGCTAGCCTGGTGTGCGGGTACTTTTGGGCTGAGTATTGCTTTTATTCTGAGCTTTAAACTTGATTTGCCGTCGGGCGCTGCCATTGTCTGTACATTGACGAGCTTGTTCTTTTTTGCTCTCTTAATAAGAGGTGGGAGAAAATATGCAGAATGACTTGTGGCTGAATCTGGCGTCGAAAGACCTGAAAAAAGCAAAAGAGTTTTTTATCAAACTCGGTTTTCAAATGAACGAGCAGCATGCGGCGCCTAACATGGTCAGTATGATCGTCGGTAAAAATAAAGTAGTGGTTAATCTTTTCAACGAAGATTTGTTCAAAGGCTTCATCGGCGGGCAGACGATTACCGATGCTACAGCATCGAATGAAATTTTATTTTCAATCGGGGCCGATTCGCCTGCTGAAGTTGACCAGATGGCGGCGCGTGCTCTTGAAGCCGGTGGAAAACTTTATGGAAAACCCGGTTATAAAGACGGTTGGATGTACGGTTGCGGTTTTTCCGATCTTGATGGGCACCGCTGGAACGTTTTGTACATGGATATGAGTAAGCTACCGAAATGAGGACCGCTACCGGTACACATCTGTTTTACCGTTTAAAAGAATCAGGTTTTTGTAGATCATAAACCTGCACATTACAACTTCGCTGATAAAACCGAAATGATGACCGAAGCCGAAGTTATTGCCAAGTACGCCTCAAAATAAGTATCTAATCTCATTAATCAAATCAACGAACCAAGAGATCAGAGGAATTCATATATATCAGAATACCGAAATTAAATATAAAATCATATCTGTGATTTAACTGGATAATGAGCATTTTTGGCATCTTCAGTATTGAACTCGGCTAAGACTTTCTGAAACCACCATGCCTAACATAGGCATATGTTAGGTCTATGTTAGGCGATACCTATGTTATGCCTATGCTGTTTTTTTCAGAAAAAACTTAGCGCGGAGCGGACAAACTTTTAACTTCAACTTTTACCTTCATCAGCAAATACGGACGGTCTTCGGACAAAAGGTCAGTGCTAACTGATAATACAGAGCAAAGAGGGGCCGAGGCTCACGGCCCCTTTCAAGCAAAGAACCGCTCCATGCCGTTTTTAAAGTGGCGCAATCTCAATTGCGCCATAAAAGCCTTCGGACACCACAAAGTTTTAAATTGATACTTGAAATAATTGAAAAATACGCCACACACTTTGCGGTAAAGATCGAACAGCACTCCGTGCAAAAGGATCACATGTTCATTCGCACCTCAAGACGTAAAAACTATCACCATTTTTTTAGAGTCGTGGCCGGCCAAATTGCCCAAAGATTTGAAAAACCTAAGCAACAAGCTTAAAAGTAAGATGAACGTTTGCCTTATTTAACTGATCCTGAATACAAGCCTTGATCGCTAAAGCTTGCGAAAGTTTTGCTTTAACAGCAATTTTCTTGGCCAAAGTGACTGATACAAGCTGGCGACCTTTTTCAACATCGCACAAAGTCCCTTTGGCTAAACCCAGTTTTTGGGCCATTTCAGTTTGTGTAAGGCCTATAGACTCACGAGCCGTTCGTAAAAACAAAGCAAAAGTCACGGGGCCATGTTTTTTTTCTAAAATTGGAGATAATCGTTTAGTACTCATGTTTATTCACCTCTATCACTGTTATTAAAATTAAATCTTTATTTTCGTTTTCAACATAAATCACGCGGTAGCTTCGGTTGAACCGTGCTGAACGCTAGCCCTTTCGATCACCTTTTAGGGGTTCATCGTGGTAACCTTTAAGTTTTCTGATATCGGCTACACCAGTTAATTCAATGGACACAACCCAGACAAATAAAGCCTCGCTAATTTGCTTAGGAAGCTTCTTAAACTGTTTTTCTGCGAACTTAGAAATGAAGACTTGGGTTTCTTTACTCACAGTTAATTATAAGGCAATTTACCTTACTGAGTCAAGTGGATCTTTTAGACTAAGATGCTATTGGAAAAATTACGGCTATTTTGAAAAAACAGATAAATCTGACTAGGAATTGACTGAAGGCGGTCTTTGCGCGACTTAAAGGCGAATATCTTCTTATTAACGAATAAAATCTAACGTACGCCAGAATAAATGCTAGTGGATTTTTGGACCTCGGTGCTGCTAATAGTTACAAAGTGATTACAATTGTAATCACTTTGTGCGCGTTAGCTATTGGCAACTACTAAAAAGTTTGAAACGATCCTATCCATCAGCGCTGATAAAACTTTAAATTTAAACAGGAGATTCAAAAAATGAAAAATACCATATTAACCTTAGTTGCCTTATTTATCGCATCAACATCAAATGCTTTAGTAGCTGACAGATTTAAATGCTCGTTAGAAATCAAAGATTTCGTTTCAAAGAACAAATCAAAACAAGATAAGGATTTTTTTATTGCAAGACTGCCCGTATCGCAAATAACTCCGCCAGGTGTAAACCCTACTCCCGATATTTTTTTTACTGCGGGTCGAACTATGGAAAGAATGACATTAAATACGTCAGAAGCTAAATTTGGAGCAAATCTTAATTTTTATTTTAAACATGCAGTCAGAAGTGACGCAAACGGATCACTCGAAGCAAGGCAGCTAACCTGCATTGGTCTTACCGCAGATTACTGTAAACACGATAGCGGCAATGGAATTGGACTTTGTGGTGAATCTAGAGTGACTTGCATGGAGTCGACAAACCCATTTGATCCAAACAACGGCTGGGCTCCGACAACAATGTTAGGCCCTATTCCAGCCTTCAATGAGCAGGCACTTGCACCCGCATCAAGAAATATAACCGATGATAATGGAAATATTGTTGGAGTTGTAAATCTAAGTTGTCAGTATTTAGGATCTTTTAATTAATGAGCGGTCAGCTGGCTAAAAAAATAGTCACTGATAGGCCCGTAGTTTATGACTACGGGCAACCGCATGAGTTTCTTTCAAATTTACTTTCGTATTATAAAAGCAATAGCTCGTTTAGTCTTCGCCAACGAACAGCAAAAGTTGGCATGTGCTCTCAATCTTTAGTATCTCAAATTCTACAAGGTAAAAGAAAGCTGACTCGTGATAACTTATCAGAAATTGCTGAGATTTTTAAGTTAACAAAATTTGAAATAGATTATTTAGATAAAAAAATTTCGGCGAGGTTTCATAAAATTGAAACAGTTAAAGATTTGAATGTGGCCAGCGAACCGCGATTGCCAAAAAATCATTTACTTTCTGATTGGGTTAATCCCTACATAAAAGACATTGTTAATCTTAAAGGTTTTCAATTGGATTCAGAGGCTATTTTTAGCATGCTTCAAGGCTTTATTCCTCTTAGTAAAATTAAAAAGTCAGTCGACTTCCTTTTAAAAGAGGGATTTTGGAGAAAAACCCTCACAGGAGAAGTAGTTCTTGATGAGGCAGCTGTTACAACAACTAATGGAATTGCGAATGAAAAAATCAGAACATTCCATGCCAAAGCTCTTGAAACAGCATTGGTGGGATTAAAAACGCTTCCTGTTGATAAAAGGAAAGCCTCAACGGTTTTGATTTCAGTTGATCAATCTAAAATGGATGAACTTCGCGGCATTATCGATTTATTTCAAAAGCAACTTCTTGATTTTATAGAGAAAAATCCAAGTGGCCAGGATTCTCTTATACAAATTACGACACACTTAACGCCAATTGGAAGATCTTATGAAAAATAAATTTTTCTCTATTATATTTTTGCTATTTATTTTTCTCAAACCACATGCATTTGCTGGCGGCACAGTGGTTGGGAATGGTGGCGACCCGGTCTTTGAATTTTTAGAAGCAGCACGATTTTCAATGATAGAATCATTAAAGGTTTTAGCAAATGACCCAATTGAGCAGGCTCAATTTTGCGAAAAAAGATCTTTAACAGCAGAGCAAACAAAATTTTGCCAGCAGTATTTTTTAACATTGATTTCAGATATTTTAAAAATGAGTCAAGGCAAAGACAAAACGCTATTTGTGTTGCGAGAAAAACCTCTAAAAGTAACAGGTCCGGACGGTAAACCGATGATGGTTGCAGCAAGAACTGATTCGGGTCCAAACGGGCCTATCGAATTCCATCGAGATTCGGTTAAAACATTGTTACCGACCCAAGTTCTTTTTTTAATCACTCATGAATTTCAACATAAGTCTTATTTCAATGGATCATTTATTACAGATAATGATCCAATCGGACCATTTGTAATTGGCCGTGACTTAATAGATTCTGCCGCTGAATCTATTGTAGCATTAGCGCGCAGAAATGGTAAAGTTGGAACTCAATTTGGTATTCGAGATATTTTTGACTGCATTGCAAACACCGGGCTATCACAAATTGGAGCTAGAATATCCAGCTCTCGTCTTTTCCAGTCTTCTGATTTAATGTCGTATAATACAAGCTTTAGTAAAAATCCTACAGATGGTTCAATATTTTTACCCGAGACAAATGACAGCTCTTTGATTTTGCGATTTGATATTGCAGAGCCAAATAATTGTGGTGACCTTAATGTATTAAGAAATACAAAAATACAGATTATCAGATCAGTAAGACTTGCTGATGGTTCAATTCAAGAAGAAATTGTTTCAGAAAAGCAATTATCCTCGAACCCAATGTGCACAAATGCGGACCCAAAGATTGAAATATCCTCGGACCAAGTTAACTTTTCTTGCAAGTTTTTTGGCTCACAAGGAACAACTTCGTCAGCGTTTTCTTTAAAGTCATTGTTTAGAAGAGCTATTAAGGCTGGTAAATAATGCTAAAACTGCTGATGTATTTTCTTACTTCGACTCTATGTGCAGCATTCAGATAGTGATAACCAAAGTACTTTTTTGCTTAAGTGCATAACTGCGTACAACCTAAAAAATTGAAAATTCCTTCACTGTCGGTTTTAGTGCGCAGGTCGATCGAACAAGTAGGCGAACACCCTGGGACTGCCACGACGTTCGTATTCGAATTGGACGCATATCCGGAAGCGAAGATTTTGGATTCGACAAAGATCAAAGCCATTCAACGTCGAATTAAGAGCTGGTCTCGCGTCGCGGAGCTGATTGAGGCCAGCGAAGCCTGCTCTCAACAAAACTCGAAAATGCTGAGAGCTGATTCGGTTTTTCATTTCGGGCTTGTAGCTGACGCTAAACTCGCTGCGAAAGTGAATCAAATCAAAAACGTGACCCCAAGCTTTGGAAGTACCGGCCTTTTTCAAGAGTCGTGAAGGGGTGGAAATCCTACAAAACTATTAGAAATTATATTCAACTTAATGAAAAAGAAGCTACAGGAGAAATTAAATATCAGAAAAAGAGGCTCAGTGGCTTATCAACCTCTGACTGGCAGATACTTTGGGCATAGGCTCGCAGTCGGCGCAAGTCGCTTTCCTGTTCGTAGAATTGGGAATTGGTACGATTAACTCTAAAAATAAATCACGAATAATTCAGAGGAACGCAATTTATTTAAAACTCGACGCTCAAACCTACCGAACGGTAGGAATGCGTGGAATCCTGTTCTTCAAATTCGCCTGAACGGTAAACATGCATGAGCGACACGTTGTATCGCCGCCGCTTTAAAAGAGAAGGCAGCCCAACACCCACGGCACCGAAAGAAACCCACGGACGGCGGGTAACTCGATGACTTTCGTGAAACAAATTTCCATCCAACGAAAAGTCATAACCCACATATTTTATTCCCAGAATTGTAAAGAAGTGAATGCCTGTTGCATTGGGGCCGGAGTTGTCTTCAGGTTCTAATTCGGGCGAGCGGCTTTCTTCGCCCGGCCGGATTGCGAAACTGCCGAAGTTGTTCGGCAGATTCCAGCCGACGCGGCCTTCAATTTGATAATTGGCGGACGTTTCGATATTTCCGATTTGTAAACCGATCGCATTGATTATGTCATAAGTAAATCCTGGGGTGATCGGTTCGGTACCTTTGTATTTTTTGAACTTCTTTTCAATTGAAAATCCGAACGCAGGTTCGTTGGAAAGCTGATTATCCCAGCCGAGAAAACGGATGTCGCCGAAGATATCATGCACAAAATTCTGCGTTTCTCTTGCGAACGATATCGGACCGATGGCTCCAAGTATAATTTCGCGCGAATCAAAGACTTCAAATTTGCTATTCTGCAGAGTGTGCCGCTGATTAAGCGCCATTCCTGCATAGATAACCCCGGCGTAAGGCCGATCATTCACAATGAGATCTTCCCTGAAGGCATTTCCGGGCGTGTACATCCCCTGCCCGAAGTTAACTACAACCGTGTGGGGTTGTAGTTCATTTTCTGCAGGCGCCCAGAAGTCGGGAGTTAAAAAGGTGATGAGTTTAGAATGCAATCTCAGCAGGAATGGCAGACATTCGGTCTGAGTATAATTTTTGATATCGTGCGATTCAAGTGTTAGGGCCATGCCGTGCGAGTAATTACGATCGGTTTTTGCGAACGCATCGTTTTCAAGACGTAAAGAAACTCCACGTAGGCGAAACTTTTCAGAGTTGTCACAGGAGAGCGCCGCACCGTTCGCTGCGGTCAATTGAAGAAAAAAAAATGCAAATACAAACAGCTTTTCCATTACAGATGAACAAGCAGGTCTTGTGCCTCAATTCGAAAACCGACGCTGAATGCCAATTGTATGTCGGGTAAAATTGGTCGTTTATTTCAAAGGTGCCGTGAAGCGGAGCACCTTTGCCCCAAATGTTGCGGTTGTTCTTGCCGACAAAGGCAACGATGATTTAACGTACGCTTCTAACCGAACTACAGGAGAAACCATGAATTTTTTTATCAGCATCTTGGCTTTAGTAACAATCGTTTCAACAAATGCTTTCGCTCAGTATAGCGACACTGAAATTTCCGGAAAATTGGGAATGTCTGCAGGAGCGGTAAATTTCGGCGCAGATTATGTAAATCTCAAAAGTGATTACGGGTACGGTGGTTATGTTTTTATTCAGTCATCTCGCGATCGCGCCGGTTCTCCGGTTGTAAATGGTGTAACGGCATTAGGCGGTATGCTCAAACTTATACTCGTCGAGAAAAGCAGTATCAAGGCTTACATTGCCCCAGGAGTAGGAATTGCGATGGTGAAAGACGGCTCGGTCAACGGCTTAGGAAGAAGATCGGATGAAACTGTAATCGGCACGAGCTTAAAGATCGGTGTGCAGATAATTCGTGATCGTAATTTTTCTGTCGGACTTGAACAAATGCAGCTTTCAAACTGGCTCAATGACAACCTGAATAGCTTTGCCGGCCCAGGTGAGTATTATTCAGTTGTTGGTTCTTGGACTTATTAACCTAGAAAAAAAATGCAGCCTGAACCCGTTGTACAATTAATTGAAGAAAAACGCCTCGTCGGCACTCTTATTACGGGAAGACCTTCTGCAGACGCCTTCATTATTACAACAGCGGTGGCGCTTTTTTCAGTTGTTATGACATTGTTATACTGGAGCGGCCCGCAATGGCTGGCCGATCTGCTCCCGGCGGTACAGGCGCCGGTTTTTAAACAGGGCCAACTCTGGCGCGTTTTTACCGCAACCTTCGTGCACGCCGATATCCAACATTTGCTTTCAAATATTTACATGTTATGGATTTTTGGATTTTTTATTTTCGGTTATTTTGGGTTTAGTGTATTTCCGGTAGCCAGTTTTTTTCTGGCAGGTGTGGTGAACGCGCTGGCTATTCTGACTTACGCGCCTGAAACTCATCTGCTTGGCGCATCGGGGCTGGTGTACATTCTAGGGGGCTTCTGGCTGACACTTTATCCATTGGTTCAGCGCCAGTATTCGGTTGGAAGCCGCTTGTTGAGAGTGATCGGAATTGCACTAGTTATTTTTTTACCGTCAACATTTGTACCAACAACCAGTTACCGGGCTCATGCCATCGGCTTTTCCGTGGGGGTATTGATGGGCCTTTGGTATTTCAGAAAGCACAAAGACCAGATACGGGATTTTGAAACTTATAAAATCAGCTTCGTTTAAAAACTGCCGAAATTTGTAAAGTGACTAGCTATTGGCAGGTACCTGCGCCCTATTGCAATTAACGGGAAGTACAGCGTGTACGGCCTTTGCAATGTTCTGATTGGCGAAATAGTTTACAATTTTTTAAAGGAAATTTTTATGAAAATGGCATCAGTTTTAATTACTCTGGCTCTGGTATTTACCGCTTCAATGGCACAAGCAGACAACGCTGCCAAGAGTCTGGCAAATGAAAATGGCGTGGTCTTCATGGATTATAAATGCTCTTTGAGTGATTCGGCGTCGCGACTGATATTTGGCGAAGCAGATGTTGATATTTTGGCAACCGGAGTGATGTTGAAAACCAACGAAAGAGTTCTTTCAGCTAAATTGACTGCGCGAACCGGCACAAGACAATCAAGCGATTTGCTGCTATTTCTGAAAAGAATTTCAAAAGAAGAAAATAAAATGAGCTACAGTTTCGATACTAAGCTTGGCGCGGTGTTGGCGATAGAAGAAGTGGGCAGCGATGAAGGTCGCACTCAAACGATGAAAATTAAAATGACCGAAGACTCCGGCACCACCGAAACAACAGTTGTGTGCAAGGCTACGCTGGATCGGTAATTAGTTTATATTAAAATCAAGTTTCGGATTCCATGTTTCGAAATTTTTCGGGGCTTCAGGCAGCAGCGGGAATCGTGTTCCGGCTTTTGCAATCGGGCCCGGGTTACCCGGCGTTGAAAACTCGATGCCGCTATTGACGATGGAATCGAGTGAATTCATTTTAAATTCAGATTTGAACAGGCTGAGCTTGGCGTGCACGCCGACTTTCTTCCAGAAAAAACTATTGGTGCGGATAAGTTTGACGTATCGGTTTTCGATATTGACCTGCATGTTGACGAGTTGTGAACCTTTGGCCAGATTGAGTTTTGTAACGGTGCCGACTTTTAGTCCCCTGAAGCTGACGGAATCGCCCGGGTTTAACGACTCAACGTTGGCGGTTTCGATGATGTAGTAGGTTGTGTCTTCAGGTACATTGGAGGTATTTGTATCGGTCTGACCAGTAAACTCGGTTTTGGGTTTTCCTGCGGGGTTTCCGGGAGTAGCCGTAATGTAGCTTCCGGCAAAAATGGTTTCAAGACCACTGATGCCCTGAAAATTTACTTTAGGTGTGACGAGATTGAATTTGCTGCCTTCGACCGCAAAGTGTGCAGCTTCTTTTCTTAGCACTACTTCGGCTACCCCGTCGTTCATATCATCGCTGAGATAAACATCCCGCACGGTGCCGATCGAAACTCCACGGTAACGAACGCGGGTTTTCTCGGCCTGAATTCCACTGGCGTCAGTAAAAAGAATTTTTATGACCGTGCCTCTTTCCTGTAAGTAGTTCTGTAAAAGCACCGCTGAAATTGCAATTGCAATTAATGGAAAAAGCCACGCATACCAACGGAATTTAGGCTTCATCATTTTTAACGCCTTCTTTCAGGGTGCTTGGGTCGAAAACCGCAGACGCCAGCATCGTAAAAATCACCACTGCAGCAAATAGGGCAGAGCCGGTTTCGGGCTGAACGCTTGACCAGCGGCCCAGTTTTAACAGTGACACAAGCACCGCAAGCAGAAAAATATCCAACATTGACCAGCGGCCGATGACTTCGACGAAACTGAGCAACTTCAATTTAAATTTACGGTGCACACCTGTACCAGCAGTCAAAGCAAGATAAAAAAGTATAATTAACTTCACTAACGGAATAATAATGCTGGCAAGAAGCACCACAACCGCGACAGTGATGGAACCGCTGTCGAACAGAGTAATGATGCCCTGCCAGATCGTTGTACTTTGCCGGTTACCATACAGTTCAATAGTCATGAACGGCAAAATATTGGCCGGCAAATAAAAAATCAGCGCGGTCATCGAAAACGCCATGGATAGCGTCATAATAATCCGCCTTAGTTCTGCTGAACAAGTCTTTCAAGCTTGTTGAATGATGTGCTCCAGCCCTCGACGCAGTCGTCATGCATTTCTGCCGGAATTCCTTCATGCACGAGTTTCATTTTTGTTTGCTCGGCGTTGATCGAATCGAATTCAATTGTTGCGATACTGACATCGCCCCATTCGCCTGGCATACCGGCGTTTTTTGCCGAGATCATATTTCCGTCTTTGTCGGAAAATGCATCCGTCGCGACGATTTTTTTAAGCGGCACGATCTCTTGATACTCGCCGGCGCTCCAGTTGATTTTTCCGGATGGATCTTTCATCGCAAGTAGATATTTGCCCCCGACGCGAAAGTCTATTTTTGCTTCCGGGCAGGAAAAATTCTCGGGGCCCCACCAAAGCTTTGCCATTTCAGGGTCTGTCCAAGCTTTCCACACGCGCTCAACGGGCGCTCTGAAAGTTCGGGTAATTTCCACCAGCGGTGACTTGACGATTAGTTTTTCTTGGCCTGCAACTGAAATTGATCTTGATTCCATTGTTTTCCTCTCGATAGTTTTATTAAGAGGAAAGCAATTACTGTACCGATTACTTTTTTGCCAGATACTGTTCCAGCTTTTCGAAACTTCCGCCCCAGCCTTGCGCCATTCCGGCTTTTGCTTTATTGAATGTTTCTCGCTCGATAGCGGTGGCAGCGCCAGTAATTTCCCATGTGAGGTTGACGCGAGTTTTATTTTCGTCCTCGGCCTCAAGGATCACTGTAGTCTGCATGGCTTCCGGCCACGTGGGCGCCATCGGATGCCGTGTGATATTTTCATTTTCATCGCAGAAGTATTGGGTATAAACAATACGATTCGGTTTTGTGATTTCCTGGTACGTGGCTTTACCGTACATCTTCATGTCGTTTGCGCCGGTCATGCAGTAAAAAGAAGAGCCGTCCGGTTTAATTTCAGCGCGAATATACTTCATATCAAAACCGGTTGGTGCCAGCCACTGCGAAAAATGTTTCGGATCGGTAAACATTTCAAACATCAGATTTATCGGAGCGTCAAAGCTGCGGTTGATAACGAACACATCTTTACCTGCGGTTTCCTGTGCCAGATATTCGGCACAACGGTCCCAAGTGGATTCGCCGCCGGCTTTTTTAATGAATTTTTTTGCTTCTGCCGCAGCTTCTGCCGTTGGCAGCGCCATTGTCATTTCCATTTTTGTTTTGCCGGCAATTTCTGTAAAATTGACTGAAACGCGGAACATCGGCGGACGATCTTCATAGCCGCCATGGTCGTAAACCAGTCGTGAATATTTCTCAACTTCATGGAAAACTGTGGCGTTAGGATAATCCACTCCGTCAGGCCCGTGCATGGTATAAACCCAAGTGCCACCGACCTTTACGTTTTTGCTTTTTGTCGTTATCGTAAAGCCGCGCGGGCCCCACCACTTGGCCACTTTTTCAGGATCAACCCACGCATCCCAGACCATTTTTACGGGGGCATCGTATATACGGGTAATATAGAGTTCGTTCGGTTTATTTTTTGCGGCCATTTTTTTTCCTCTTTTTTTTCTGAGTCATGGTTTTTAAGTAGGCGTCCAGTCGGTCAAAACTTTCTTCCCAAAATATTTTGTAATGAGCAATCCAGTCGGAAGCTTCATGTAGCGAAGCTGCTTCAAGACGGCAAGGGCGCCATTGAGCGTCTCGCCCGCGGGAGATAAGGCCGGCATTTTCAAGAACTTTCAAATGTTTGGTAATGGCCGGGGCCGAAATTTTAAAAGGTTCAGAAAGATCTTTAACCGAACTTTCGCCGCGCGAAAGTTTGGCAAGAATGGCCCTACGGGTAGGATCGGAAAGTGCTGTAAAGGTCAGGCTCAGTTTGTCGGGCACGGATTTCATTTTATTAATACACCTTTTGGTTAATTAACTTGTAGGTTAAATATAAACCAAAAAAAGGCGGGCTGTCAAGCCCGCGAAAAAAATCCAATAAAATTAATAACTTACCACTGGCTCAGTTCTGCAAATGCATTTTGCGTTCGGATCTGGTTGTAATCATAAACACTGACGCCATTAGGTAGTAACTTTGTAGCTGCCATCGTACGGCCAAACTCGGCTTTGGTGGGCACCGTGTTGCCAAAAGTTGAAATTTCAACGTGCACGATTAAATTACTTGTGCTGCCGGCAGCGCGCAAGGTGCTGTCATAGGTTTTACCAATGGTCGCGATCCACTCCGGATTAAAGACGGCGGTTCCGTATTGGCTGAACCATTGTTGCCAGATCAGTTCTGTAATCAAGTGGTCGGTCTTTTTAGTTCCGGTAAGCGTTGCAACCCCGATAAAATCAAAACCTGAGGCGTCTCTTAAAACTGCAGAATCTAAGAGCGTACCGTTGGAGTTAATGGTCCACGTCTGAACGAGAGCGGTTTGTTTGTTACTGGCGTGAACAGTTTGATTAAAGAGTGCGATCAGGTCTAAAAATTCCTGAGCTCTAAAAGAGCGCCAGCTCTGCGAACCCACGGCCGCGCCAGGATACTTCAGATTAAATGCCGCAAGCGCCTCGGTATTCTGATCAGGGATTCCGGTCCAGAAAAAATCTAAAGTGGGTTCAACGGCTTCAACTTGATCAATCGTTGGATTTCGCTGAAGAAAGTCTTTGATAAAACCTGTGTACCAATTTTTGTAAGCCAGCACCGAAGCCGAAAGCAGATAAGTATCCGGCATCGGGAGGTAGTCTATTTGACCGGCCTGCTTTACTCGCCATGAAGGATTATTCTGCCACGCATGTTTAAAATTATTGAGTGGCATGACGGCCACCACTTTTAAACCTTGCATGTGCGCCTGAGCTAAGACCGCACCAAAAATATTCTGAACTCCATAGCCGGGCTCAACAACTGTATTCGGGTAAGTTGTCGGGTAGTAAGCGCCATAAACCGCACTATATCCGTAAAGATAGATAGTATTTACATTTGCGCTTTTCAGGGTGGTTACAACATTTTGAGCAATTTGAAGGGCCGACTGACCTGGGTGAGACGAATAAAAGTAAGCGGGGTCTAGCCGAATGCCGCGCGACTTTGTGGTTGGTGTTGGTGTGGCAACCGCCGGAGCTGGGCATGACGATGTTGAGGCCGTCGCGCTCCACTTTCCGTTGGTGTTGCAAACAAGCGAGTATTTTCCACCGTTAGTTACGGTGGCTACAATGGGGGTGGTGCTTGGTTTAGATGCCGGCAGTTTTGCGACACAGGTTTGAGTGTTATTTTCAGCATTGGGCGCTGAAGTTATTACCCGTGTTGTGGCAGCACAGTTAACTTCGGCCACTGCGTTTTTCACAAACGCAGTGGATATCAGAAACAGAGAAAATAACGAGACTTTGAGATTTCTAGTCATGCAGGGACTCCTTTTTGTTGTTGGGATTAAAATGAGACAAGAATTTTTTTGTTTTGTAGAAACCTTGATCAGTGCGGGTTTCGAGTGATTTACAGGCTACTGTATTTTTTCGGAGAATCATAGAATTTGTAAAGCGTCATTAATTTCACTTTAAATTGTTTAGCAAAATACGAACTCGACAAAAGTCAGAGTTAAAAAGCAGATCGACTCTGCCGATAAGAACGCATGCACCTATTATTTAGTTTAGTTTTAAATGTGGCTATGGCCGCTTCGCCTTACAGTGATCTTATTGAGCTTCCGAAAGAAATGCCGGCTACCTTAAAAGGAGTGGTCGAGCGTGATCTCGAGCTGTTATCGGCATGCGAGTTTAAAAGCACATCGCTGTTGTTTAACGAGATGTTTAAGCTGAATGAAAACAAAAATTTGGATTACTCATGGTTTCGGCAGCGAATTACTAAAGTTCGGGCGGATTCGCGCGTTACCTCCGATGCCGAATTCGGCAGAGGTCTAAAACTTAAAGTTTTTTCCCGCACCTGTGGCGGTGAAACAAAATCGGATACTCTGACGCTTGGACCGTTTTATTTTGCCGGCACTCAGCCCGAGCGGATTGCAACGCTTATTCATGAAGCCCGACACGCCGACGGTTGTTCGCATTCAAAATATCCCGAAAATTATACGTGTACAGATAGTTTACCGTCTCCATCCAAAGAAATTTGCGACAGCACTTCAGATGGCCAATGCGATGAGACTTACAAAGGTGCGTTTGGTACGCAAATGATTTTCTTGGTAAATTTTGCACGCAATTGCGTTGGCGATAAACAAGAAATCGAAAAAATGAAATTCAGGGCCTTCAGCATGTTCAGCAAAATTCTTAATGTTAATGACCGAAAGAAATTGGCAGAAGATCTTTTTTCAGCTGAAGAGCTTGCGAGTTTCAAGTTAAAACTTAACTCGCCGTTATTGCTTTTTGGTCAGATCGAAAGTGAAACCGTCGGCAAAGATCAGATTTGTGCACCGAAGTAAATCACAGGAGAGAAGATGGCCTCAGTTAGATATTTAGTAAGCAATGTTGATGCTTCGGTTCATTTTTATTCGGAACTTCTCGGATTTGAACTGCAACAGAAGTTCGGTCCGGCTATGGCGATTGTCAGCAAAGGGGATTTAACACTCTGGTTGGCAGGCCCGGTTTCCTCAGCAGCTCAACCAGTGCCTGACGGACGAATTCCTGCGCCGGGTGGTTGGAATCGTTTTGTACTTACAGTGAATAATCTAAGCGAAATGGTTTCGACAATGCGTGCAAAGGGCGTGCAATTCCGTAACGAAATCGTGGAAGGCCCGGGCGGCTCGCAGATTCTTTGTGAAGATCCTTCCGGTAATGTGATCGAACTTTTTGAGCCAAAATCTTAAGTTATAGCAACCGGAATGATGATGCTGATGCCTGCAGCCTGAGTGCTGCCGGTATTTCGATAAGAGTGGGACTGATCACCGGGAAAAGCAAAAACATCGCCGCGCTTCACTATGAATTTTTCCCCCGCAACCGAAATCGTAATTTCTCCGTTCAAAACCGTAAAATATTCTTTGGCTCCGGTTAGGTGCGGGTGCCCGCCCATAGTTGCGCCGGGCTCGATTTCAATTCGGTCAACATCAAGGCCCTTTACTTTATCCGGTACCAGCTTAAAAACTTTAACTCTGCCGTTTGCGCGCCTTTCGTGCGGAACTTGGCCAGCGGGAACAAGTTCGCATTCGTTTCGTGGGCGCGAAAGCAGTTCTTCGATCCCAACCTGAAGCGCAGTTGAAATTTTCGCGAGGTTCTGCAGCGACGGATTGCCCGAACCCGACTCTAAATTGGTGAGTGTTGAGCGAGGTATTTCAGCCAAGCTGGCTAACTGACTTTGGCTGAAATTCTTTTTGTGGCGGAGCTCGATCAGGTTATCTGCGAGATAACGGGAGATTTTACTTATGTCATTCATGAGACCTGCTTTCGTTAATGCTTCGTCAAACTGGCAATATATTAGCATGAATGACCGTAAACTGCCAAACTGTATTAAGCTGACAACAGGAAAGTGAAGGAACTTAATATGAAAACATTAATATACTGGAAAAACATAAAAATACTTATAACCGGCGGTACTTCAGGCCTGGGCCGAGCGCTGGCAAAACAGCTTGTGGCCGCCGGCGCGGCCGTTGCAGTTCTTGGTAGAGACAAGGCCAAGTTGCTGGCGTTGAAAGAAGAACACCCTGAAATAAAAATAATTCAGGGAGATATTTCGGTAAAGGAAGACATTCACAGAATTTACTCTGAAGCGATCGAAAAACTTGGCGACATTGACGTGCTATTTAACAACGCAAGTTCGCTTGGGCCTGTTCCCCTGCGCCTACTTATAGACACCGACTGTGAAGACTTTAGCCGCGCGCTAGAAACGAATGTGATGGGCGCATTTCGCCTGACAAAGCTGGTTTTGCCGTCGATGATTCTGAAAAGGACCGGTGTGGTTGTCAACATTTCGAGCGATGCTGCAATTCAGAATTACCCGACTTGGGGCGCTTATAGCATTTCAAAATCGGCGCTGGATCACCTGACGGCTCTCTTTGCGGCAGAACTTGAAAAAACCGGCGTAAGATTTTTAGCGGTAGATCCCGGTGACATGAACACTGAATTGCATAGAACTGCTGTTCCTGATGCAAACCCAGAGGGTCTATTTACTCCGGAGGATTCAGCCATGCGGCTGCTCCATTTGCTTGAGACTGAAAAATATTCGGCGGCCCATAGGGGGTTAAGATGAAACCGGCAGTTACGTCTGAGCGGAAATACGAAAGCACGAAAGTTCTGGTTGTGCAAAACTGCGGAAACACTGTTTCGCACACGAATATAAAGAAAATGAGTTCGTTGTTTAAAAAAGGTGATGTGCTGGTTGTTAATCGGTCGGGCACGTTTCCCTCAAGCTTTAATGGCGTCATTGAACGAAGTTCAGAACCGCTCGAAATCCGGCTTGCTGCTTTTGAGGGAAATGATCTCTCGAACCTGCGCTTCTGGAAAGCCGTCAGTTTCGGTGAAGGCGACTGGAAGCGACCGACCGAATTGCGTGGGTTAGCGCCGGTTTTAAGGGCTGGTGATGTGATAAGAA
Source organism: Bdellovibrio sp. (assembly GCA_031428535.1). Classification (GTDB taxonomy): domain Bacteria; phylum Bdellovibrionota; class Bdellovibrionia; order Bdellovibrionales; family Bdellovibrionaceae; genus Pseudobdellovibrio. The sequence continues at coordinate 82,958 of JANPPN010000029.1, read as the reverse complement.
TAGAGCAGGATTTGAGTGCAACAGTCTTAAAGGTAAATCCGTCGTATCCGCGACTTCTCGATCTAGAGTTTCACTCAGAAAATTTTTTAATGGCGGCGTATAGAAGCGGCCGCCCGATTCAGTATTCTTACCTCAAGGAAGAATTAGAGGTTTGGGACCAACAAACACTGTTTGCAGGAATTCCGATCTCGGTTGAGCCGCCGAGCGCCGCGCTACCGTTGAACTGGGAATTTATTTTCAGTCTGGAAAAGAGAGGTGTAAAAATTGCGCCACTTTTGCATAGCGCAGGTCTCTCCAGCACCGGAGATGAAGAATTTGATAAATTGTTTCCGCTGGATGAGTTTTATGAAATTCCAGATGAAACAATTAATCTTATCAGGAACTCGGGTCAATATGGAGGACGGATAATTGCGCTCGGAACAACTGTAATTCGCGCAATAGAAACGGCGTTTGCAGATCCGGAGAATGTCACAAAAACCGGGCGTTCAAATCTACGACTGGGAAAGGCGACACCTCTTAAGATTTGCGATGTGCTTATAACCGGTATGCACGAGGAAGGCACCAGTCACGCTGGCCTTATGCAGGCTTTCTGCGGTTTATCCGGCCGCGAACTTTTGCAAAAAATTGCGAACGAAACCGGAGACTACCGATCACATGAATATGGCGATCTAACCTTCTTATTGAAATAACTACAGCATGCAAATTTTTCTGTAAAAAGCCTCGACGATTTAACAGAAAATAAGGCATTTAGAGTTGGAGCCGCGTTTGCAGTTTAGCAAAGTTTTAGCATAGAGTGAGGTTTGTATTTTTTTCTTATCGATTTTGACTACTATTTTTTTAATGACGGCCCCTGCGAAAGCCGAAAGCGGCTACTGTGGCAACAAACATGATTCAAAGCGGGAAATCCTCAGTTGTTTTGAGAATTTTTACGGGAAACTTCTGAAGGCTTCGGGCCTAAGCCTTGTTGTAAACATTAAAACTGACGGCGAAACAGAGGAAGCCAGTGCCGATAGCAACGGTAAGGAAATGTCGATTACTGTAAGTGCAGCATTTTTAAAAAGTCCGCGCCTTTCCGATGATGGGCTGCGCTTTACGCTTTGTCATGAGTTGGGGCACTTGCTCGGTGGTGCGCCCCGCAGACATGTTCCGTTTGAGTGGGGCGGCCCCACTGCGCCGGATGGTCTGAGTTTTATGAGCAGCGAAGGGCAGGCCGACTATTACGCCGGCCGTGAGTGTATGCGGAAGCTTCTAAAGTATGATCGTCTTCAAAAAATATATTTCTCTGATTTCTCTGGGCGTCTTATAAAATTGTGTTCGCAAGCATGGAAAAACAACAAAGATGATATTGAAATTTGTGTACGAACGGCCGAGGGTGCTTACAACATGCTCCAACTAACAAAAGACTTTGATATTTCTTTTGAGACACCTTCAACCGAAGTTGTAAAAGTCACAATCTTGGACGAGTATCCTGCGCGGCAATGCAGACTAGATACGGCACTGGCAGGAGCACTCTGCCGGCAGAAAAATCCATTAATATTTGATTTTAACGAAGTTAACGTTAACGAATGCCCCGAACTGACCGGAGCAAGACCACCGTGCTGGTATAAAAATCCTTAGTTGTTGTTACGATTAAATAACGGACGGTACAAATGCCAGTAGCCCAGAGCAGCTGTTACATGCGTTATAATGATAATTACCGGTAGAATCAGATTCTGCAGCTCCGGAGTCAAAAAAATATGTACTAACAAAATCTGAATTGAAATCGGCGCCAGAATAATCAACATCAATGCAGGGGCAATTCCGATTAACAATAATAAACCACATAGCGTTTCGGTGAGTTTAAGCACCGGAATAAAATAGCCCGTTGCCGTAATTGCGTTCGTAAAAGCCAACAATGCAGCCGGCATGTCCGGTGGCGCAGGAAATAAATTAAATAATCCGGCTCCGCCGAAAACGAAAAAGGCCAATCCTAGAACGTAACGTGCGATTTTGGGTGCTAACTTTTTCACTGAAAAACTCCTCATTTTTTTTATTTAAAGGTACAACGTTTGCAATTGTAACGTCAATCATGCGTATATTATCCTTTCGAACAAATCACGGTCCTAACGTTTTTCATACCAGCCCGACAATAATAATGAGTCTTGACCTGGAAAATCTGACTGAAAGGGCCAGCTCGGACTTGCCGGGATTTATCCCGCGCTTGCTTGAAGCTTTTCCGGGGCTGGTTGAACACACTTGCTCGCTGGGTAGTGCCGGCGGTTTTGTTTTGCGACTGAAAAAAGGCACTTATATGGCCCACGTTGTGGAGCATGTTGCAATCGAGCTCAGTGCAATTTGCGGCATCGGAGTTCACTTCGGAAAAAGCCGCTATGCAGGACGTCCGGGATTTTACGAAGTTGTCACAACATTCAAGAATGAAGACGGCATGAAAGAGTGCCTCAAGCAGGCCGTGGCAGTGGTAGAAGCTATAATTCAGGAAAAAAAACCTGAAGTCGATTTAGAAAAAATAAAAAAAATTATCGCGGAAACATCATTGGGAACAAGCGGTCGGATTTTGATGGAGGCCGCACTCCGAAAAAATATTCCTTGTCGTCGATTGTTAAATGAAAACAGTTTGTTGCACCTGGGTTATGGCATCAACTCCCGGCACGTTCAGTCTGCAGTAACGACGTACACCGGCCTGATTGCAACTGAACTTGCACAGGATAAAGACGTTACAAAAAGATTACTTCGCGAAAATTTTTTTCCGGTGCCGAACGGCAGAGTTGTAGATTCAGTAGAGGGTCTGGCCGAAGCCGTTGCTGCCCTATCGCCACCTTTTGTAGTTAAGCCGCTCGATGGCAATCATGGGAGAGGTGTCTTGCTTAACCTGAGCGCGACAGATGAATTAATTGCTGCCTACCAGAGTGCGAAAGCCATTTCAGAGAAAGTAATTATAGAGGAAATGTGTAACGGCAAAGATTATCGGGTGCTTGCGGTAAACGGCAAGATCATCGCCGTTGCTCAACGACTGCCCCCGTCGGTATTGGGTGATGGAAAAAGAAATCTGGCAGAACTGATCGACGAGATTAATTCAGACCCCCGCCGGGAAACCGGCCATTCCGGTCTTCTGACAAAAATTGAAGTTGATGAAACTGTACAGCGGACTCTTTTGAAGGCCGGCATAACTGATTTGCAGTATATACCGGAACTAAATGAGCTTGTGGTGTTGCGCGAGAATGCGAATTTATCAAGTGGCGGCACCGCAATAGACGTAACCGGCGAGCTGCATCCACAAATTAAATTACTGTGCGAGCGCGCCGCCCGCGTGATGGGGCTTGATATTTGCGGAATTGATCTTATTCATGCAGATATTTCAAAGCCTCCCGACAATCTGACCCGGATTATCGAAGTGAATGCGGGACCCGGTCTGCGCATGCACGCACCAAGCGCAAATGGCAACAGCCGCGACATCGGCGGAATTATTCTTGATATGCTTTATCCCGATGGCGCGAGCACAATACCGATCGTTGCCGTTACCGGTACGAACGGAAAAACGACAGTAGTAAGAATGTTACATAAGATTTTTTCAGACCAGATTGGAGACGGGGTCGGACTGACAACAACCGATGGTATCTGGATCGGAGATGACAAAGTATTTGAAGGCGACACCACCGGGCCGCAGTCAAGTCGGTTAGTGCTTTCAGACCCCAAAGTAAAAATGGCCGTTCTTGAAGTGGCCAGAGGCGGATTGCTGCGCGGAGGTCTATCTTACGACTGGGCTGATGTTGGCGTCATCACGAATATTCAGCGTGATCATTTCGGACAAGACGGAATCGAAGACCTCGAAGACTTGGTTTGGATTAAATCACTGGTTGGTGAACGCGTAAAGAAAAATGGAACTCTGGTTTTAAATGCGGATGATGGCCGTGTGCTGGCAATGCGCGGGCGCCCAAAAATCATCGCGCAAGAACTTAATTTTTTTCTGTTCTCGATGAATGAGCGAAATCGGCATCTGAAAAAACATTTGGCGGCAGCCGGAGATGGCTGCTGGTACAAAAACGGCTGGATTTGGATTCACTTCAGAGGCAAAGTTGAAAAACTGAAAGTTTCGGAAATCCCGATGACAGCAAATGGTGCCGCCGAATTTCAAATTTTAAACTTAATGGCGGGAACTGCTGCAGCACTTGCCTTGGGTGCAACCAAAAATCAGATTGTAAAAAGTCTGCAGGAATTCAGGTCAGTTAATGAAAATGTTGGACGTTTTAATATTTTTCGGATTGGTGCGTCGTATCTCATTCTGGACTACGGGCATAATTGCGATGCGTTTCTTGCCATCGGTCGTATGCTCGATCAGTTTGACGGCTATAAAAAAACTGTGGCGGTTGGAATGCCAGGCGACCGCCGCGATGATTTAATCGAAGATGCCACCGACATCCTGATTAAGCATTTTGACAACTTCCTGATAAAAGAAGATTGCGATCTTCGTGGCCGCGCGACCGGAGAGGTGCCTCGAATGTTACACCGGAATCTTTTGCGGAATAACCCATTGGCTCAGGTAAAAATTGTTCTGAATGAAGCCGACGCTCTGAGAGAAGCGCTGCACGAGCTTGAAGAGCCCGAGATCGTCGTCTTCTTTTATGAAAAGTATATTGACCTCTTGCCGGTGCTGGCAGAATTCGATGCCGTGCCGGTGGATGCGATTCCGAAACTTGAAGATGAGGAGCTGTGGCCACGGTCTGTTGCAGCTGAGTATCAGGAAAACAGAGTTTAAATGAAAAATCGGGGTACACTCATCATTATTGGCGGCAGCGAAGATAAAAAAAATGAAATGGAGATTTTGAAAGAGGTAGCTCGGCGCACACACAAAGGTAAAATGGTCATCGTCACCATTGCGAGTAATCACCCTGAGGAACTCTGGGCCATCTATAAAAAAATATTCAGTCGCCTCGGGATAAAAGATATCCGCCATTTTTCAATCGAAGAACACCAGCAGGCCCGTGATCCGGAAATTATTAAAATTTTTGATGATGTTCATACTGTTTTCTTTTCGGGCGGCGATCAATTGAAAGTCACTTCGAAAATTGGCGGCACGCCGGTGATCGAAAAAATAATGGACATCTACAAAAAGGGTGGCCTGATTGCCGGCACATCGGCAGGCGCCGCAATCATGGGAAATACAATGTTAGTTGGCAACCCCCGCGAAGAAGTTCATAAAGTCGGCGACTGGCACATGGCGCCCGGGCTGGGTTTCGTGGAAGACATGATTGTAGATCAGCACTTCGCACAGCGGGGCCGCATCGGCAGGCTTTTGGGCGCCGTTGCGCAGAATCCCGGAATTCTGGGAATCGGAATTGATGAAGACACCGCAATCGTTGTGAAAGACGACAGCTTTAAAGTTATCGGTGCCAACGCGGCCTATGTGGTTGACGGCAGATTTGTCAGTAACACCAACGTTTCGGAAGCCACCGCCAATGAAACAATGTCGGTGCATGGACTGCATCTTCACATTCTGGCCAACAAAGAAACCTTCATCCTCAGCACCCGCGAAATCGAAAATGTACGCCGTACCTAAACCCCCGCCTGGCGCCCTAATTTTTTTAGATGAAAAGAATCTGAAAGAATGCTAGTTTCTTTGATCAGACAAATGCGGGGTAAAAATGAAACTGTATGATTTTTCGGTTAAAAAAATTAATGGCGTTGACTTAAATCTTGGCAATTACAAAGGAAAAGCATTGTTGGTTGTTAATGTGGCCTCGCAGTGCGGATTGACGCCGCAGTATGAAGCACTCGAGAAAACATACGAAAAATTCTACGAAAAAGGTTTTTTGGTTCTTGGATTTCCTGCAAATGAATTTGAAGGTCAAGAGCCTGGCACAAATGCTGAAATTGAGGATTTCTGTGTTTCTAAATTCGGTGTGAAATTTCCGATGTTTGAAAAAATCGTCGTTAAGGGCGAAGGTCAGCATCCATTGTATAACTTTCTGACCAATGAAATTACTGAAGCAAGAGTTGTAAATGGAAATGCTTTTGAAGAAAAGCTGAAGACTTACGGAATCACGCGCACTCAAAAAAATGACATTCTCTGGAATTTTGAAAAATTTCTGATTAATCGCCGTGGTGAAGTTGTCGCAAGGTTTGGTCCGGATGTAACTCCGGACGATCCTATAATTACAAACGCGATTGAAGCTGCACTGGTAGATTAACCGACCTGATTAACCGACTTTAAAGTGATGCCGCTGGCTCAGTAGTGGCATCACAACCAAAAACAAACCTGCAATATAAATAAAGCCCGTAAATTTCATTGCTTCGTTGGTGCCATGGGATGTTTCTGATAAAAAACGCAGCCTGATAGTCGGCGCGGCATTATTTGGCTTGGAACTGTTACTTTTGGATATTACCTGCCCGATTTTTTCAGATTCCTTTTCCGCCTCAAAATTTTAATATGCGAACAGCTTGAAATAACAAAAAAAATAAGACAAGCTGGGTTTTAGAAACATTTTTACATAAGGGTTGACCGTGGCAGCAAAAGAAAACAAAGAAAACTTAAAAATAATCGAAGTCTTGAACTCAATCTTAGAAGCTGAACTTGCCGGTGTAGTTCGGTATTCTCACTATGCTTTGATGGTGTATGGCTACAATCGGATTCCAATCGTAAAATGGCTGCGCGACCAGGCAACTGAATCGCTGGGTCATGCCAATATTGCCGGCGAACACGTTACCACTTTGGGAGGCCACCCGAGCCTTAAGATCGGTAGCTTGATTGAAACTCATAAGCATTCGATCCGCGATATTATGACAGAAAGCCTTGAACACGAAAAAGCTCAACTTGGAAATTTGTTTAAATTACTGAAGCTCGTTACCGGAAAATCAGTTTATCTTGAAGAATATGCCCGCGAAATGATTGTCGAAGAGGAAAATCATATTTCAGAAGTTATGAAAATGTTGCGCGAGCAGCCAAAATAAGCTTACGAGATCTGGGTTTTGTATTTCTTTTTGAAGTACGCAACCGGAACCGTGAAAATCAATACCCATAGAACAAGAGCCGCAATAGATTCATTGACGGGCGGCTTTGCAACCATCAGAAAAGTTATTCCGACCAGTAATCCGATCCGCAGTTGCAACGAGAGCCAGAGTTTCCCCCAGGCCGGGCCGACTTCGCGCGCTGAAGACGCGCTGACCAGGGTTTTGTGCGACTTACTCGTCAGCGTGCCGCTGGCAAGTGCGAAAACCAGCAATGCTAGGATTGAAGGCCAGATCCATGGCGTCTGCGGCCACATTGTCACTGCCAGATAAATTCCTGTCAGCAGAGAAACCGCAACCGATGGTGCCCCGATTTTAAACGGAAGCGTGTGTAAATCTCGCCACGTCTGAAACTGTACCGGAGTTTTCGAATTCAGTAATTTTAGAAGCATGAGGCGTTCGAAGGCAATGGCCACGACTATTCCGATTGACGAAACGACATGTAGAAAATTCAAAAATGAATAGGTTGTCATATAAAATTACTCCTGAGCCCCGCCAATCGGAGTATTCCCGATTGGCGGGGTGTTCGTGTTATAGCATCACGGTGAAGACGGTGGAATCGGCGTTGTTGTGGTACCACTGCCCCGTAGAGGGGTTATAGGTGTAGTGCCAGGTGCAACAGGAACTTCAGTTGTAAGCGGCGCGCTGAGGGATGTCTCGGTAGGTGTATATGTATCGATTGTTGAAACCCGGTTTCGATTTCGCATAGCAAGACCGATTGCGACAAGTACAAGTACTGCGAGTGCAATGCCCCAATAAAGTCTTCGCTTCGTAACTTCTTCGGGTGTATCTCCCGGGCGCCCGCCTATTGTTGGACGTCCCATTGTGGGTGTTGTTGCCATAAATTCTCCTTTTCTAAGAGTAGTTTGACTGTGCAATCTCCTCTTCCAATAAAGTGCAAAAGATAGTCCACGGGAAAAACTTCCACGACTGAATTTGGTCTGGACTTTGCTAAGATTTTTTATTTGCACCTGCTAATAAAAAAAAGGGAGAACTCGATGTTAATTTACGAAGCTTTGAAGAATGACCACAAAAAATTGAAAGAGCTGCTCAATCAGCTGAATAATCTTGCCAGCGATGACCAGCAAAAACATGACCTTGTAAAAATGATTCGGGATGAGCTGATACCGCATTCACGCGCCGAAGAAATGGTGTTTTACAATGCCCTTCGAAGTCTTGAAGGAGCTCGAGACCTTGTATCCGGAAGTTACAAAGCGCACATGGAGGCCGAGACGCTTCTAAGATCATTGCAGGTGCGGGATAAAATTGATGTTGAATGGAAAGAAACCGCCCTGAAACTGAAACGGGTGCTGGATGAACACATTCAAGATGAAGAAGATCGTATCATTCCGGGCGCGCAGAAACATTTGCAAGACGAAGAAGCCAAAATGATGACTGTGGCTTTTGAAAAACTTAAGCCACAGATTAAAAAAGAAAGCTTCATGGGAACAACCGTTGACCTGTTTGTTAATCTGATGCCGCCACGTTTTACCAATGCCTTCCGTAAGAACGACCTCGGTGCGCGACTCTAAATCGGAATCGAGCATTTTGCGAGAGCTGCTGGGGCGAGAGTCCTGGCAGCACTTTTCTGAATACTATCTTAATAAGAGGCCTTACGCAGCACCCTTTAATGCCAGCAGTTTTGCCGGTCTTGTTGCCATGTCCGCGAAAAAATATTCCAGAAGCCACTTGCGCAATTGCAAATAAAGAATTATTTTGCCGGTAGAGGGTTGTATGTTGAAAAAAGAAATCGTTGGTTCATTATTAAAACGGGCAGCCAGCGGTGGCTGAAAAAACTAAAATATTTTTTGATGGAAATTGCATCGTATGTGATACGGAAGTGGCGCACTACAAGCGGCTTGCGCCGGAAATATTCAACATTGTCGATATCACCAGCCCGGGTTTTGATGCAGCAAAATTCGGATTATCTCCGGAAAAAATTCAGTATCACATGCACGTTATGACTCCCGAAGGCAGTATTCTTGTGGGAGTAGATGCGTTCTCGCATATCTGGTCTCGCTTAGATGGCTATGGGGTTGCGGCCAAATTCGTTAAGCTTCCGTTGATCTACCCACTGGCAAAAATAGGTTACAATCTATTCGCAAAGTACCGGCATTTACTTCCTAAGAAATCCCGCTAACACTGTCTCATAACGAGAATTCAATTATTTTATCACTAACGAACGTCTAGAGGTTCGACGGTTTTCATTTTTGGCCTTTAATTTACGTAACATAGCTGTGATTTTCATAGTGATACCCCTGTATATGAGACGTAGATTGGCTCTGCTGCAGCTCCGTAATGCAAGAGGTTCGATTTGAATTCTGGCAAGCGGATTGCGCTACTATCCTAGTGTAGCTGACAATTTTTGACCATTGTTCAATTGTTGATAGGGCTACAGGAAGAAGGATTTATGAACTACACAGCAAAATATGCATTCAACACACTGGTGCTCTTGACCGCATTTGCAATTTTACAAGGATGTGGAAGAACCCGAATGTCTTTTGCAAATGTCGATACGGGAGTGGCCGGATTAGGCTTACCTGCAAATGAGAAACTCACTTGTATTAAAGAACATTATTATCAGCCGAATCAGGAGCTTACCAAGAAGCTGGATATCTTATTTGTAACGGATACTTCAGGTTCTTTGGATACTGAGCGTAGCGCGATCGCAAATGGAATCGGAAATTTCATTTCACAATTGTCGTCGACGGCGGATTATCAGATTGCCGTCACTTTAGCGCACGGACCGAAGAGCTCACGCTTTGGCCAGTTATACAAAGCAGCCACCGAGCCCACCGTGTTGCGTTCAAAAGAGTTGTCGATCAGTAATATCCGCACTCATCTTGAGAAAAAACTAACGAGTATTCAAACTGACGCCGATACTGACGGTGGCGAGGCCGGATTGTTGTCACTGAACAAAGCGATGGATGCGGTGCGCTTGGCAGAAATTCGGGCGGCTCATGGATTCTTCCGTAACGATGCAGCCCTAGCTATTGTATTTGTTTCGGACGAAAACGACATTTGCGCAGTTTATCCCGCAGGCGTTACCCGGGTTTACGATCCGGAAGGAAAAGAACTTCCAGCGTTTAATAACTACTGTAAAGATAAGTTGAACGCCAGTACTGTTTATAGCCGTCTGTTAGCCGTTCAGGGCACTAACCCACTGTTACTGAGTGCAATTGTTTATTCGAACAAAGCCACGGTTGTAAAAGCCGGCGAAAACGAATTCGCCTACGGTTATTCAGATATCGTCGGACTTGCTAATGGTAAGATGGTGGATATAGCAGCCAATGATATCCCGACCGGTTTAGCCGATATCGGTAAGGCCGCAGCTCTTAAGATGACGCTTCGGACAGATTACAAATTAAGCTACCTGAATGTTGATGCATCAACAATTACAGCCGAAGTTGATAGCGTTAAATCGAAATTTTCGTTTGATGCCGGTAACAATTTGCTGCGCCTACTTTCGAACACCGGCAAAGCCGATTCGAAGGTTGTGTTAAGCTATTGTCTTGATATCAATTCAACAGCTACATTAGCGAAGCCGACTCCGATGTCGAAAATACAAACAGACAATACGGCGGCGTTTGTTCCAAAAATTGAAGTCTTCACGAAGTAGAGCGAGGATATCATCATGAAAAACTGCAAAAGAAATTTTTTTACTCTGACTGCGACTTTGGCCCTGACATCATTGGCACACGCCAATGTGGTAGGTACTGATATTCAGAATTTCAATCCGACAACCAGCGGTCTTGATTTTGTTACCGTTCAATCTTCTGAAACTCTCGAGCCGGGAATGCTGAATTTCGGTTTATTTCTTAATTATACTCACAATACACTTTCGGTCAGTAAAGACTTCGGAGGATTAAGGGTCGGTGATGAACCGGGCGATGATCTTTTAAGCGCAGACTTAAACGTGGGCGTAGGTTTACTTCCGAACTGGGATGCAGGTATCAGTTTACCGCATTCGCTGTCTTCAAATTCTTCCGTTAGTTATAATGTTCCGGTCGTGGCAAGAACCGGGCTTAATGAAGTTCGCGTTAATACAAAATACCGTGTTTGGGGCAACAACAGCGAAGGTTTTGCTGTCGTCGGTTCTGCCGGTTTCAATATGATTGAAAATAATCCGTTTGCAGGCGAAGGAGCCGGTCCGAACTATAACTTAGAACTCGCATACGATACGACCATCAACAAAACGGCACTCGGGTTTAACCTTGGTTATCGTTTTCGAAATCCCGGAACGCAGATCGTCGGCGTACCGTTTCAGCCATTCGGTGATGCGTGGATCGGGTCGATCGGTGTAAGTCAGCTTTTAGAAAAATACGATGTAAAGTTGATCGGTGAATTGATCACCAGCATTCCTGCAAAAAAAGTTGATTTCGATGCGAATCGAAGTCAGTCGGTGGCTGAAGTTATCTTCGGTGCAAAATACGATTTAAATCGTCAAATGGCACTACATGCGGGAATCGGCAGCGAAGTTGTGAATTCGACAGCCAGCCCGGCGTTCCGGGCTTATGTTGGTCTGAATTATACAATGGGCCCGGTTTTCAGCAAGAACGCCGCAATTGAAGTTGTTGGCACACCTCCGAAGCAGATTATTGTTAGCGATGATATTTTATTTGATTTCGATTCCTCTGAAATCAAGCCGGAATCTGAAGCCGTACTTGACGATGTAGCGCAACGAATGAAAACAATGGAAAATTATAAAGAAATAATCGTTGAAGGTCACACGGATTCAATCGGACCGGATGTTTATAATCTTGATTTGAGTAAACGGCGGGCGAATACGGCTAACAAAGCACTTGTTAAGCGTGGTATTCCGGCTGAAAAACTGAAAACTGAAGGTTATGGCGAAAGCCGCCCGCGTGCAGACAACGGTAACTATCAGGGCCGGGCAAAAAATCGCCGGGTTGAATTTCAGATTGGCCGGTAATTGTTAAAGGATTTTCAGGGCGTTTTTCGATTTGATTTTAATGACCGGTCTGAATTCAAGACCGGTTTGTTTTTTGAAAATTCTAAAAAGCCCCATTGTAATTTTTTTAGCTTTTTGAGTCAAAATTGACCTGCATTAGTGCACCGCCAATTGTTTTCAACCTCCATAATCGATAAAGTTTTCCCGAAGCAAAAAATAAGCGAGGAATTATGCATACAATTACTGTTGATACCAAATTTGATCTCGTTCTCGAGCGTAACGTAAACCTGAAACCTGAGCTGATCTGGAAAGCCTGGACGACACCTGAAATACTAATGAAGTGGTTCTGTCCGGTTCCATGGCGCACGACTGAATGCGAGATGGACCTCGTGCCAGGTGGCGTATTCAGAACAGTCATGCAGTCACCAGAGGGGGACAAAGTGCCGAATATGGGATGCTTTCTCGAAATCGTTGAAAATAAAAGACTGGTATTTACCGACGCTTTATTGCCGGGGTTTCGTCCGACAACTAAGCCTGAATCAGGCTCGGGACTCATGTTTACTGCATTTGTATTGTTAGAACCCAATGAAGGTGGCGCAAAATTTCGCGCCATTGTAAAACATAAGGATGAAATCGATCGCATGAAACACTCAGATATGGGATTTCATCAGGGCTGGGGTATTGCGCTCGACCAACTGATAAAAGAAATGTCGCGCTAGGCTGCAGTTATTGCGCGCTTCCTAAAGCGTCGATTATCCCTTGCCCTTGTTCGGAAAGCGAGAATCCCAGATCAATAGCTTTCAGCAGAGGGCTTTGCGCTGAAATATGGAGTGCGGCCACGCCGGCCACATGCGGAGAGGCCATCGAAGTGCCGCTGATCGTGTTATACTGGCCACCCTTCCACGTCGAGTAAATATTTACTCCTGGGGCTGCAAAGTCGTTATCATCAAGGCCGAAATTACTCCATGAAGCAAATTGATCAGATGAGTTAAGTGCCGATACCGCGATAACTGAAGGATAGCCTGCAGGGATTGTGTTTTGGATATTCTGCCCTTCGTTTCCGGCCGCAACAACAACGAGCACTCCGGCGGCTTGCGCGTTTAATATCGCGGTTTTTAATGGTGACGCCGCATTTGGATCTCCGTTTGCACCAAGGCTCATGTTAATGACTTTGGCTCCCGCTCTTACGCACTCGGAGACTCCGTCTGCAACATCTGAAAGGTAGCCTGAACCGCGTGAATCCAGAACTTTTGCCGCAAAAAGTTTTGCTTCAGGCGCTACACCAACAACGCCGATTGAATTTTCAATCGCCGCAATTGTTCCGGCCACATGACTGCCGTGGCCGTTGTCGTCATTCCAGTTGTCGGCAAGAATTCTTCCTTTGATAACGACGAAATTACGACCACCGATAAGGTTGGCGGCAAGGTCAGGATGAGTTTTGTCGATCCCGGAATCAACTACGCAAACTTTTACACCGGCCCCCTTGTTCAAAATGTTTGCTTCACGCGCTCCTATGCGGGAAATTCCCCATGGAATGCTTTGAGCTGGTGGCGCTACCGTACCGCCCGGCTTTCCCGAAGCCGAAACCTCAGAGGGTATCCCGAGCAGTTCGATATCTGGCGTAAACTTTAAATCTCCGAACCTGTTCTGCAGTCGTTCAGCGGCTTGGGCGGGCAGGTAGGCAACAACAGCCTTTACTGATTCCATTCGGCGCACGACCGAACCTCTTTCGCCTGCAACAGCGGCTTCCAGATCAGCTTCTGATTCGGATTCAATGATATATCTTTCCAGACCTGCGGCTTTCATTACGATGGCATCGATAGCTTCGGCATTATCCAGTTCGGTGGCCTGATAAGAGCTATTGTTGCAACCGAAAACCAGAAGCGAAACGGTGCCCAAGCAAAGAAGTTTATTCATGAACTCTCCTGTTAAAGTGAATTATTAAGTTATTCATCTTAAAGCAATAAAAGTGCCGCAAGTCCACCTTGAAATGATTGATAAATACGCCGAGCTTCGGGCTTATAACGAGTCACTGTCATAATTGTTCTTACACGTTGTAAAAGCCTTGGACGTTCCAGAGTGAGAACACAACACAAGTGGTTTAATTAAAAAGACTGAAAAATAATGACAAGATGCCGGCCAAAGAATTTATCTTTGAGTTCGACAAGAACGAGGAATATCGCACCTTTAAACGAAAGTACGGGTCTCCGTTCGGCAACAAGTTTTATTTCTTTGCGCATTGTAATGACGGTTCGAAAGTGTACACTTGGAAAGAATGCGACGAATTGATCAATGAGTTGACGTCGCAATAAAACTGAACAAAACCCAAAAAGGAGTTTTATGAAAAAATTATTTGCCGTCTTTGGAATTACATTACTAACAGGTTTGAGCTCAAATGCAGGACTTTTACTTGATCCTTATTTCAGCTATAAGATGTCGGGCAGTGCCAGCTTTTCACCCGGTTCTTCAATGGCCGGAAATGAGCTGGGTGTGCGCGTCGGTTACAGTGTTCTGGGTTTTGCAGTGGGAGTCGACACAACCCTAAGCGGTAAACACACCTACTCTAATGCGGGAGTCACTTCTGATTCAACCCCGAAAAACATCGGTATCTTCGCCAGCTATGATTTCCCGATTTTGGTCAGAGGTTATTTTGCGTACCTCGTAAATGCAAAAGAATCGTTTACGGGAGCTGAATACACCGGTACCGGCACAAAAATTGGCGTTCAATTTACCGGGCTGCCATTTGTGGCAATCGGCCTTGAGACGGTATCGCTCTCTTACAAAGATCTTTCGGCGGCCGGTGTTACGACTTCGGTATCAGAAACGGGAACTCACACCAATTTAGCCTTGAGTATGCCATTTAGTTTGTAGTTTTAAGGAAATCCCAAATGACGTCGTTGGCCGAGATAGCCATTGAAGGGCTTTCTTTTCCACGACGGACTTTTTTCCCGCCAGGCCACCGTTAGACATCGCCGCAGCAAGTGCCCGTAGTCCAAGTGGCGAATATGCCTGATTTTAGTTTGCTATAGCCATTAACGAAGAACGACTTCAGGAAATATCCAAATTATTTCAAAAATTTTATTTTTTTAAGCTTTCACCCACAAATTCTTCAGACGAGCCAATTTTATATGTATGAGGGCCAAGTTCAGGTGCCGGTTTTTCCTATTGTTTCTTCGGCCAACGTTGTTTGATTTTTTCTCTTAGCTAGCTATCTTTTTTGGGCTCGTCAGCTAAACCGGTTAAGACTGCAAAAACAGCAATGAAAGCAAAGATAACGACAGACTTCATAGGCTTTAATTTATGATTTTTCATACTAAGGGGCAAATGATGAAATCAAATTTAATAATATTTTTTTCGGTGTTGGCAATTGTTTTTCAGATTTCTGCTGTTGAAGCCAAAGGCGTACATCAGTTCAAAGTTGACGATATCGACGGGAAACCAGTCGGTCTGGCTGATTATAACGGGAAGGTCTTGCTTATTGTGAATACGGCATCAAATTGCGGCTACACACCGCAATACAACGAACTTGAAGCGCTCTATCTTAAGTATAAAGATAAAGGCTTGGTTGTATTGGGGTTTCCGAGCAATGATTTCGGTGGCCAGGAACCGGGCACTAATGAGGAAATAAAAAAATTCTGTCACATCAAAGATGGCAAATATAAAATCAGCTTTCCGATGTTTGCAAAAAGTAATATTAAATCTGAGCCGAAAAACCCACTGTTTAGTTTTCTCACAGAAAAAGGCGGCCCGGTAAAGTGGAATTTTGAAAAATTTATTATAAGTAAAAAAGGCGAAATGCTGGCGAGATTTCCATCGAAAGTTACGCCGAACTCCGCCGAGATTGTTAGTGTGATCGAAAAAGAATTAGGCCTTCTTAACAAACTCTGATTTAAGATTCATTGCGCCGAAGCCGTCTATTTTGCAGGAAATATTGTGGCCATTTCGGACAATTGGTTACGTCTTGCATAAAAATATAGTTAGCTTTTTTTATCGATCATGCAATGAGAATTTATTTTTTTAGAAGATGACAGTTGCCGAATCCTTGGCAATTTCTGAGAAGTTCATCATCGAAGTGGCTGTCTGTTCATTCAGTATAACGGCTTCTGAACCGTTGAACAGAAAAAAAAGAAAAGTCGGGAAATCGTCAACAAGATAGACAAATAAAGTTGCTTGGCAAACGAGATAGAATTTTGTTAAGACCTTTCAGTGGCAAAAGAATTAAACAATTTAAACTGGATCGAAGCTTTACTTCCGAAGGACTTCATTCGAAAGCCGATGTTTGGCGGTTTTGCCTATTACTCTGATAATCGAATGGTGCTTGCAATGTTCGAAAGCAATAAGCCCAAAAGTCAATGGAATGGCTGTCTGTTTCCGAGCGAGCGCGAGTTTCATTCGGCAATATTAAAAAAATTCAAATATCTCAGCAATCATCCGGTGCTTCCTAAATGGCTTTATTTACCGCTCGATTCCGAAAACTTTGAAACTCATGCTGAAGAATTGTTGAAGGAAATCCGAAGACGCAGCCCCCTTTTCGGAGTTGTACCGAAGTCGAAAAAAACCAAAGCAAAAAAAACACTTAGTCAAAATGAAAAAATCGATACTCGGAAGCCACGCATGTTCAGCGATGAGTCGCCTGAAGTCGTAATCAAAAGCGCGGGTAAAATTTCCGATCTTAAAAATCTGGGGCCTGCCACTGAAAAAGTACTTCACAAAGCCGGAATAAAAACGGTTTCACAATTTGTAAAGCTTGGCTGGAAGGGTACGATGAAAAAGCTGGCAAAGTCGAACGCCAGAAACATTCACGCGATGTTTGCCTATGCCGTTATTGGCGCCCTAAATAACCGCGAATGGAGCGGTATTTCTGAGGCTGAAAAGGCCGAAGCGCGCCACTATATGAATGAACTGCGCTCGATTAAAAAAGGCTGAAGGCTACTTCGTATGAATGGCCATGTAGAGTCCGGCATTCTGGCGTTTCAGCAGGAATAGTACCGATTCCTGGTCACGCGATTTATCAAGAATAATTTTGAGGTCTTTGACATCCTGAATTTTTTTGTGATTGGCTTCAACGATGACATCAAAAGGCATTACTCCCGCAAAGGCGGCCGGGCTGCCTTCATGAATCTGAGTTACAACTGCCCCGTTTTTGACTCCAAAGGTTTCGCTGAATGATTTATCAATGTTCTGCACACTGATTCCGATGCGATCAAGAAAGCTGCCTTCAATCCGGCTGAGTGTGGCAGCCGGAGCTTCTTCGACTTCTTCCGACGCAATTTTCACAAAGAGATTCATATCATTTTTTTTGCGGAGAATTCTCATATTGATTTCGGTGCCCGGTGCCGTTTGCGAAACAGTGTTGCGCAATTGCGAGGAATCAGAAACCTCCGCAGTGCCGAATTTGGTGATAATGTCGCCGGCTTTCAGCCCCGCGCGGTCGGCCGGCGAATTTATTTCAACTTCGGCAACTAGTACGCCTAAATTTTCCGAGGTTTCAAACTGGCGTGCGAGATCATCGTTTAAGTCCTGAACGATTACGCCAAGCCTGCCGCGCCTGATTTTTTCGCCACGAAGCAATTTCGGCAGCATAGTTAATATTAAATTGCTCGGCACCGCAAATCCGACGCCGCTGAATTGCCCCGGCCCCGAGGTGGCAATTGCGGTATTGATTCCGATAATTTCGCCGTTCATATTGATGAGCGGCCCGCCCGAGTTGCCGGGATTAATCGGAGCATCGGTCTGGATAAAATCCTCGAAAGCCTCAATGCCAACGTTAGACCTGCCTGTGGCACTGATAATTCCTTGAGTGACAGTTTGCGAAAGTCCGAACGGAGCACCAACCGCGATAACAAGGTCTCCTGCGTTTAGCTGATCGGAATCGCCGAACTTCATGACGGGCAGGTCTTTCGGAAAATTTCCTTCAAGCTGAATAATCGCAATATCGGTTTTAGCGTCGGCCTGAGTGAGCTTTGCGCGATAGGTCTGCCGGTTTGCTAATTGCACTTTTATTCTGTCGACATTTCCGACCACGTGGTAGTTGGTGAGGATATGACCTTGATTATCAAGGACCATACCAGAACCCATGCCTTTAACCGGCAGGCTGTACTCGCGATGTTTGCCGCGGGTTTTCCCCGGATCCCCGGGGGAATCTTCGAAATACTGGCTGAATAGGTCGTTACCGAACGGGGAAAAAAAGTCGTTGGTTTTAAATTTGACAACTTTTTCTGAAAAAATGCTGACCACAGCGGGGCGAACATGATTGGCGATCATGACGAGCGCTTTGCTGAGTTCCTTTGCGGGTGAAGTCAAAGTGGCGTTAAAAGGTTCTATTTTTAATTGAGATTCACAATAGATTTTTCGGGCGCTGAAAAATATCCCGAGTCCGATAATTATACCGATGGCGGCGTAGGTCAGTTTTTTTGAAATATGAGTTTTATTAATGGTAACCCCTCTTGAAATTTCAAATGTTATCAACGCAAATAATATACCAACTACAGGCCTATCTGATTTGAAGCTGGGCAGTTCAGGCAGCAAAAGTTCTCCTCTCGGCGCGGAATTTTTCCGCAGACTTTACAAACGACAATTAGACCTCACGTTAATTTTAAGGAGAGTTTATGGACCAAACTTATGCTGTTTGTGAAAAATGCGGTCGCACAAACAGAGTTACATTGAATACCGATAAGGCCCCGATTTGCGGTAACTGTAAGGCAGAATTGGCAATGAAGGGTGCGATTGTTGAAGGCACCGATCGCAGTTTACAGACGCTGATCAACAAAAGCCCGCTGCCCGTTGTTGTTGATGTATGGGCGCCTTGGTGCGGGCCCTGTCGGTCGTTTGCGCCCACTTTTGAATCACTCGGCGAAAAGTATGCCGGCAAAGTTGTTTTTGTAAAATTGAATTCGGATATAAATCAAAAGGCCGCGGGTCAGCTGGGTATCCGCGGAATTCCTACCGTGGTGGTTTTTAAAAATGGCAGTGAAGTAACCCGGCAGTCCGGTGCATTGCCTGCCGATCAATTTTCAAAATGGCTCGATCAGCATTCAAGCTGAGCCGAACGTTCGTAATTATTTTCGACTGATTTCGCAATCGCCGTCATAATAGCTCATTTCGAGCCGGTGTTCGAGAAAGTCCTGCGGGTTTTCACGCAGACTTAGTCGGACGTTTTTTTTGTTGAATTCATTGCCGACAATTCGTTCAGTACTTTCAGAAGTACTAAAATAAATCGTGCTGATTTTAGTTCCGGAAACGCTGGATTCCTCATTCTGGAAACACGAAAAGAACGTGTCTTCTTCAAACCGGCAGTTTTTCTGTTCAAACTTGATGGTGAAAACGTCGCCGAGTTTTTCGAAAAAGTCGCCGGATTTTTGAATTTGCCCGATATCGCTCGGAGTGGCGTTGCCATTAAAAACCGGGGCATATTTGGCACCGTTATGGTTAATTACCCGAAGCTCAACGTGGTCGGCTTTTTTTGAAAGCAGGAACGACGTGGTCGGGAAGCCTTCGGTTATACATTTGAGGTCGGGTAACGCCTGAAGAAATGGTGTAAAGAGCAGCGAACCCGAAAATATAACGGCCTGAACTAATTTGATCGGCATGATTCTCTCCTTGGTAACTCGCAAAAGTTAAACCATTTAAAAACGGGCAATTCAAAGTAATTCTTAAGTATTGATAAAAAATTCTATTAAGTTAGCCATCATAAGTACAACTGGCACCCCTTTTGAAATCCTCCAGAAAAGCGCAGGCGGGAAAAATAAAAAGGGGAATTTATGAACCTGATCTCATCGTTTATCGAACCAATTCAACAAATTGATATCTGGCAGAAGATGAAGAGTGAAAAACTTCTGGATCAGGTCTATTCGCGGGTGATTAAGAAGGGCAGCCTTAATATTATCGATGCAGCCGGTAAAACCCACCGATTCGGGGATTTCGGCCCGCCGAGTGTGACTATTCGCCTGACGGATTCGTCGCTGTACCACAAACTGGCACTGAACCCCGAGCTTTATATCGGTGAAGCCTATATGGACGGAAAGTTGACGATCGAAGAAGGTACGTTGAAAGATTTCTTTGAAATCCTTTTTTGCAACACCGGCCCTAAATTGCCACAGGGCTGGCTCCGCCTTCTCGATACCGGAAACTATCTGGTGCGCCGTCTTTGGCAACTAAATACAATTCCGAACTCAGCCCGGAATGTAAAACATCACTATGACCTGTCGTCCGAGTTTTACAGTTTGTTTCTTGATGAAGATAAGCAGTACTCGTGCGCCTATTTTACCGACTCCGATCAAACCCTTGAAGAAGCGCAAAAATTAAAGATGCAGTATATCGTTAAGAAACTGTTGATTGAAGCTGATGACGAAGTGCTAGATATCGGCTGTGGCTGGGGCGCTCTGGCCTGTGAAATCGCAAAGCAAAAAGGTGCGCGTGTAAAAGGAATCACGCTATCGGCGGAGCAACTTAAAGTTGCAAAAATGCGGGCCAGAAAAGAAGGCGTTAGCGAGCTCGTTAAGTTTGAGCTGGCCGATTATCGCGAATTGCAGCCGGAAGAAGGAACGTACGACCGAATTGTTTCAGTAGGTATGTTTGAACACGTGGGGATTGATCAATACTCCGCATTTTTTCAGAAGATAAACAGTTTGTTGAATGAAGACGGGGTTATGCTCTTGCATTCGATTGGGCGCGCTCAGGGGCCGGCTTCAACAAATGCGTGGATCCGTAAATATATTTTTCCGGGCGGTTATATTCCGGCGTTATCTGAAGTTATCCCGCATGTTGAAAAAAGTAATATGCATATCACCGACATCGAGGTGTTGCGTATGCACTATGCCCGCACCCTGCAAGAGTGGCGGTATCGATTCTACGAAAATCTTGAGGATGTCCGGAAGATTTACGACAGCCGTTTCTGCAGAATGTGGGAATTTTATCTGACAGGGGCCGAAGCTTCATTTGAGCATTGGGGCAATATGGTTTTTCACCTTCAGATTGCAAAGAAGTCGGATTCAGTACCACTCACGAGGGATTACCTTTACCACCAAGACTCGGGGCACTGAATAGAAATGCGCAATTTAGGAATTTTTAATCAACTCCACTCTCAGACCCCCAGCCCCTGACTGACCAGTCTGACAAAATCTGAGCTGGTAATAATTCCGACCAGATGATCGCCTTCAACTACCGGCAGGCAACTGATTTTATTTTCAAGAAGAATTGCACCGGCTTCCATTAAATTTGTATCGGGGCTTACGGTTTCTGGGGTTTTCGACATAACACTGCTGACCTTGGCCGCGTTCCACGGGTTTTCGATACGATCAAGAATTTTACCCGGCGGGATTCGCAGGATCGCATTCAGTAGATCGCGATCAGAAATGATGCCTTGAATATCGCCATCGTTATTGATGACTGGCAAGTGGCGGAAATTATTGTCGGACAGCAAGCCTGTTGCGGTGTCGAGATTTTCATTCTGATTGATCGTGATAGGATTTTTTTGCATAATATCCGACACCCAAACTTGGCCTATGGATTCTAAAATCTGCGAAAGTTCCTCTAAACTAACATTTTTTTTGTGCGGATGTTCAAAGGCGGATTGCGGTTTCATAGAAACTCCCTGTTTGGTTCTGAACCAACTAAAGGAGCAATACTTATACCATTGAGAGAAGAAAAAGCAGTGCGGCGTTATTGACCGATCGGATGCCAGACCGTCTTAAATTCCACGTAGCTGACCAGGTGCTCAAGTGAGAGCTGATCTTTTACCGGAGGTACAATGCGTTTCATATTAGCTGCCGCCATTGTGCGGAGCTCCCCGAGAATTTTTCGATCTTTCAACTGACAACTTAAAGACTGAATTTCCATATGCGAGCCAAATTGCCGAAAAAGTTCTTCTGTACTGCCAGTTAGCAAATTGACAACACCTCTTGGCAAATCCGAAGTTGCAAAAACTTCGGCAAGCGGCGCTAAAAGCGCGCTGCCATCGCTACCGAGTAAAGCCACAAGAGAATTTCCTGACGAAATAATTGCGGCAATCTGTGCAACAACCTCTGAGAGTTCAAACTTAGCGTTACAAATCAGCCCGACAAGTCCGACCGCTTCGGTCGAAGTAAAATTATGATGAGGCCCACTGACCGGATTTACTGAACCCATGACTTGCTGGTACTTGTCGGCAAATCCGGCGTAGTAAATCAAAGCGTCAATAGCTTTATCCACGGACTTATCCGCGTTGCTTTTTGAAAGCCCAAGGGTTGCGGTAAGAGTTTCAATAAATTCCTGCCGCTTACCTTCGGTCATTTCTGCCATACGATAAAGAATCTGGCTGCGGTTGTAGGCCGATTTATTCTGCCAGCCGGCCTGAGCCGATTGTGCCGCTGTTACGGCATTGCGAAGATCCTTCCGCGAAGCCAGACACACGTTAGCGTAAAGTTTTTTAGTTTTATAAATATAAATCGGAACACTTCGCCCTGATTCAGTTCGTGGAAAATCGCCACCGATAAAAAGTTTGATCGTTTTTGCAATTTTCATTAAACCTCCAGATAAGGCAGAAGACCATGTCGTCCGCCTTCACGGCCCCAGCCGCTTTCATTGTATCCACCGAAAGGTGAAGTCGGATCGAATTTATTATATGTGTTGGCCCAAATCACGCCGGCTTTGAGGCCTTGCGCGGTTTTGTGAATTTTTGAACCTTTTTCTGACCAGATTCCTGCGGCCAACCCATAGGGTGTGTCGTTGGCTTTAAGTACAGCTTCAGCTTGCGTTCTGAAGGTCGATATTGAAAGTACCGGACCGAAAACCTCAACTCGGCTAAGTGTAAAGCTTGATGAAACATTATTGAAAAAGCAGGGCTTCTGGTAAAAGCCTTTTGCCGGTAATGCAAGTCTTGGGGGTTCGAAATATTCGCCGCCTTCGGATTTTCCGGTTTCGACGAGTTTTCGGATTTTCTGCAATTCCGAATCTGAATTAATTGCGCCGATGTCGGTATTTTTATCAAGTGGATTACCTACACGCAGTTTTTCCATTCGGGTTTTCAGCTTTTCTACAAACGCATCAGAAACAGACTCTTCAAGTAGCAGGCGCGAACCCGCACAGCAAACATGGCCCTGATTAAAAAAGATACCGTTGATTACCCCTTCAACGGCCTGGTCAATGGCGGCATCTTCAAAAACGATGTGCGCAGATTTTCCGCCGAGTTCAAGCGTGAGTTTCTTATCGGTGTGAGCAACGGATTTAAGAATCATGCGGCCCACATCGGTTGAACCTGTGAAGGCGATTTTATTAACATCAGGGTGAGCAACCAATGCGGCTCCGGTTTCACCGGCACCCGTAATGATATTGACAACTCCGTCAGGCAGGCCGGCTTCCTGAAGAATTTCGGCCAACAGCAAACACGAAAGTGAAGTGGTTTCGGCAGGCTTCAGCACCACAGTATTACCGCAGGCCAGTGCCGGCGCTATTTTCCAGGCCGCCATTAAAAGGGGGAAATTCCACGGAATAATCTGGCCGACGACGCCAAGTGGTTTCGGGTTTTTGCCCGGAACGGCATACTGTAATTTGTCGGCCCAGCCGGCGTAGTAAAAAAAGTGAGCCGCAACCAGCGGCAGGTCGATGTCTCGCGATTCACGGATGGGCTTACCGTTATCGAGTGTTTCAAGTACAGCTAATTCACGTGAACGTTCCTGAATGATGCGGGCAATTTTAAAAAGATACTTGCCACGCTCCTGGCCTGACAACTTCGACCACGACGCGAATGCCTTACGGGCAGCTTTAACCGCTTTATCTACGTCTTTGGCATTGGCTTCGGAAATTTCGGCCAGTGACTCTTCGGTAGCGGGATTAATTGTATTAAAATATTTACCGCTTGAAGCCTCTGTGAATTTTCCGTTAATAAATAATTTATTTCGCGGTGCTATTTTAACGATGTCGGTCGCTTCTATTGATGGCGCATAATCAAAAGCCGAAGCCGGGCCGGTTTCTGTTGCGGCCTGTACCTGATTATTTTTATTTTGTACTGACGTCTGCATGTTTGTCCTTTTAATCAAGTGAAAAAATTTTGTCGTAATAATAAGTGCCGGTAAGTTCTTTATAAATTTGTTTCAATAGATCATTAACTAGCGCACTGGCGCCGAAGCGGAATAAATCTGGTGTTAACCATTCGTGCCCCAGAGTTTCGCGCACCATGCAAAGATAATAAATTGCCTGTTTGGCCGTGCGGATTCCGCCGGCCGGCTTCATTCCGATTTTTTTTCCGGCGCGCTTGTAATGATCGGCTATTGCCTGCAGCATAACCAGTGTTACCGGCAGCGTGGCTGCAGGTGTGATTTTTCCGGTAGAGGTTTTAATAAAGTCGGCACCGGCTTCAATCGCAATATCAGAAGCCAGTCTGACGTGGTCGTAAGAACCCAGCTCTCCGGTTTCGAGAATGACTTTCAGGTGCGCATTGCCGCAAGCGCGTTTAATCTCAACGATCTCATCGAAAACTTCCTGATACCGGCCCGATAAAAAAGCGCCGCGATTAATAACCATATCAATTTCAGTAGCACCTTTTTCGACGGCAAAACGCGTATCTTCAATCTTGACTTCTAGTGGGGCCTGACCGGATGGGAAGGCCGTAGCAACCGAAGCAATACCGATTGAGGTACCGGCAAGGGCCTTCACTGCAATTGGTACCATCGACGGATAAACGCAAACGGCAGCCACTGAAGGAATCGGAGCCAGATTTTTTTTAAGAAGATAAGGCTTAATCAGATCGGGGGGCACGGGGTTACGCGCCTTTGCGCACAGTTGCACAATTCGGCCGGGAGTGTCTGAACCTTCCAGAGTTGTGAGGTCGCACATGCTCAAGGCCAGATAAAGTGCCGTCAGTTTGGAATCTTTTTTAATACTTCGTTTTGTGAAAAAGTCGGCACGTTCGCAGGCGCCGACCTCGTCGACCGGAACTGCTGATATGGCAACAGAACTTCCATTTTCTCTTTGAATCGAGATTGTTCGCATGGGCACGTCCTTTAAGGCATTCAGAATTACCTCAAAGTGGTTATTTTTGGCAATTGGAAAAGCCATTCAAGGCGCTTTTTCACTTTGGTAGCCGTGTGGCTTCAAGCTCGCGAACCCTTCGCTGTTGATCGTCGTATAACTTCTGGGCCTGTTCAAGCTGCTGGTTCAGCGGTACAAGGCTCATGCGGGTCTGCGAATAGTAATTCTTCAACCTATCAATTTCGCCTCTCAATGTAAAAATTTCGTTCTGCAAGATGGCCTGCTCGTTGGCAATTTCTCTTTTTTGTTGTTGCGAAGCCGAATCGATTAAAAGGTTCTGCGAGAGGATCTGAGCCGATATATTCACTCGTTCAGCCTTCAGAATATCGAGCTGTTGCTGTTGGTACTCCAGCGAGTTCTGCAGATTCGTCAGCAGTTGCCGTTGCTCAGGTGTCAGCGTAAAAGTGTTGTTGGTCCAGACATAGATTTGCTGCTTAGTCTGCAGGATGTCGCTTTCAAGTTGTGAAATTTGCGGTTCAACCCGGTCACGCGCAACCTGGGCCGCACTGCTTTGTGTACGAAGGGCAGCTGCGGTCGCCTGATTCACGTCGTCTTCGGCGGATTTTAGAGTTTGCAGAACGTCTGTAAAATTTTGAATTTGCGTGTTGTAAGCTGCGAGCTGTGCCGGGTAGACCACTTCATATTGCTGGGACTGCTGCGCAAGTTGGGCTTTCACCGCATCCAGATTTTGTCTCTGGGCATCTAGGTTTTGGCGGGCCTCATCAAGCTGTATCTGTTGGGTGGTTGCTGCCGGATCCCGCATACCTTCCTCGCAGGAAAACATCAACGACAGCAGCAGGAGTAAACTTAAAATGAAATTTATTTTGTCCATGGTCCAATCAGATCGGGGTTGATATCGGCTGCAATTCTTTCGGCAAAAAGAACAGCGCTGGCGGATTTTTAGCAGATTTTCTTTTAGGACGATTCATCTGGCTGCGAATGATTTCTGCCAATTCGTCTAGCGGAACATCGCCCGAGAATACCAGGTCATCAAAACTGACAATACCGATGCATTTGCTTTTCCCGGCAGGGCCGGTTTTAATGACCGGAAGCCGCCGGATTCCGAAGTGCTGCATAACTTTCGTTGCATCAGAAATCGAGCGATTTTCGCCGATGTAGATCAAATCGTGACGAACAAGCGAGCTTATTTTTTCTGAGGCACTCATTTTAGAACCGATTCCGCGGCAGGCGATATCCCGATCTGTAATGAGGCCAACAATCTGGCCTTTGCCATCAGAAACAAGGGCGCAGCCAACGGATTTGCTTTCCATCGCTTTTGCGGCATCAAACAAGCTTGCATGTATCTTGAGTACGAGTACCTTTTTGTAAGCTAACGATTTTAAGGTGGTCATAATCCTCCAGATTGTTTCTGAGGCATGAACTGCATAATGGGGGCCTGGATAAATAGAAGAGAAAGTTGCTTGATAGTCGGAAAAGTCCCTTAGTTGCGGGTATTTAACGGAGGTCGCAGGGCTTTTTTGCAGTTTTGGGTCGTGTAAGTTTTTTAATTGCGGCCAAACTGATTAAATTTCAGAACGTAATACAGTACAGTTTCGCATCGTCCAAAACGAGAAAGAAGAGCAATGAATTTTTTAAGATTGCCTGATTTTTTATTGAAGGTTTTATTTGAAAATAACGAAATCATCGCCGTCGATAAGCCATACGGGATCAACAGTCACACCAATGAAGCAAAAGCCGGGAATGCTGATTTCATTCAGGACGGCCTCATCGAAATTTACGAAAAGCAGCTCGGGCACCGGCTTTATATCGTCCACCGGCTTGATCAGACCACCACCGGCGTTATTATTTTTGCAAAGTCGCCAGAGGTCGCAAAAAAGTATGCGGCTTATTTTTTCGATCGCCAAGTTAAGAAAACCTATTGGTTTGTGACGGCGGCAAAATCGGTAAAAGACAGTTACGAAATCGATCAAACAATCCTGCATAAAGCCCGGGACCTCGAAGCTAAAACATTATTGAAGCAGCTTAGAAAAAACAAAAATTATGAACTTTGGCAGGCTAATCCGCTGACGGGCCGAAATCATCAGATTCGTATTCATGCCAAAGCCGCCGGAATCCCAATTCTGGGCGACGAAAAATATACCGGTGCAAGTTATGATTTTTTGTGTCTACATAATCACCGAATAGAATTTCCGAACGGAATCGTTGTTACATCAACAGCACCGCCTTACTTTGAAAACCTGGATTTGCTGGCAGACCGTCTTCTGGCAAAAGCACTCTTTGAAGCAGACCGAAGAAGACGACTTTACTCTGCCTCTGTAGCTGAAAACCAGTGCTTCAGGCTGATGCATGGCAAAGAAGAGAACGCAGGCTTTACAATCGATCAATTAGGAAATTACTTAATACTATCCTCTTTCAATGAGCAGTGGACCGAGGCAAACTTAAAGACATTTTCGGCGTATGCCGAAGTTCTTAAGAAATCTATTTTTGTACGCCTTATGCATAATCGCGGCAAAGATCCCTTAAATAAGTCTCAACTCTTAATTGGCGCAGAGAATTCCGAAAAAATTTGGGTGGCCAATGAAAACAACATCAACTATGAAATGCGGTCAGGTTCAGGACAGTCCTTCGGCCTGTTCTTAGATCAGCGGTTGCAGCGCAACTGGGTGCTGAACAATTCTAAAAGCCGCGAAGTACTGAATCTGTTTTCCTACACCTGCGGCTTCAGTGTTGCGGCGGCACTTGGCGGTGCCACACAGGTTACGTCGATTGACACCAATAAGAATGTTCTCAATTGGGGCCGTAAAAATTTCGAAATTAATCAGCTTGATCCCGCAAAATATAAGTTTTTACTTCGCGACAGCCTTGATTTTCTCGAAAGCAGTCTGAAAAAGCAGCTGAAATTTGATCTGATTATTTGCGATCCACCTTCCTTTTCGCGCGGTGAAAAAGGCGTTTTCAAAATTGAAACGAGCCTTGAAATTTTGCTCCGGAATTGCTTGAATTGTCTCAATGAAAACGGGGAGCTTTTATTTTCAACGAATTTTGAAAACATTTATATCGATGATATCCGAAAAATAATTCTGAAACTAAAGAATGAGCTGGGGTTGAAAAAGCTTGAGGTCTTCAATATTCATCCCGGGCTGGACTTTGAATTGGCCGGGCAGAAACCTATTTTGAAATCATTTCTTATCAAGATGAAATCAGAACTAAAAAATGCCGAAATCTTCTCCGCTTTCAGTGAAATTACTGAGTTTGACGAAAACTGAGCCACTAAACTTCTCAGTAAGTTACAAAATTGCATATAATTTTTACATCTTGACGAAATCGTAACACAACAATCATCTGGTTTAGTGTAAAACAAACTCGAAACCAAAACCAAAACCTTAAAGGGAGAAAACAATGAAAGCAATTTTTTTGTTAGCGTTAATAGTGATATCTTTTTCTGCAACTGCAGAAGTTCGCGGATCTAAATTCGAAGCCTATCAACAAAATATGATTACTGAAGTTGTGGCACAACAGTGTGGAATTTCATCAGATTTATTTCAAGTGAGTCACACCGAAGTGGTTGACCAGATTGATAATGGAATTAGTGATGTCTACATGACGACTGTTTTCGAAGCAAAAGTTCGCACAGATCAAATGATCTTTGATTCATACCTAGTTAAAGTAAACTCTGTTTTAGCCGATGCTTACGACCATTCAAATCAAGTTTGGGGCATTTTCACAGTTCAGAATGTTACCTGCTATCAGAATTGATTTTTTAGTTGAGGGTAGGGATAAAGACCGATTTATCCCTTTTTTCTAAATATATGAAATACGGTTTCTTTTTTGTATTTTTTCCTATTTTCTTTCTCTGAAAATTTATTGTGGGGGCCCGAGGTGGCGACAAGCAAAGTGCTCTGGGAATCCTGCGCATCGCGTGGAGAAGTCTCCGCTTTTGGCCGGGAAATGAGCAAAACACAATAAAACCCAGAATGAGCCAAAGGAGGTGCGTCGATGAACCGTCAAAGTCCATTCAAATTGAAAGTTTAAAAAAATAACACTATATTCGCAGGTGCATTATGAATAAAAAAGTTTGTCTATGCGCAAGAGTAAGTCCGATCAACAAGCCACGGGTATTGAGGAAATGAAAAAGCATAATACAATTTTCGTATCACTGACTGAAAACGAAAAACAAGAAGCAGAAAAAACCGCAAAAGAGTCCACTCGGAATATTATTCCGGAGGCGGCTTAGTATGAAACTTAAAATCACGGATACTCAGCTTGAGCAAATTGTTAAAAAACTCACCGATTATTTTAAGCCTAAGAAAGTTTATCTCTTTGGCTCTCGTGCCAAAGGTACGGAAAAACCCACTAGCGATTATGATCTGTTTTTGATCGTTGAAAAATCCGACGTCTCTTCGGCGAAACGCATGGCAAAAGCCCAAGAGGTTCTTTGGGGTCTCTGGGTGCCGGTTGATGTGTTCATTTACACGGAAGAAGAGTTTGAAGAATGGAAGAACGAACTCAATACTATTGCCAATACGGTTTTCTCTGAAGGAAAAGAGCTCGACATTGGCCAATAAAAAAGCTGTTCAAGCTTGGTTTGAAAAAGCCAAAGAAGATCTTTTTGCTGCTAAGTGGCTCAGTGATTCCAAAAATCCGAAGGCATTTGTGCCGACCGCGTTTCATTGTCAGCAAGTGATTGAAAAAGCCCTTAAAGGATTTTTGACTTTTCATGGGAAGAAGTTTGAAAAGACCCATGATATTCGCGAAATTCTTGGCTTCGTGGTAGGAGTTGACACTTCTTTGGAAGCATTTCTAAAACCAACCGTGGAATTGACTCCATATGCAGTTGCTTTTCGTTATCCTGACGCCCTAAAAAGGGAACTCACCATTGAGGACATCGGGCGATTCATTGCTCTCACAGAAAAAGCCTATAAGGAAATCTCGTCACGTATTCCCTTTGATTCATTGTTCGATATTTAAAAAATCTCATTTTTTTTTTGGCTCCTTTGCTACATAAGGCCCCACCCAGAGCGCTCGTGGCCGTCTAATCGCGCTCATGTAGGCACTTGCTTTCGATCTTAGTGTTTTGTACCAACCGCCCGCGTTTTAAGCCAAGATTGGGAGGGGTC
This sequence comes from Bdellovibrio sp., assembly GCA_031428535.1. Taxonomy (GTDB): domain Bacteria; phylum Bdellovibrionota; class Bdellovibrionia; order Bdellovibrionales; family Bdellovibrionaceae; genus Pseudobdellovibrio. The sequence goes on along the minus strand of JANPPN010000029.1, from coordinate 52,961 downwards.
TCTTTGTCCTACAATCCAGCTCGTTTGTGTTCGACTTTAGGCTCGGTAAGATTTGATTTTGGACAGACAGATTGTCTTTTGATACATAAACGTAGATGAACATTATGATTAGAAATGGATTCGATAGTAGGCCATTAGATTGGATGCCGGATATTTCTATTCTTATAGATGTTTTCCGCGCTTCTACCACTTCGATAGCAATTTTAGAGACAAGACCGCTCGAATATCTGGTGGCGAATGACTTTAATCTTATTCGTGAGTTATTAGAAAACTCTTATCGCCTCATTTCCGAAGTCTATGACTTAGGAATCGATAACTCTCCAACCCTTGTCCGGCGGCATGTTTCGAGTGGTGAAAAAATAGTTCATAAAACTACAAATTTGACGACGGCACTTGAAAAAAACTATTTAGAAACTCCAATGGTCATTGGCTGTTTTAATAACATCGGCTCCGTTCTAGCGCATTTACTAGAAAATAAATATTCAAATATAGAAATCATTCCAGCCGGAAAGATGAATACTCAAAAGGAAGCTCCTGAAGATACTCTTTGTGCAAAAATGCTGGCAAATAAATTAAAGACTGGGTTCTATGGGCCTTTAGAAGATCCGCACTCACTGTTGGCCGATCTCGAAGAGAAAAAGGCTCAGCGAAATTGGCCACAGCATTTTATTGATGATATTAAGCTGGCTATCCAATTGAATCTGTCTGAAGTCATTCCAACTGTGCAAAAAATCAAGCCCAATTTGTTTCAAGTTTCGTCCCTGAATCGATGATCTACCTAAACCACTTGTTTTGTCGGTTCATTGTTCGCGAGTTGTTAATAATGGTGACCTCACCCTGAATTGAACAGGGATCATACGTTTAGGAAACGTGTGCTCTATCCAATTGAGCTATGAGGTCACTTGCTATTCAAGTTTAATGTATTTTTTGAACGAAGGCCGTTGAGTCAGGGCATCCATCCAGCCGCTGATATTCTTGTATTCTGAAATATCCATTTGGATTGGCGTGGCAATAACCACGACCGAAGCCATGTTTAAATCGGCAACGGTAAAGGCGTCGCCGGCTAGATATTTACGGGAACTTAAAGCGTTATCTAAGATTCTAAACAATGGCGGACAACTCTTTTGTGAGCGCTCAATCAGAGCGAGATCTCTGCGATCTTCCGGAACAAAAACTTTCTGAATAAAAATGTCAATTATAGGTTTTTGTAATTCAAGCATCGACCAAAGACTCCACTGCTGGACGATACCGCGATCTTCAGGTGTGGTTCCTAAAAGTTGCGGCGCATATTTTTCTGCGAGGTAATTGTTGATGGCAACAGATTCCCAGATGACAAACTCGCCTTCGGTCAGGCACGGAACTTTTCCGTTTGGATTAAGTTTAAGGTAGGCGTCGCCTTTGTGTTCTTTTTCGCGCATGTTGATTTTAACAGCTTCGTAAGGAAGGTTTAATTCTTCGAGCATCCAAAAAACACGACCGGCACTGGACTTAGGAGAACCATATATTTTAATCATGAAGCGATGCTGCCACAGAGGTTTAATCCCAGTCAAGGTCGGGATCATTTTCCATTTCATTTTTTTTGTCGATTTTTGACATTTTGCCTTTGTTTGCAGGGTATTTTATGTTGTGCTTCTCGGTTAGCATTGCAATCAATTTTTTGATTTCGGCAAGCTCAGGTAACGCCTGTAGGTCGGCATCACTAAGTTTGGCATACAGTACGGGTACTTTGACTTCGACGACGGTTTCGTCAGGGCCGTAAACATTGAAATCTTTTCCATCCTTTAGGCGCTTCAGCCTGATATTTGTATCCAGGGTAATCTGCACATCGATGGTTTCTGCGGGCTTTTCCGGATTATTGAGCTTGATGCTGTAGGACGTGCGCTCGTATTGGGTTCTGGCGTACATGTTTTCGACGCGCATTGCAGGGGTGGTATAGAGGGCGTCAAAAAAATCTGTGAATTTTTTTATGTCGGCTTCTTTTCCCGGATTAGTTTCGCGCAGACGTCGAATAATTCCATCTTTGTAGTCGAAATATTTTTCGGTAATCAGTTTTTGGATATCTTTATCAAGAATCAATAGCCGGGGTTTGAAAACCACATTTGCAAATTCCGGATGTTGGATTTTGAGCTCGAGCCACGAGCGATCCGTCAGTTTTTCCGAAACAATCAGATTGTTCCAGTTGTTGTCGCTTAATTTTCTTGAGAGATATTTTCGGAACCGGACCTTGGCCGAAAGTTTTTTACCATTTTGAATATACTTGGCCACGGTCATATAAAGAGTGGATGTGATATTCGCAAAGCCGTCTTCGGCTTTGTCGCGATTTTTAAAACGCGCGTTAAAAAAATCTCCGAGCACATGTGTATAGGCATCGAAGTCTGAAGTTTTAACGACATACTTAACCTCTTGGCGCAGCGAGGTCGTATCGGTGTTACCAGAGTGAAAAACCCGTACAGACTTGCTCAGACGATCATCCGTATGAAAGAGGTATTTGCACATAACCGGTGAGGCCGCCGAGGCGGTTGCCGGCGAAAGAAGAAAAGCCATTAAGAAAAAGCTAAAAACTTTTTTCACGTTTCAGTCCCGTACAGTATCGCTGAATTTGCTTGAGATTTCTTTGGCCAGTTTCAGAATTTTTGTTTCATTCGCAGCAAGCGCCTTGATGTAGTTTTTATTGGCTGATTTTGCGTGAATCGTGCCGAGGAAGACGGCAAAGAAGTTAGCAAATTTTTGTATTTTCTTGGTGGGTTGCTCTTCAATTTCCAGCTTTTTCAGCGGATTAAATGCCTTTTGCCGGACTAAAAACGTTTCGTCGCCCAAACGAAAAACAAACTGGTTTGCAATTAGTGGCGAAAATTTTTTAAGGTAGTTATTGCGGATAAATTCAAAATTTGCACTAAGATCCTGCTCGTGCGCAGCACCGGCAGCGGAACATTTCAATTTTTTAAATTCAATCAGGTTCGGGGTGCCACTTCGGTCTTTACCGATAAATTCGTAACGTTCCATATCTTTTGAAGAACCGGAGTCGTTTATTTTTACCATGTATTCCACATCGGCAAGTTGAGTAATAATTTTCATTCTCAGTAGCGTTTGTATTTTTAAATTCTGTTCGGGTGTTATTTTTGACTTATCAAATTTTATAATTTCTTCTCTTTGGTGCTCGAGGTATTTTTGCAAATTCTTATTAAAATCGTGTTGAGCCTCATTCAGGATATCCGTCGGCAAGGTCAGTTCATTTGAGCGAACTAGGCCCGCCTGGTAATTGCGGAATACGTCTTCCAAGTTGAGTTCTTTGTCGATTTTTTTAATGAATGTAAGATACTTCATGATATCGACAAGTAAAAAATTAATCCCGGCATCATCAAAGTCGTTCAGAACCAGCTCGGGTTTTCTTTTCGAGTAGTTATAGTAAAGGCCTACGTTATTAAAATGAAAGTCTCCAACAACGAAACCTTTTTGTTGCAACGGTGCCGGCAATTTGGCAATTTCGGCGGCCGCAACTTTCCAATACTCAATTGTAAAAGTTTTCAGAAGCTTTGTTTCGTCTTTTATATCGCTGTCGGTTTCTGACCGGGGGCATTTGGTCATCTCTGCACCGGAAAAAAAGGCCGAAAATAATATGAGGATCATGGCAAGTGTCTTCACTATTTGAGATCCTCGCTGCTGACCGGAATGAACTGACCAATTGATCGAATGTATTCAATAAGGCTTTTAAATTTTTCAGGGTCCACTTTAATAGCGGCATACGTGACTTGGCCATTTTTGTTATCGCGGCTTACAAAGATAACCGTAGCGGCCTTGCCGGTTTCTTTATCGACAACCGTGGTTGTCCAGAGATATTGGTCTTTGGTTACCTGAAGTTTCGGGGCATTTAAATCCGCCGCCGTATTATTGTTACTTTGATTCATCGAAGGATCTTTAACCAGATCGGTCTGCAATACTTCGAGCTGTTTTTTGACGTCTGCCGGCAGCGCTTCGGCCCGTATGCTATCGGTCAGGCTTTTCGAAACCCATTCTGAGCTTTTGGCAGGAAACAGCATTTCGGTAATGTTACTAGGGTTGTTCACCATGCCGGTTGTGCTCATAGCAAAATAAACAACTCCAACCGTAAAGAGCATTTTTATCGGCTCATACACTACAATCTTAAATAAGGTTTTGAAAACACCACGTATGCTATAACGTTTGATGAAGTATTTCATGTAGGCTTTGTTGGCCTTTGATTTGAGGGCTTTCAGGTTTGCCTCTTTTGCAAGTTCACGCAGTACATCTTTAGGCAGGAGTTCCAGTTTAGGTGCCAGTTGTTGAATTTCTCTGAGAACATCGCCTTTAATTAAGGTGGGAATATTGGCGTAAACATTGTAACCATTCGGATAGGTGCCGATTTCGAAATTAACACGTTCTTTTGATATTTTGCGATCATCATAGATATCGATGGGATTGGCAGACACATCAATTTGCTTACCGGAAGGCGAAAGAAGATTAATGTGATCGAGCACGAATTTGTCTTCAAAAGTGGAGTTGGAGCGGTACTTCAGTTCGAGCACAAATCCGTTGCCGATTGGCAGACCAAGTACGAGTTTACCTTTTTGATTGATCTCTTTGTCACTTATGATCGGCGATCGTGCCTGCGCCATCATCAGCACCAGATCCGATACTTCCTGACTGATTTCCTTGGCATTGCCGGTTGCTTCAAAAACCCGGGCCTTCAGATTCAATTCACTTGGAGAATCCGGCGACTGCAATACGATATTGACGCCTTTTCCTGTTTCCAGAAAAAGTTGTTTGCACAATAAAGCCTGAGCTGTTGAAAAGCTAAAAACCATTAGAATCAATAATAGGTTTGCCATTTTGAGCATATATATCCCTTTGCCTAATAGTAACCATTTCATTGAATGTGCCAGCCGCAGTGAATTGAGTTCAATCTGGGCAGGCCGGTTTGCTCGGAGTTACAAAAAATGTTAGCCACTTTGGCTAAGAGTCAATGGTGCGTCTCAGAATGAGATTTCTGGTAAGACACCAACACATTCTGCCGTTTTTAATTTTATTTTTTTACGAGATACCTGCATTACTAAAATAGGGCTCTTGTAGATGTTGCCTAAAAGTTTTTTAGGGGAGGTAATAATTTCAGTTCGTTAAAAAATTGGCGAAGAAATGTTATGATCTTCTCTCTGATAGTATATTTTATACGTCAAAAGTTTATACATTTGTTGATCAAGGAAATTGTGTTATGTTCCGAAAATGAATTCGGTGGTTTGCTTTCTTATTGGATTTACGTACTCTGTCGGTCTGTTTTCAGCTGAAAGTCAGAGTTTCAGCTTGCAAACATTCGATAGTAAGACGGTCATAAATGGCCAAATTGATTTTCCGGATTCCGGATCTAAATCAAGCCCTCTTGTTATTATGCAGTCTGGCACGGGCCTATTTGACCGGGACGTCGAATTTGGCAACCCTAAAGATGAAAATTCACTAATTTTCAAAGTCATCTCAAAAAAACTTGTGCAAGCTGGTTTTGCAGTACTCAGGTATGATTACCGTGGTGTCAAATGCAGTTTACAATCAATGCCAAAATGTCCGGACTGCGCAGATAAAAAAGCCACTGTAAGATTTTACTTTAAGTCATGTATCAACAACGAGATCCGCAGCACTGTTACGCCCTCCAATATACAAGAAGATTTGCTTCTGACCTATCAGTTTGCAGTAAATAACCCAAAAGTAGATGCCAAAAAAATTATAATGTTTGGCCACTCCGAAGGATCTATACATATTTCAAATTTAGTGAAAAACAGTCTGATATATCCCATCGGAATTGTTTTTATGGGTGGCCTTGCTGAAAGTCCCGCAAGTGTTATTGAGTGGCAGGTCAAAGGAAGAATGGTCGATGGAATTATGCAAATGGATAAAAACGGTGATGGTCGGATAGAAAATAAAGAAATTGAAGAAAATCACAAAGCAAGTGTGTTGGATATATATCCGTTAGAAGTGCTGCTATCCCCAGTTGGATTTTGGACAAGAGATTCAATCACAAATCAGCGGCAGGCAAGCTATACTGAAATTAAAATGGCAGCGCTCTCGTATCCTGACGAGGAACCCTATGCTGCAAACGGCGTTACGCAGGCGTCATATAAGTGGTGGAAAATGTTTTTCGAAGATGAAAATAACGTAGTTGATAAGTTATCAAAATTTCCTGGTCCCATTGTATATTTCGCAGGAACAAAAGATTCACAGACTGATCATTTAAGGCAAACGCGAATAATAGAAAGTGCGAAAAATTTACGGACAAAGCCAGAAGTTGTTGCCTTGGAAAATCTGGGTCATAGTTTGGGCTCTGATCCACTATATGGCCCGGTGGATTTATCGGCTCTTGAAAAAATTGCCGATACCGTCAGAAAAATGTTTGAAATAGCAAATTGAGTCGCCGCCTTAAATAAGGTTCAGAAAAGCACGCCGATTCCCATTGTCAATAACATGGCAATGGCACCCCAGAAAGTAACTCGGGTTGCGCCTCTTAAAATACTAGCGCCGCCCGATTCGCGCCGCTGCTGCAGTGCTCCCGTCGAAAACGTCGCAGCCGATGTCAGTGCGGCCTGCACCGGTCGGGCAGCCGACGCCATCGGAAGCGCCAGTTTGTCCGGACATTAAACTTATTCAATTTCAAATCCAACAAAAATATTAATTGCGAAATTACGCAATTAGCTGTATTCTTTATACGTGGAAGTTAAGCAGCAGCGATACGACATTGAGCCAATAGCTGTGAACGGCATTAAGATCGTTCAAGTTGTGATCGACATGCATTACCAAGAAAAGCATAGCGACCATATGAACGATCGCTTGATCTTGAAGTTGGTGAAAGAGCTGGACGGGCGAAGAGAGCTTCCAGAAGCTCGAACTGATAATTATTCCTACTTTGCCACGTTGATTGAGCTGGATGAGAAACAGTATCGGCTGATTTGGCTGCTTGAGGATGATGCCATTTTTATTGGTGTAGTGAACGCTTACCGAGATAAACGAAGGAGATAGGCATGGGGTTCCCAAGTGAAAAAGAATTAAAATCGATTCGTAAAAAGCTTGAAAACGCTGAGCCTTCTTATATGCTCCCTAAAAATGCGTCCAAGGCCGACCAATTAAAATACAAGCTGTGTGAGAAGTTTGTTATTTATCTTACAGAGCATGATATGTCTCAAGTTCGGTTGGCCAGAAAATTAAAAGTCGACCCTTCTCGTATCAATGAAATCGTGAAATATCGGATTGATCTTTATACGGTTGATAAGCTGATGGATCTTGGAGAAAAATTGCATCTTGATTTTGATATTGAAGTTGCTTAGCGGATTAGAGGATTTGTAGTAATCCGTAATCATACCAAAACCAAGTGCATGGGTAGGCCATCAACACCGGATTGCTTATTGTTCGTTTAAAGAACAGTTCCGAATAAAACGCCGATTCCCATTGTCAACAACATGGCAATTGCACCCCAGAAAGTAACGCGGGCGGCGCCTCTTAAAATGCTGGCACCGCCGATTCGCGCCGCGGCTGCTCCAAGCACGGCCAGAAAAAATAGTGAAGAGCCCACGACCGTTGGAATCAGAACTTGTTCTGAGGAGAAAAAGACGATCAGGAGTGGCAGCAGGGCTCCCGTCGAAAACGTCGCAGCGGATGTCAGTGCGGCCTGCACCGGTCGGGCAACCGACGCCATAGAAATTCCAAGTTCGTCGCGTGCGTGGGCACCGAGGGCATCATGCTCCATCAATTGGAACGCAACTTCTCTGGCGAGCGTCGGTTCAAGACCGCGTTCCATGTAAATCTGTGCAAGTTCTTCCCGTTCGAAGGTCAGATTGGTTGCAATGGCTTCCCGTTCAATTTCGAGGTCGGCCTTTTCGATGTCGGACTGAGAACTGACCGACACATATTCGCCGGCTGCCATTGACATCGCTCCGGATACAAGCCCCGCTACGGCGCTGATTAAAATATTTTGATAGGTTGCATGTGCGGCCGAAACTCCCACGATAAGACTTGAGGTTGAAATAATGCCATCATTTGCGCCCAGCACGGCTGCGCGGAGCCAGCCAATATGGTGCGATCTATGGTTTTCGCCATGTAGTTCGATTTTTTTCTTGGATTTTTTCATTGAGACCTCTTCTGCAGGATAAAAAATTCCTGCAGATCTGTCACACTAAAATTCTTCAGTAATTTGCTTCAGTCGTGGTGGGTTCGGCAATCCGTCTTCGGTTAATTTTCGGATTAATGAGGCTTAATTTCATAATAAAAGAAGAAATGCTGTTTTTGTATAATCCGTTTTTGAAGTCGCGTTCGGTGATGTCAAGTGTTGCTAACGGAATCCTTTGAGCCGCGATTCGCATTTGGTCAAAAACATAATTTCTTCCGATTTTTCGACTCTGGGCGGCCATGAAGGCAACATTTTTGAATTCGTTTTTATAACTTTCGATGAAAGTTCTGAGCGGGCTGCAAATCGAACCGCCCCAGACCGGCCCCCCCATTATAATGAGATCATAGTTGGCCAAATTGCTCTGTATCGGTGCGATTTCAGGCAAAACTTTGAATGTCGCCTGTAGGAGTGCCAACTGATAGCCTAAAATTCCGGTATAACGTTTCGGAGTTTTTACCTCTTCAATTGCGCAACCGAGTTTGTGGGAAATTTCGCGTGCCAGAATTTTCGTACGGCCCGTTCTTGAAAAATAGACGATAAGGACTTTTTCCGGGCTCATGATTTTTCTCCTTTTTGAAGTGGCTATCTGTTGTCAAATGCAGCAAATTTAAAGCCATTTTCTGCGAGGGGGTTTTTTTTCACGTTGCTTCCGAGTGTTCCCAAAACACGTGACTAAAGCAATTTTTTAAGTTGAGATAAAAGTTACAGGAGTCATTATGAAAAATTTTATAGGTTCACTATTTCTGTTAACTGCGCTTCAGGCTTTTGCTGATCCGAGTTTTACCGGCATTACCCAATCGGATTTTGACAGCATAACAAAAGAGTTTTCGGCAAACTTTACCCATAGTTCAATGTTGGGCGCTTCAAAAATGGGAACCTTGTTCGGGGTGCAGGTCGGTTTGATCGCCGGTCAGACCGGAACTCCAAATACTGATGCCATTGTGAAACGAAGCGGGGGCTCCGGCCTCGAAAATCTTTATAATGCCGGGTTACTGGGTGCCGTCGGGATTCCGATGGGAATTGCATTCGAAGCGGTTATTATTCCCAAATTGACCACTGCGGGCGCAAGTTTGAATTCAACTTCCTTCGCCGTTAAATGGAATATCAATGAAGTCGTGCCGGTACTACCGGTGAACCTTGCGCTTCGTGGATTTTATTCCAACGCCTCTTTCGAGTTCGGACAAACTGTCGCCGCTACGGCGGTAACGGTTTCGAGTAAAACAAAAGTGACAGGACTACAGCTTCTGATTTCACCGATGCTGCCAGTGGTTGAACCCTATCTTGGAGTCGGAATGCTTTCCGGTACAAACGAACTGGGCGTAACCGGCGCGAATTCAATTTTTGATCCGGCCTATTCTACAGCGCAGTCTGAAACAAAAACAGTGAGCGCAACTCAGATGATCGCGGGTGTTGATGTGAATCTATTAATTATGAAAATCGGCGCTGAAGTCTCGCAAAGTTTCGGAGCAACCCGCACATCTGTTAAGTTGGCCTTCGGTTTCTAATGCTGTTTCTGTTGCTCGAGTTGCAACGGGTGACGAAACTGAACAATATGGGTATGGTTTTCCGTGTCTTTAATGAACAATGAGCTCAGCTCAAGGCCATCCTCGGCCGCTATGATTTGCACCGGATGGTGAACGGCATGGTCCAAAGTAGGGGTATGTACGACCAGAATTTCACCCTGTGGGTCGTACGAAAATCCTTCGAGCGCGACCCATTCCGTTTCAATCTGGTTGCCGATATCAAGTCCGGTCACTTCAAGCTCGACCTGCTGTCCTTTAGCGAGTCTTGAGATATTGTCAAAATAACTTTTATATTCAGCTTTATTGATCGTATGATTTTGCATTTTAAAATCCTTTTTTGCACCATTTGACGGGCATTTTATATTCTTCCGCGCTGCCACGTTTTAAAGAGCAACATTCTTGCCATATTTAAGTTTGCATTTGCTAATTTTAGTGGCTTCTTCAAGCAAGACTGGGGTCGAGTCCAGCTACGATAATCGTAGATTCGCTGTTTGATTTCATTTAGCCTAGTGAAGTGAAAATAAAAACTATATTCGGCTTAATTCCATTTATACTATGCGTTCAAAACAAAACATTCGCTCAGGCGCCGCCACAGTCGGCAGGTTCGCCTTCGAGTATCGATAGACAGACAATTGATGAAATTGATCAACTATTGAAACAGAATACAACACCAGAAGACGCGGACTCTTCAAAAGAAGTGCTGAATAAGCCGATGACCACTAGAGAGATCAAGAAACTCAATGTTTCGGACTATTCAAAAATTATTTCCGATACCAGCTACGATGACTATAGTATTGTACAGAAAAATTATATGCCAAAATCCGCACGGCTTCAGGTAAAGTCGGGGATTACTACAGTTACTAATGACGTTTTCTACACGAATCTCGGCCTAAGTCTGGGTGCAATCTACAATTTTGACGAAACCTGGGGTGTTGGCCTCACTGGTGTATTGCTGAGTTCGAATAAAGGCAGCCAAACCCAGAATATCCGTGATGTGCAACTCGTTAATATTGAAAATCTGGTTACTCTGACTAATGCCTACAGTGCCAGCGTGTACTTTAGCCCGATCTACGGGAAGTGGTCGCTGCTGAATAAACAAATTTTTCCGTTCGAAATTTACTTTTCCGGCGGAATCGGACAGGTCACGAATCAATCCAATCTGGCAAGCACAGCAACAAGCTTCAGCCTCGGTCAGTTGATCTCGCTGACGCGGTCTTCGGCTCTTGATCTCAATCTTCAGTGGTTACTCTATAATACGCGGAATATTAATAACCAGGAACAGTCGAACAATTCGCTATTCCTTACGGTGAGTTACAGTCTATTTTGGCCCAAGCCGGATTATAGGTGATCATGAAACAGCTTAATATTTTAATCTGTGTATTATTAGGACTATCGATCAACGCTTCGGCAGCTGCATCAAAAGCAAAAGCCGGTGCGGTAAAGCCAGCAGCAACAGCAAAAAAGGCTCCGGCCTCGCCGCCAGATGCGGCAGCTTCGGGTGCTGCCCTGGCAACGCTTAAACAGGGTGTAAAATATTATCAGCAGGCTAAATTCGCAAATGCGGCCGTTTCATTTCACAAAGTGACGAATCTCGACCGAATTAGTGAAGAGGCGCGGGCTCAGGCTAATTACTATCTGGGACTTTCACTCTATAATCTCAAACTGTATCAAGCCAGCAGTTATCCGATGATTAAAGTTATTCGTTCAAATTCAAAAAAATTCAGACAGAAATCACTCGAAAAGCTAATTGCCATTTCAAATAAGCTCGGCGATCAACATATGCTTGATTTTGCGATGTCGAAGATGCAAATAACCGACCTCGAAAAACTTGCAGTCGATGTTTATTATTTCAAACTGGCAACAGTCAACTTCGATAAGGGCCAACTTGATCAGGCGATTAACTACGCGAAACTATCGATCGAAAAAAATCCAAACAGCGAACCTGCGCTGAATCTTCTGGCTCTAAGCTATCTGAAAAAGAACGATACCGAGATGGCAATCGACAGCTATAATAAGCTGCTTGCGCTTTATGCCCAGCGCAGTAACATGAATCCGAAAAAAGGCTACACGTTCCTAAATATCGCGCGTGCACACTTTCAGGCAAAAAAGTTTGAAGATGCCGCAGATTATTATCGCAATATTTCTAAAGATAACCAGGCTTACCGGGAAAGTTTAACCGAACTTGGCTGGACCTATCTGCATCTTAGCAAGCTGCGTTCGGCGTTGAGTGTAATCCATACTCTGCATACTCCTTTTTACGAAAATTATTTCGAGCCTGAGTCTTTGGTTTTGCGGGCGATATTACTTAATTACAACTGTAAATTCGACGATGCCGAAGTAGCCGTAAATACCTTTAATGAAAACTACGCGAACACGCTCGATATATTAAGCAACTGGACGGCACAGACCATCACGGTTGCAGACGCCATTAACGAAATCAATTTCGCAACAGAAATTCTTAAAAATGAGAGCGCTTCCAATACTGAAATAGATTATACAAAAAATTACGGTGGCAAAATTCCATTTAAGGTTACACGATCCATTCTGAAAGATTTCCGAATGAAAAATATTTACGACACCTATAATATGGTTCGCGAAGAGGCCAAACTCGCACATAAATATTTTGGTACAAGTAAAACGCCATTAAGACCCTTTCTTGAAAAAATCTATGCCGGCCGTCTGAATTTCTTCAAAAACCAATTGGCCCTCAAGTTCAATCAGGTCATCTTATCGATCGAGAAAAACATTACTTACTATAAGCAACAGATGAAATTTGTGTATTACGAAATTCTCGAAGCTAAAAAGAGCCAGCTGCGTTTAAAAATTGCCGCAAAAGATGCGCCGCCGCCCAACGAAGTTTACAACCGAAATTTCTACGTGAAGAACGGTTTCCGTTACTGGCCGTTCCAGGGCGAATTTTGGCAGGATGAAATCGGTAATTATCAATATTTAGGAGATAATCTCTGTGCACAGGAATAAATTGATATACGTACTCTTTTTGATTTTGCTAAGTATGCAGATCGGCTCAACAGCCAGCGCTCAATCCGAACCTGCGGTCACGCCGTCTGCACCGAGTTCGGCTCCGAACGCTACACCGAGCGCCGCAGCTAAAAATAAAGCAAAAAAGAAAATTAAGATCGATTTTGAAAATGAAACAATTACCGGAAACTACGATGTTCCTGATACTTTATTTCTCAACTCGCGCCGGTTAATTAAGTACAAAGAACTTTTCAATAAAAGAACAAATTTTATCGAAGAGATTGAGTCTAATAAGGGATTGTTCAATGAACATCAAAAATAGTAAATTTCTTTTTGTTATTTTCACTGTCGTATTGGGTGCCGCTCCGGCGTTTGCGCAAAATAATGCGTCTCCTGCCGCGGCTGAATCTGAAACCGAAATTCAAGACAGCCAAGATCCGGGAACAGAAGCCGTCGTTAAGGAAATTGTTGTCGGCGATGACGAGTTGCCAAGCGAATCTGTTACTCCGAACACCGACAACTCATCGAGCGTGCTGAATAAGAAAGTTAAATTTACAAAAAGATTCCAGCTCGATGTAAACACCGGTTCGGTGCTAGACGAGGCCATCGTAAACGCTAATTACTTTTTGGTTCGCGGCTCATACTTTACCAATGAAGAGTATTCGTTCGGAGTTGGATTGAGAACCCGCTTTGGCGGGCGCACAACGTACTCGGACCAACTGTATGCGGGTTCGGCGCAACTTGACTTTGATCGCGCACCGGTTCCGACATCTGCGCATTTTGTTTCATTCGGTTACGGTTTTTATTACGGAAAAATAAGTCTGGGTAAAAACTTGGTGATACCGGCCTCTACAAAGCTGGAATCTGATTTTGGTCTGCAGACTTTTGGTTCAACCAGCAAGCCATTTTTACAGACCGCCTTGAATCAGTCGTTCTTTGCCAATAAGCATTTGGCGTTGGGTTTTAGTATTGGTCTCAGTTTGGCACAGATTGCAGATCCGACATCGGTGAATGTTCGTTCGGCAATGCCTGTCCCAAGTGAAGCCAGTTTTTCCAATAAGATACAGTTCAACCAGTTTTTGAGTGTCAATTTGAGTCTATTGCTCTGAAATCTAATTCATTTTTGTGAGCTTTTCTCATTCTGCTACGTCAATATTTTAAGTACTTTTAAATAGTTCTACAACTTTTGGCCTTCTTCTCAAATCTGGTTCTTATGGCAGGAATGACCATTGCAATTACCCGTTCATGAAGGTGGTCCAAATGCGCAAGATTTTAAAACTCAACACATTCTTAGTAGCTGGTGTAACTTCTATACTATTAGTCGGATTTCAAAACTGCTCGAAGTACCAATATGCAGCGGTTGACGTTGCCGGTGGTAGCAACGGCGTTTTGAACACTGATACTTTACCGGATAATTCATCTAACGATGTTAACCAGATTGGTGGCCCAATAGAAGCTCCTCCGGTTATTGGTGGTGGCGGATCAACTCCGGTTGATGGTAGCGGCACCGGAACAATCTCTCCTCCGGTTATCGGTGGTGGCGGATCAACAAATCCTAGCGAAGATGACGACATCTCTCCTCCAGTTATCGGTGGTGGCGGATCAACTCCGGTTGGTGGTGGAGGCACCGGAACAATCACTCCTCCGGTTATCGGCGGTGGCGGGTCAACAAATCCTAGCGAAGATGACGACATCTCTCCTCCGGTTATCGGTGGTGGCGGATCAGCAAATCCTAGCGGTGATGGCAGCCAACCTCCAGTTATCGGTGGTGGCAGCAGCAGCGGTGGGTCTAAACCTCCGGGCACGGATAACGAAGAGTGTGTTAGCGGTGGTAAAAAATGCTATGCTAATGAAGAAGATGACGAAGAAAATGATGAAAATGATCTAGAGGCTTACTGTAACAATAAATACTCAAGCAGTAGATCCAGCGCAAAAAACCGATCTGCAGCAGCAGCTGAAATCAGGCATCGCCGAGGTAAAATGATTATTACCCAGGATAACATCGCACACATCAACCTGATCGAGGACTTCCGCGGAAAGTTGATACTTTGCGGAGTAACAGTCGACAAGATCTGCAACACTCGCGGATCGATCGTTTTGGTTGACTCAAAAGTCGGACAGATTGAAGACCATAAAGGCAATATCAAGATCATTGGTAGCGCCGGCAGTCCGAGTGTTTCGTCCTCAAAAACTAAAATTAATGTCAATCGCAGTAAGTAATTAGTATCTGTCAATAATTGTGACACTGGAAAAGATAGGCCTTATGTTTTATAAGAGCCTATCTTTTGCTTTGGGGTCATATGAAAAAACTGATTTTTTTAGTTCTGCTGCTTGCACTTTCAAAAAGTGCAACTGCCGACTTTAGAGCCGAAATTGAAGTTCCGGATAATAAGCACGCTCTTGATTCAATCGTGAATTTTGCAGTAAAGAACAAATCCAGCGTGAAGTTGGCTTATGTCTTCCGTTATAACGTGCATCGATTTTACGCAGATACAGTCGCTTCTGGGTTGATGAATGACTACTTGGTTAAAATGTTTCGTGAAGAAAAACCATGTCGCTACAACATCACTATCGGTAGTAGTGAAAACATAGCTGCACTCCGAACCGACACAATCAACAAAGAGCTATCTGATAAAATTGCCAAACAGCTTGAGGACCTCAACGATCACGGCCAGCTCATGACTATAGTTTCTGCTCTTTGGGACGGAAAAAGTGGTTCAAGTGCGCAGTGCTCAGCTTATGAGTTTGTCGTGTATTCAATCGACGGCTACAAATTGATTCTTGAGTTTAAATAGGCCCGACTTACGGCTGGCTAGCCTCTAAGAACGCACCTGAAAAACCGACAAGCTAAGAGTGAAAAAACTCAGAAAAAAAGGCTCTGATCGAAAATGGGTCGCGCTGATTTTATTACTCTTGATTGCGGAAGTAATCTGGCTGTTCGCCGATTTGCGGTGGATTCAACTTCCCAGTTTCATGAAAAAGATTTCGAGTTCGGGCTCTAAGCAAGCGGGCCATGTACTCAGTTCAAAAAATGATCTCAAACGCCGCGGGGTCAACAGTCTGATCTGGGAAAAAGCACAAGAAAACGAAATACTTTATTACTACGATTCCGTACTTACGCTTTCGCAGAGTTCCGCCAAACTCTATCTAAAAGATCAGACCGAATTGCAACTTTCTGAAAATACCTTGGTTACTCTTGAAGAACCCGAAGACAAAAGTAAAAGTGAAATTCGACTGCGCTTTTCCAAAGGAGACTTCAAAGCCCGCAATCCGTCTGTTAAAACTACCATTTCCGGCGATCACTGGTACATGAATCTGGAAAAAGGTACTGAAGTCCAACTCAGAAAAGAACAGAGTTCGTACGAGTTTGAAGTTCTCAGCGGGCAAGCGACGCTTCAAACCTCCGAAGGTACCGAAAACCTTAACGACACCTCGATTATCAGATTCGGTACCGATCAGAAAATTAATAAAATCGACAAAAATCAAAATCTTCAGTGGCTTGAAAAAAAACCGGTCCGCATCTATGTGCTGGATGAACAAGTGGAAGTTCCGCTTCAATGGACAGGTCAGGCTACGAAAATCAATGTCAGCCGCACAGGCGAAGAAGAAAAAGTAACGGCAGTCGCGCACGGTCAGGATTCCACAACGCTTAATCTGAAACCGGGCAGCTACACGCTCCGGCTGGGTGACGCAAACGGGCTTTCGTCCGCGCGAACCATTGAAGTTTGGAAAGCACCACAGATCATTCTTAAAAAACCTCTTCCGCGCGACCGCCTAAAAGTGGGCGAGGATTACGAGTTCGTCTGGACTTCCGAAGCCAGTGTAAAAGAATATCAGGTTCAACTACAGGGTAAAGGTAAAGTCAGAAGTGAAAGCAGCGCCCAAAATTTTAAAATTCTACGGTTTGATAAAGAAGAAGATCTCGAATGGAAAGTTGAAGCCCGCGATGACGAAGGTTTTTTGATACCGGCGCTATACCAGAATAAAATATTTTTGCGGGAAGAGCCGCTACGTGCACCTAAATTGAAATCGCCAACGCTCCAGTTGCCCGGAACCAGTGGCCGCTACAATTGGCTTAAGCTCTTCATGTCAGAAGCCGTGGCCGCCGAAAAAAAGAGCGCAAGTCGCGAAATTATATTTGAATGGGAAACTGTTGCCGGCGCCAATTCCTATACAGTTGAAATTTCATCTGATCCCGGCTTCAGAAAACCCGAAGTTATCGAAAATGTTACGTCCACTGAATTTATCTGGAAAAAATACGATCCGAAAAAGAAATTTTACTGGCGCGTGGCCGCAGCCGGCTTATCCGGCAAGATGGGTCTTTTTTCAGAGCCTCTTGAAGTGCAGCCGAACTATGTAACGAAAACACTACCGCCTGAAGTTGCACCTGTGCCGGTTCCGCCGGAAAAAGTTGTACCGAAGCCCGAGTTTATTGTAGAGAAGCCGGTTGCACCGGCGCCTGAACCAGTACCCAGCGTAAGTGCCGCAATCGAACTGCCGAAAATCCCGTCAGGTTGGGGAATTGCATGGGCTCCTTCGTATAAAATTCTCAATTTGGTCGGGGAAGCAAATACAAAAATGCAACTGAGCGGTAGCGTGCCACTCGGCGCGCGTATTGAACTTCAATCAGGTCTGATTAATAATTTGCACGTTTATAAATTCAGCTTATGGGGCGCCTCGCAACAATGGAAACCGAATCCGCCATCTGAATTTTTAGTTCAGGAAATCCTTAACATTCCAGAAGCCCGGCTGCTGATCAGCCGCGAAAATGCCATTACAAACCACAGTATCGGAATCAGTTTGCATCAGAGCCTTACGCCTGAACGTAAATCCGAACAGGCGATTTCATTCAAGCCGCTGCTTATCCCGGGTTTTAGGTACGGCGTACAATTCGGGGGGATTAGGTACGGCGTACATTTTGGTATTGGGGAGTATGGGTTGGATTTGGATTTTAAGAGGTATTTTTCGGGGCAAGGCCTTTACTATGGCGGCGCTGGGCAGGTTACCTTTCAAAGTCAGCAGGCGGGCAGCGGGTATCAGGGCAATTTAATTTTTCTGCTTGGCTTTGACCGTTTTTAATTTTTGCGCAACAAGCAGCGGAAACAGCAACAGCAACATGATCAGCAGAGCCTGATTTCCGGGTAACGGGGTGCCGCGTGCAATTGAACCGCAGCCGCTTTTAAACTGAAAAACTTCGATTGTTCCGGGTTCGTAATTAACAGTGACCTCCGAAATCTGGGTGGGCACCAGTGAATTTGAATTTGTCAGGATCAGTCTGAATTTGACGAATCTCTTTTTCTCAAGGCTTGCAACCTGACTGGAATTCAGCCAGCCGGTGTCGTCGACAACAAAGTTATCGTCACTGCCGGAAATCTGCAGCGCCACATCGTTGCTGACCGGATTGAAAGTAACAGAATTATAAACTGTCAGTGAAGAACCCGTATCATAACTTTTTGAAACTGCAGTTTGGGCTGTGGTCACGTATTGAATGGTTCCTTCTGGGGAAATCGATGTAGGATTACTTTCAGACCCGCCACCGGTAACGCCTGCAGGTGAGATAAGCCATGCGCGACCAAAACTTCCGGAGCCGCCGTTACCGCCAGCGCCCCCGCCGCCGCCAGTTCCTCCGGTAACATCTGCAGAATAAAGAGGGATTCCAGGTATTAATATGACATTAACGGCACTGAAAATTTTTACACCGCCGCCGCCGCCACCACCACCGCCTCCGCCGGAAGCTGCAGCGCCACCGTTACCGCCTAGAGCAAGAATAATTCCAGTCGCCGATATGCTAACACTGCCGACCGCGTGAATAATAACAGTGCCGCCACCACCGCCCCCACCGCTGCCACCTTGGGTGTTGGAGCCTGAACCGCCACCACCGCCCGGGCTGCCTGCTAAATTTGAAAATTGGTGATTGGCACCGCCTGTTCCAGAACCACCATTACCACCGGTATTTCCCCCGGTTCCCGCCAAACCTGCGCCACCGTCATTTCCGGCAAAGGCCGCGCCGCCACCACCACCGCCGCCGTTACCGGCACCTACAAAGTTGCCACCAATTCCACCGACCACTAGTCCTGCTGTTGGCAAACCCTGCGTTCCATCAGCAGAGGCATTTCCACCGGCCCCACCAAAATTTCCACCGCAGCGACCGATACCGCCCGCACCGCCATTGGCTCCGCTGGCAGGTGCGCCATCGTCTCCACTACATAGGATGGTTCCATCGATTGTAACAGTTGATAAACTATAAATAATAAGTGGACCATTTATACTGGTCAGGGTGTAGCCACTATCTAACTGAAAAATTGAAAATTTTAATATCGGAAAAACACTGGCATCAATCGTAATGGTCGAACCAACGACCGCACCGAAGTTGGCATAAGTACTGGGTTGAAAAATTCCATGGCTGCCATCCCCAACGTCAAAATCAGTTGTGGTTGGCACTCCAAGTGGAGGTGTGTAATTTGCAATTTGTAAAGTTGGATGTACCACACCCGCAGCAAGATTCCAAACGGCAGTTGAAGCCGGATCTTTCTGCGCGGCCGACGAAAAACTTTCGGTCAGCACACTTGCTACGGCAAACCCCGCGTGAAAGACCACTAGTAAAAAAAGTATCCACGGGGTTCGTACCATGAGGCCGTTCAGCCGGCTTTTGTCTGCACATTAAGGCCAAGCGCTTCCCAGACTTTTTCCTGCAGAGTTTCAGCGCGGAACGGTTTAATGATATAACAGTCCACCGAGTTCTTTTTTGCGTTCGAGATTTTCAGCCGCTCCTGCGATTGCTGGCTTGTCACCATAATGAACGGGGTTTCGGATTTGGTTCTGTGTTTTCGTACCGCTCTTAATAAAGTCAGGCCGTCTGCATTCGGCATTTCCCAGTCTGAAATGATCAGATCTATTTTTTGCCGGGCATCCAGCACAAAACGAAAAGCGTGAGCCCCATCTTTGGCTTCAAGAAATGATTTGAAACCGAAATGGATCAAATAGTTCTTGATAATCTCCCGAATTTCGGAATCATCATCAACAATTAAAATTGTCATGTACTGTAGTTTCAACATTAAGCCTCCTGCTTAGCTGGAATTCGAATTAAAATTTCGAGTCCCTTGTGCGGATGATTTGCAATGACGAATGCTCCGCGATGTTCGTCTTCAATAATATCTTTGCAGATCGCAAGACCAAGTCCCGTACCCTGTTTACCTTTGGTTGTAAAAAACGGGTCGGCGACTTTCGGCAGCAAGGCCTCGGGAATTCCCGGGCCGTAGTCGCGGATTCTGATCTCAATATTCGGAATTGGTTCAGCCTCATCCGGGTCGCTCGGTCTCAGATTGACCGAAAGATCAATCTGGCCGGAGTTTCCCATTGCATGCGTGGCATTGATAAAAATATTCACGAAGACTTGAATCAAACTATGATAGTTGGCCTGCATCGTGCATTTTTCATAAAATGGTCGCGTAATTTTAATACTCCGTTTTTTAAACTCGTGGGCCATCAGATCGACGGCTTCATCGAGACACTGATTCACGTTTACGGCAGCCAGTCGTGGTTTGTCTTCAACGTCATTTATCTTCTTGAATTTATTTAAAACCGCCGCCGCAGTTTCACCGGCTTTGATGATGGTTTTCATCGTATTTCGCATCTGAGAATCGTCATTATTCATCAGCGCCAGTTCGGCATGTCCGATAATGTGCATCAGCAGATTTCCGAACTCGTGTGCGACACTTCTGCCAACTGCAGCTACGGTGCTGGTACGTTCGCCTAAAAGCAGCAGGTTAGAAGCTTCGGCCAATTGTTCGTCCTGAGTTCTTTTCTGCTCACGCAGATTCCACACCGAAACCGAATTACGGGCTTTTTGCAGGATGGCGCCATCGGTAAAGGGTTTATTCATGTAGTCCCACCGGTCTGACTTGTCGGCGCCCAGTATCTGATGAATCGAGTCCACAGTCCGGTCATGGTAAGCCGTCAGAAACACTGCAAAAATTTTATTATCTAAAAGCTGGATCTGGCGGAGCAGTTCGATTCCATCTATTTCACTGCCGAGCAGAACGTCGAAAAACCCAAGTGCGAATGGTTTTTTTTCATTGATCGACTTGTGGATTAAATTCAGCGCTTCCGTCGGGTTTTTTGCCCACACAACATCAAATTGATCTTTTGCGGGAGGTGGCGCCGCATTTTCATTTGCCCCCGGCACCGAGCGATTACGACTGGATCGATTAATCGGAATGACGTTTCGTGGAGGTGCTATGATTGCCTTTATTCCCTCGGCAATTGCCGGTTCGTCCTCAACAATCAAGACCCGCCAATTGTATTCAAACTCGGACTTTGCCGAAAAATCGTGACTCTTCGAAACTTCCTTTTCCAGAGCAACTGCGTCTACAGATTTCTTCGCCGTACTCATGCCGCCACCTTGTGGGTATGGCTCTGTCCGTGTTTCGCGGGCAAATAGATTTTAAAGATCGTCGCTTCAAACGGCACTGACGAAACAAAAACAATGTCGCCGCCGTGCGCGCGGATGAATCGCCGGCTGATACCAAGGCCCAGTCCGGTTCCCTCATCTGAAGTTTTCGTCGTGAATTGTTTTTCAAATAACATTTTTTGATAGTCTTGCCGAATGCCGGCACCGTTATCGATCAGCTCGATGTAAATGCGTCCGTTTTCGTGTGCCGTAGTGATGGTCATGGCATAATTATGATTGGGCGGACATTCGCATGAAGACTTTAACATCGCATGCAGTGAATTTCGCATTAAATTTGTAATCGCCTGTATGAATTCATCACGGTCGAGGTCAACGTCATCCTCATCGACGTTGTAAGATTCAGTGATCAGAATATTTTTTTCGGTGAACAGATCGGCCATGATATTCCGGCAGTTAACCAACAAAGTCTTTACCGAGTAAGTTTTGATGTCGGATTTCAGACTGCTTAACTTGCGCATACTGCCGATAATCTTGCTGATTCGTCCGCTTTCATCCAGCAGAAAACGGGTATCATTTTTAATCGCCGCAAGAAGGGATTCAAAATTTTCTTTGATGTAATCAAGATTATTAAGATCCTCCTGCCAGAGATTCCAGTCGGGATTGACATCGGATTTTTGTTGCCAATTTTTTACCAGCGTTTCAAAGCCGCCTTTGCTATGATCTTCTTTCCAGCTGTCTGAAATATCTTTCAGTAAATTGACCTGGGGTTCGATCTGACTCTGGATTTTTTTCTCGATAACGGTCAAGCGGGTAATGATTCCGGTCAGCGGATTCAAAACTTCGTGCGCAGCCCGGCCGGCGGTTTCACCGGCCGAAGCCAGACGAGTCGTTTTCAACAGAGCTTCCTGTGCTTCCTTTACGGCGAGATTCTGAATTTCCAGCTGTAGGGTGCGGTCTTTCACTTTTTTATCAAGTTCGCGGTTGATTTCCTGCAGTTCATCGCGTGATTGTTTCAAATCATTTATCATTCGATTAAAGGAGGTTGCCAGCATCTGCGTTTCATCTTTCGAATTCACTTCGATTTGTGTCGTAAGGTCGCCGGTTGAAACCTGCTCCATGCCCTCGACCAGAATTGAAATTGGCTCAGTCAGGGATTTGGAAAGTAAGAACGCAAAAAGCAGCGAAATCGTAATTACGATCAGTGCAAAGGAAAGCGAACGTGAAACCAGTTTTGATACCGCTGAAAAGGCATGTTCCTTCGAAGCTTTCGCCAGCACATAGACACGGTCGTGATAAGTTTTGGCAATTGCACCGAGATATTCGCCCGACTCGTCTTTAAGTTCAGCAACGATCAAATTGGTTTTCGCGTTCTGCGCAGCCACAAAAAGTGCACTTGACCCGAAATTTTTGCCTTCCTTCATCCATTCAAAATTGGAATGAATCAGAAGCGTGCCGGCTTGATCTACAACGAATACTTCGCTGAGTTCCACCAGATTAATCGCTTTAAGAATTTTGTCGGGTTTGATATAGCCGATAACGGTTAGGTGCTCGAGCGCTGCACCTTTGGTATTTTCGATCACCACGTTTCGTCCGTAGCCGATCAGTGGCGTGCCGCCTTCAACGCTGGCATTCCAGAAAAATTCGCCGTTACGCAGAATTTCCGCAAACGGCAGCGGACGTTTTGCCTGCAGGGTTTTTTCAAAGAAACCCGCTTCAAGTCCGTACGTTTCCAGGTATTTCTGCTGGGTAAAATTGCGAAAGGGCAAAGTTTGGTTGCGGCGATATATTGAAGCAAAAACAACGTCTGAGCTTTCGCCGAATACATTTTCATTAACGAGATTTTTAGAAGGATCGATGGCCAACAGGGCAAAGAATCTGAATTTATCCGATACTCCGACAAACTCGGTTTCGAGTTCAACCGAAATATTCGAAACCATACTGCGATTAAGATCGAAAATCAGGGTTGTCTTATCCGTTTTGAAAACATCAACGGCAATTAGCAGGTACACAAACAGACAAACCAGCAGCAGACCTGCCATTACGCCAAGAAACTTGGTTCGAATTGAAAAAAAACCTTGCATTTATACCTCGCGGATCTATGTCTGCTTATCGTCAGTTTGAGAATGAATATTGAGTTTTTTCGGGCAATTTCTAGCGGGGTGCTTATCATTTTGAAACGATTGTCTCTTCCTGAGAAATCCTGTAGGCCAGCTGTTTCGGCAGTAAATCCAGCGCCTCAAGTAATTCATGTGTGCCGGGAATATCTTCAAGTGCTGAAAGGTGGCTCCAGTGCACGTGGCCTTGCGAATTGATGATGAAGAGTGCCGGCAGACTCATGCCGGTTGTCGCATCGAAAACTCCGTAGGACTTTGCGACCGAACCTTTCGGTTCAAAATCCGACAACAGGGGAAAGCAAATATTATTATTTCTCGAAAATGCAAGATGCGACCAGAAGTTATCAACTGAAATTCCCAGCACCCGGGCTTCATGTTGTTTGAACTCCGGCATGATTTTGTTGTAATGAGCCAGCAGGTTTCCGCAGATGGGGCTCCAATCCGAAGGGTAAAAAACCAGAATAACAGGTAGGCCGCGAAAATCATGCAATGAAATTTTTTGATTGGGAATCGCGGCCGTTGAGGCAAGATAAAAATTGGGAGCTTTCTGTCCGATCTGGAGTGGTAAATTGACGGCGGTAAATGTACTGTCGAAGCTTCCCACAGATAACCTCCGCACCAAATAATTGCAACAAAGAAGCCAAGTATCGACCGAGGCAATTGTGTGGAGATTTGGCGCGTGTATTTTTAGATGCCGGCCTGAGACAGCATGTTTGCAATTTCACCGACAGTTGTTTGCAGTCCAATCCGGCTTAACAACGGCGACGCCTCATCATCGGATTCATTCTGTAAATGGCTGGCCAGGTGCCAAAGTAAATCGTCGGTCGTTACAATACCCACAACTTCCTGCTCTTCATTCGTGATCAAAACGGCCGTCAGCTTTTTTTCAAGCATTGTTAAAGCGGCATGTTTAAGTGATGCGTTTTCCGCTACCTGCTCAACCGGATACGACATAAAATATTCAACCGGCAATTTCAGAACGGCTTTATCAGGCACGACGTCTCTGTACGTCAATACACCGGATATATCGCCTTCCAGATTTAATATCGGCAAATGCCGAATGCGGAATTCCTGCATAAGTTCATAAGCTTCCTGCAGCGAGGCTCCGGATTTGATGGTTTTCAGATCTTTACTCATTATAGATTTAACCAACGTCATAAAATTTACCTCACTGCATGACAGGCTAAATCATTATAATTGCAAATAACATGTTTTAAATAATTTTATTTTATATCTGACGCTGATGTTCAATTGATGGCCACTCGCGGAAAAAATGACTCAATTCTGAACACAGCAGTAACTGAAATTCTGTGACCATAAACTTCCATATTTTCCGACAAAATTACCCCGCATTTTGCCTAGGGCCGTATGCTTTTTCAGCGGCTATCTGGTCTGTACTTTGCTTTCAGAAAAGTGTGACCCATAACCCTTGAAAAGGAGTTCCAAATGAAAAAAAGTAATTCAAAAAAACCCAGAAACGGTTCAACTTCAGGAAGAGGCACAAGCCAAGGTTCCTCGCCCTCACGTCGTGGCAGTAGTCCGACTTCTACATCCCGACGGGATGACGATAGTTCTGATTCTCGCCAGTCCGAAGGAGGACGTGGCTCCAGTTCTAATCGAGCAATGAGTTATACAGAACGTGAGTAGTTGCAGTTAAAAAATAATTAATAGGGCCTGGTTTTCTTTTAATGCGTCGGGAGGACTGGGCTCTTCTCTTTCAGTCCCAAATTTCCCCAGTCTTTTTTTAAATACATGGCAACGTTGACCGTATTTTTTTTGGTGGTAAACGGAGGCATGATTATTGGCGATAGTTCAGAAAAATCAGGATTCGGTCGGGCGCTCTATAAAAGCAAACTGGCACACATTGCACTGGATGAAATGAATCACTTCGTTGGCCTACTTAGTACCAATGGCACTCTACTTGAAGCTAACCGGGCAGCACTGAATGCTACGGGACTAAAACGTTCAGATGTCATCGGAAAGTATTTTCCTGAAACGATCTGGTGGTCGGTCTCTGATGCCACAAGAAAGGGAGTGGAAAATGCAATTCACCGGGTGGCAAAAGGGGAAGTCGTCCGCTATGACGTTGAAGTATTCGGCAGCTCCCACGGATTTGACAAAGTGCTGGTCGATTTCTTATTGAAACCGGTCAAAGATGAAAATGGAAAAGTAATATTTATGCTAGCGGAATGTTATGACAATACAGCAAATGCCCGAAAAAAACTTGAAGAAAGCGAAACGCGGTTTCGCTCTCTGACCGACACTATTCCCCAACTGATGTGGACCACAACGCCCGATGGAAGCCTTAGTTACGCCAACGAGCGCTGTTTGCAATATACCGGAATCGAATCAATAGAAAAATTCGGCCAGATTTGGATGACAAAAATTCATCCGCTGGATGCAGACGATCTGTATGCGGCATGGAAATGCAGCGTGAACAGTGGAAAAAAAATCGAGCAGGAATACCGCATGCAAAATGCAGAAGGAAATTACCGCTGGTTTCTGGGGCGGGTCCTGCCGATCAAAAACAAAGACAGAATAATTCAGTACTGGATCGGCACGGCAACGGATATTGATGACCAGAAAAAAGTTCTTGCCGAGCTGGAGGTTGCAAAGGAACTTGCCGAGCGCGCCAATGCAACGAAAAGTGCGTTTTTAGCAAATATGAGTCACGAAATCCGTACTCCGCTGGGTGCAATTCTTGGCTTCAGCGGTCTGCTGAAAGATAATGATCTCAGTGAAAAAGAACGCGAACAGTACATCAATACGATAAATCGTAACGGTCAATCGCTTACCCGCATTATTGATGACATTCTTGATCTCGCAAAAGTTGAGTCCGGACGTTTAGAGGTTGAAGAAATTGATTTTTCCCTGAATAATCTGCTGAACGAAGTGTTGGATCTCTTCTGTGAAAAGGCCAAGCTTAAGGGCATTAGTCTCCGACTTAAAATCGATCAGGAAGTTCCGGATTTTATTTCAACTGACCCGACGCGCCTGAGACAAATTTTAATTAATATAATCGGCAATGCCATTAAATTTACGGCCGTCGATGGCGTTTATGTGCATGTTAAACTGAAACAAAATGTTGAAGGTGCATTAAGAATAGATATTTTTGTCAAAGATACGGGGCCGGGGCTTTCTGAAGAACAGAAAAGTCGGTTGTTCAAACCGTTTTCACAGGGCGATAACACCATGACCCGCCAATTCGGCGGAACAGGGCTTGGCCTTGTACTCTCCCAGCGGCTCTCGCAAGCGCTTGGCGGCGGAATTTCAATCGAAGAGTGTGCACCCGGAAAAGGCTCTACTTTTGTTATCTCGTTTGTTGCGACAGTATCAAAAAAATCGGCGCCTGACCTTGTTCCGGTTAGGGAACCCGCCAAATTCAATTCAAAATTACTGCCGCTCAAAGATATCAAAGTGCTGCTCGTCGACGACTCACTCGACAATCAATTTCTGGTCAACCGGCTGCTTTCTAAAAATGGCGCCTGGGTTGAATTGGCCGGTGATGGAGCTGAAGCGGTCGAAAAAGCGCTGGCCAATACTTATGATATCGTCCTGATGGACATTCAGATGCCCACGATGGATGGTTATCAGGCAATCGAAATATTAGGACAGAAAAATTACGATAAGCCTGTCATTGCCCTGACGGCACATGCCATGCTGGAAGATCAACTAAAAACGAAGGCTGCAGGGTTTTCCGGACACCTAACCAAACCTATAGATGTGAACGAACTCGTCGAGTCCATCAAACAGCAAACGACAAAACAGTACATCCAGTAAGAAAAAAAAGTACGGTCGTCCAAGCATTCCCCATGCCCTCAAGTATAAATTCTCATTGCGGCGATTTCTGTTTAATAACTGCGCGGAATTTCGGGAACAAAGTTTGCTAAGTCAGAATTAGCAATGGAGAAAATATGAAAAATTCGTATCGATACACAGAGGCAGAAGAGCAACAGATCATCGGAAAAATCATCGAGGATATCGGCGTCTGTATGCTGACCACAATAAACCAGCTCGGCGGCTTGCACAGTCGCCCGATGTATGTGCAGGAAATTGATCTCGAAGGCAGTCTCTGGTTTTTCACCTCTTCAAAATCAAACTTGATGGAAGAAATCAACAAGATCCCGATAGTAAATGTTACCTTCTCGGCATTCGGCAAAGACAAATTCCTCTCGGCCACAGCCCTTGCATACGAAGCCTACGATCAGAAAAAAATGAAAGATCTCTGGACGCCGGCGCTTGAAGTCTGGTTTAAGGACGGCATTGAAACACCAGACATCACATTAGTCAGAATAGATTTGCAGGAAGTTGAGTACTGGGATTCCCCTAGCGCATCTTTTGTAAAGGTTGCCGGCCTCGTAAAGCCTCAGGAATTCAACGAAGTCTATACCGCAAGTATCAAAAAAAATAATTACCATGTTATGAATTAACTAAATCTGATTTTCAATATGGAATGTGTCGGGCGATCTTTCGGCCTTCACGTTCCGGCTGTGGTCGATATCCCACTCGTTGAGATAGGCCTTCAATACGCTTGTGTTTTGCCGTAAATCACAAAGCGCAATGTGGCCATCCGGCCGAATCAAATAAAACGCATCGTGGGCGAAGCCCAGCGCTTCGGCCTCTTTGCTCCAGGAAAATTCAAAAATTCTGAATCCCCGAAAGTTGGCCACACTGTTGAAATTTGAATGAGTGTCTCCATAAATCTGAATGTGCCACGCCATAGCGTTCAGGCAATCGTAATTGTCAAAAGTGTCGGTACGAAGCCAAGGTAAACGGTCTCCGGCGCGCAGTCTGCCAGTGGCACCTTCACTCAACAGACTTTCGCGGTAATGCAACCCGGTCTGTGATAAAAATTTGTAAAGGTAAGTATAAATTGGTCTGAAGTTCCTGAAGATGCGCAGAAACAACGGCACCAGCGCCGCCCTACCTAGTGCGCCAAATAAATTCCGGCCCGAAATGAAATAAAAAAATTGATCAGAAACGCGATTGAGTCTTTCGGCAAAAACAATTCGTTCTGTTTCAAAAGTCAGTAGAATTTTGCTCGCCGCCTGGCCTTTCAATACGGCCGATAGTTTCCAGGAAAGATTTATGGCATCGCCAATTCCTGCGTTCATTCCCTGACTGAATGAAGGGCTATGAATATGGGCCGCATCACCAATTAAGAATGTTCGGCTTTGGTGAATATGACTGGCCACGCGCTGATTAACTTTATTAACCGAAAACCAAAGCACATCATCAAATTTGAGCGAACTGCCACGGAATACTTCGTCTGAAATATTGACGAATGAAAGATTGTCTTTGTTTTTACTTTCCTTTGGAACTATTCCCATTACTCTCAAAGTATCCGGCTCCTTTAAAGGGATGCTGATCGAAGCGTTAAAACGGCTAAGATGGATATTGATGCTGTTGCTGGTTTCTGTGGCGGAGTTTGGCGCCACAACGTCGGCAATGAAGAAGTCCTGATGAAAACTTTTCTGAAAAAATTTTACGCCGAGTATTCGCCGAACTGTACTTTCGGCGCCATCACAGGCGCAAAGGTAAGTTGAATTAATGACCTGTTCGCTGTTTTTTCCGACTATCAGAGATTCCACTTGATACTTTGCCTGAGTCAATTTTTTAAGTTCAAGATTTCGTTCAATCGTTACGTTCAGCGACTTCAATTTATCTACCAGAATTTTTTCGTGTACATCCTGGGCAACTACAACCATGGCCGGAAATGCACTGTTAGATTTAGGATAGCCTTGAAGTCTGACCGGCGTAGTGCCGCGTTTATTAAAATGAAACCGAATGTCCGATATGGGCCTGCTGGCTGCAATGATTTCGTCAGCAATTCCGAGCTGTTGGTAAAACTCGAGGGTGCGGGCGTGAATCATGACGGCGCATGAATCTTTTGCAGGCGCTGCGGCCTTATCGATTATCCTGAGACCGACTCCGCTTTTTTTGAGCCAAAGCGCCAGAGCCAGACCTGCTGGCCCGGCACCCACGATAAGCACCGGTATTTTTTGTTTTGCATTCATGACTATTGTGCGGCCCGGTCGATTGCGTAATGACCCTGTTCTTTGGCGCAGTGGGCGCCACAATAAAATTTGTTATTGGCCTCGGTGCCATGACCGATTATCAAAGAATTGCATTTTGCACAGTGCGGTGCCAATTTATTGATGGCGCACTCGAAGCTGTCGAAAACGAATTGTTTGCCATTCATTGTTACCTGAAAAGCTTTGTCATAAATATTTCCGCAATTTACACACGTCTGAAGCATAAGGTTTCCTCCTTGAATTTTTTTATGATCTTGCACTACGACTCGTACTCTCCTGCGCGGCGAACTCATTCGTACGTGAGCGCGATGATAAAGTTGCATCAATCCGTAGTTCATTATTCACATCTTCAACGCCGGCAACTACTTCCGCACAATCTTCAGCCTGGCGTTTCATTAGCCTGGATTCAATTGTTCCTGAAAGAGTAACCACGGCATTAAAAACTTCGACCTTAATATCGCTGGCGTCGATTTCGGGATGGCGGGTAAGAGCCTCGTTGATATCTTCCACAATCCGATCGTCTGACCGACGATAGCCTTTTGGACCTTTTCCGGAATGTGGACCCGAATTCCAGGGTAAATGTGAATCGAGAGACGTCTTTGCAAACGAGCGCTGCAATGGTTTAGAGTCTAGGTCGCTTTGTTGTTTTTTTTGCATAGAATTCCACTTCCTATGATAGACGAAGCAATTTAAATGCCCGAAAATTAATTCATTTTAAGCACTGGCCTAGGGAATAATTCCCTATTCGAATAGCGGCGAAGTTGTGTAGGATGAGAAAGGTATGAATTTAAAGATTCTTTCTTACAATATTCATAAAGGTTATGACTGGAAAATGCAGAAGTATTTTCTTCAGGATATGAAAGAGCTGATTAATGCATCAGCTGCCGACATCGTGTTTTTGCAGGAAGTTGTCGGCAAAAATGATGATTACAAAAAAAAAGGACTCATCGATTCGCAATTCGAATATTTAGCGGATACAGTTTGGCCTCATTACTCGTACGCACAGAATGCCTTGTATGATCACGGCCATCACGGGAATTTAATTCTTAGTCGGTACCCGATCGAAAGCTGGGAAAATGTCAATCTTACAACAAATGCTCTCGAAAAAAGAGGCCTGTTGGTCTGCAAGATTCTTTTGCCCCCGCCGATTGATAAAAGTATTTATGCCGCCTGTGTTCATCTTGATCTGCTGCACGCAGGACGGAAGCTCCAGTATCAGATGATCAAAAAGAAAATTATGTCGTTGGATTTATCGGATAATCCGCCACTTGTTATTGCCGGAGACTTCAACGACTGGAATCAGAAGTCCAGCAAAGTCTTCGAAGAAGAACTCGGCATGCAAGAGGCGTTTAAAGCTGTTCACGGACGATTTGCAAAAACATTTCCTGCCGGGTTTCCAATGCTTTGCCTCGATCGAATTTATATGCGGAATCTAGACATTATAAAATCTCACATCATCCAGCGCCCCGAACATCAGAATAATTTTTCCGATCATTTGCCGATTTTTTGCGAATTGGTATTAAAAGAACCCGTTATATGAGAGCAGATTTTTTGAACCGAACAGGCCATAATCATATCAAATTCGTGCTCGAAGGCGAAGTTTATTACGAACACTTTCTTAATCTCATAAGAAACGCCGTCAAAACTATACATCTTCAGACTTACATTTTTGCCGACGATACATTCGGTCGCGCAGTTCAGGCCGAATTGAAAGATGCCGCTGAACGCGGCGTAAAAGTCTTTTTACTTATCGATAGCCTCGGCTCGATTGGTTTTCCGGACACAGCCAGAAAAAAACTAGTCACAGCTGGCGTACATTTCTGCAAATTTAATGAGGTGCAGTTCAGATGGGTTGGCCAGTGGGGTCGACGGTTGCATCACAAGGTGCTGTTGATCGATCACACCTGTGCTATGATCGGCGGAGTAAATGTAATTTCGAATTCTTACGGTAAATCCGAAGTGCCGCACCAGTTGGATTTTGCTGTTTATGTCGAGGGCCCGGTTACCATCGGGCTAACTCAGTACTGTCAGTTCACTTTTGCCAAATCGTGCAACAAAAAAATGAAATTTAAAAAAGATACCTCTGAACGAAAGTCCGACCCCGACGGAGTTGAACTCAAAATTTCAATTAACGACTGGTTCTTTCAACGCTGGCAGATAACCAGGCAGTATTCAGAACTGACCAGTAACGCAAAACAGGAAATTGTTATACTGAACTCCTATTTTTTTCCGCGGAAAAAATTTATGAAGCAACTTGCAGCTGCGGCAAAGCAAGGCGTGAGAGTGCGACTTATTCTGCCAAAAATTTCAGATTGGCCAAGTTACGTTTACGCCACTCAGTATCTTTACTCGTATTTCCTTAAAAATGGTGTCGAAATCTATCAATGGAAAGAGTCAATAATGCACGGCAAAATGGCCACGATAGACGGGCGCTGGTCAACCATCGGATCGTTCAATCTCAATTACACCAGCTATCAGCAGAATCTGGAAATGAATGTTGATATTTACTCAGAAAGCTTCACCGCCCAGCTCAATCAAAAGCTTCAATACCTCATTGAAAATGGCTGTGAGAAGATCGAAGTTTCGGAGTTCATCGAGCGGGCCTCGCATAAGGCCAGGTTCCTGAGGTTTACCTGTTACGTGCTTTTGAATCTGGTTGCAAATTTTTCAATCGGGCTTACATTCCAAGATGAAAAAAAGCGCAATCGACTTTTCAAAAGAATCAGTATCGTTGCAACGCTGATATTTCTGTTGCTGGGGGTGCTCGGCTCGATCATTCCTGAAATGCCCGGCATACCGTTTCTGATAATAAGCTTTCTACTGGTGTATGGGCAGATTGTATTTAACGACAGAAATGTCTGAGGCCATTTCCAACTGATTCATCAGTTTAAATACCAATGCCGGTTTCGATAGGGTGACGGAATGACATGAGTAAACCGGACACTGCCGACTAACAAAAAATTCAACTCCCAGAAAGTAGAAGCGAAATCCGTCATTGATCGGATCCGCTATCGCATCGACTATATTAAATGGCGAACTGTCTTCTAAAAACGAGAGTTCCCGCCAAAGTGCCGCATCGAACTCATCCCCGAAAAATTCTTCATTATCAAACAGCGCCAACAAACCTGAATAAGCTGATAGCGATTTCTTTTGTTCTTTAAGGAAATAAAGTAGATCGCGCCCAAGTTGCTGACGGCAACTACCTGAGCCGAGTTGTCCGTAATGTCCTACATGCAGCGGACTGAACAACGCAGAATTCTTTTGTTGGATAATTTCCATAGGGCCGCTCTCAATCCTTTATGGTAATTCGACCGGTTTTACCTAAGGCTGCTCCTGTAATAATCCGGCGATTTTTTGAAGTGTTTCTTCTGACGAGATCGGACTTGTTCAAGGCGATTAGTGCCGATTCCTGAATTTTCGTTTTTTGAGAAGTTGCCTCTTCAATGCCGGCAATTTTCATTTTGCGATGACCGGGTTGGTGTGCCTTGTCGGCTTTCACTGTTTTTCTAGCTACCTTTTTCGTTACTTTTTTTGCAGCTTTTTTTGCAGCTTTTTTTTTGGATTTTTTTTTAGTTTTTGATAACATCGACGCTGTCCATTTCGTATTCGGGTACGCTCTCGATCTGAACATTCCGGAGATACTCAGGAAGGCTGTCGATCAGAAGGTTTATACTTGCCAGGTCTTTGTTTTGTGCCAGGTATTCAAATTGTTTGCCGGTTTCGCCGAGATACTTAAAACCGTAGCTAGAGCAAACACCCTTCCAGTTATGGCCTATTTTTTTTATAGTTTCGAAATCTCGATTTTCTGCCGCATTTTTGAGGACGGAGAGGTCGTCAATTTTATTCTTTATAAAGTTTGGGATCAAGTCGACAAGAAACTCATCTACAAAAATCTTATCGGGTACCTTAGGTGATGCTTCAGAAATTATCATGGTGTTCTCTTTAATTTTTTGGTTTGTACCTTCTGCGGAAAATCTTATTCCGTTGAAGGGATTTACTTTCGAATCTGAGATATTCACGTCCATATGGAACTCTCCTGATTTTCGCTCTTACTCATCCATCGTTAGATCGGGTGGAAGATCTTCTTCGTAAAGCTTGTTTGGATACTCCGGCACGTTATTGTCCTTTATTTTATTTTGCTCTTCACTTTCGGGCAATTCAGGGCTGACCTCGGTATGATTCATGATTTCAGAAACCGAGGCTATAGCCTGTGGGTGTGGCATTCCGTATTTGTGCTCCAAAAGCGAGGCAAGGGCTTCCTTGTCGCCATGAGTTTTCTCAAGCTCGTCTGAGCCTAACGCATTCCAGTTTTGCTGAAACTGCACCTTGGCAACACTCCAGTCTTTTTCAGAATTCTTCATTATTACTCCTCACACTTTGTGAGAAAATCCAAGCAATATGAGTGCCACTGATAAAGTTGAAAAAAAGCAACTGCGGTTTTCACATGGGTCATTATTCCCTATCGTTTTATCAGAAAAACTGTTCTCTACCATTTTATTCACGGTAAAAAGGGTACAGCGCCGGCACCGCGCTGGCACTCCTATTGCTGAAACTAGAAATACATTTTTGCGGTACAACAGGAGAATAAATTATGGATTTAGTTAGCTCATTGAAAGATGATCATGAGATCATCCGCAAATTTATTCAGGAAGTCGAGACGAGCGAAAGCCTGCCGATCAAAGCCAAAATTTTTTCTGAAATGTTGATCTTCGTACGCGCACATTTTCGTGCCGAAGAAACCGCACTTTATGCAAAAAGTCTTCGATCTGCAGTTTATGAATTGAATGATCTCGCGCTTGATGGATATGAGGAGCACCATTTGCTCGATGATCTCGTTTACCGGATCAGAAGCGCCAGAGCCGAAGATCCGCTGTGGCTTTCAAGAGTCTCTGATTACTGTCAGATTCTAGATCTTCATCTGGTGGGTGAAGAAGCCGATTTTTTTCCGGAACTTAAGAACTACCTTACCGGCACAGAATTAGACCGCGCGGCGGTTGTCTATCTGAAAGCCAAAAAATCCGAATTAATACTGGCCGAGCAGGAGCTCAACCGAGATTACGGCATTGCTTCCGGAAGCCAGCTTAACTAAGCCCGGGCGCCCGAATAATATTGGTATTTTGTTAAAAAAAAATGTAAAAAATTGACAGGGTTTTTTCATTTTTGTACGACGGATGTTTGGAATAGAAATAAATGCAAATTCGGGAAAAATTTCCGCTTTTTGCTGGGGTAAATATCCTCAACGTGGTAAGAAGGTCTTATATGAAAAAAGCCAGAATTTTAGTGATTGAAGACGATAAAGACATACAGGAATTGGTCATAAGTTTCTTTAAAGTCCGGAACTATGATGTGGTGGCTTATGATGAAGCACAAAAGGCGCTTGAAGATCTGACCCAAAACAAAACGACCGCAGACGTTATTATAACTGACCTGATGTTGCCGAATATTTCGGGCATTGAGTTTACCCAGCGAATGAAAGCCATGGGAAAGTTGATCCCGATCATTCTTATTACGGCAAATAAAAAAGTAGAGGTGGCAGTTGAAGCCATTGCTTCAGGTGCCTATGACTTTGTGGTGAAACCCCTGCATTTTCCGCAGCTACTGGTTTCCGTTGAAAGGGCTCTTTATTTAACAAAGGTCGAAGAAGAAAACACAACACTGAAAACGGTTGTTCAACTGCAGGAAGGCCCTACCAGCCTTGAGGGCATCGTCGGCAAAAGTCAGGGAATTAAAAATGCGCTTGAACTGGCCCGACGGGTTTCAAAATCCAGCTCTAATATTTTGATTACCGGCGAAAGCGGCACCGGAAAAGAAGTTATAGCAAAAGCCATTCACTCGATGGGAACCCGCAAGAAAGCGCCGTTTATTGCGATAAACTGTTCGGCAATTCCTGAAAACCTTCTCGAATCAGAACTCTTTGGGCATGCTAAGGGCTCCTTTACCGGCGCCTCGGATAAAAAAATCGGATTGTTCGAAGAGGCTGATGGCGGCACGCTCTTTTTAGACGAAATTGGTGACCTCAGCCTGTCGTTGCAGGCCAAGTTACTTCGGGTGTTGCAAGAAAGAAAAATCAAGCGGATCGGGGAAAACCACTTTCGGCCGGTCAATGCCCGTATTCTTTCGGCCACCCACAAGAATCTTCGTCAGGAAATCGCACTTAAAAAATTCAGAGAAGATCTGTTTTTTCGCCTCAATGTTATTCCGATTTGGATTCCGCCATTACGCGAGCGAAAAGACGATATACTGCCGCTGGCCGAGTTCTTTTTACGTAAATTTTCAGTTTTGAATTCTTCGCGCCCCAAGCAATTCAGCAAAGAAGCGCTTGAATGTCTGCTGAGCAATTTATGGCCAGGTAATGTTCGCGAGCTGGAAAACACAATTGAGCGGGCAGTGGTGCTGTCGAATTCAATGGTTATTCAGTTCGATGAAGTCGTCTCTGTCTATCAGGACCGAAGCACCAGCAAAAGCGAACCTGGATTCAGTTTTTCAAATCAGACAACTTCCAAGATTTTGACAGTTGAAGAGCTCGTGAATAAATATGTGCAGTTTGTTCTGAAGCTGAACCACGGCGTGAAAGAAAAAACTGCGCGTGATCTACAGATCGACCGTAAAACCTTATACCGCAGACTCAAAGAAATCGGCGGGGAAGAAGCTACCCTTAACTGAAATTCCGATTACTCCTGAGTTCAAGTACGAATTCAGGAGCTTGTTAATTTAAGCGTTTAATTTTATAAGCGAATTGGTGTAGACAACCGATTTACTTTGATTTTGTTCATCGGAAGTAAGGTGTGCGCCGAAAAGATCGATAATCTTGGTCAGCGGCTGGCCTTTAGAAATGAAGCCGGTATAATTGAAATGCTTTGTTCTGCGTGGTGGACATTCACTTTTTTTAGAAGATGAGAAAATCACGACAGGCGCTCGGCTTCGGTCCCATTGAATCGGAATTGAAGGTTCGAATCTCAGGCCTTTTTCAGCAGCCACCAGAGTTTCCGCGCCATTCAAGCCCGGCAACTGCCAGTCGAGAATTATCAGATCGTAGAATTTATCAACAATAAAATTTATGGCTTCAAACGGATCATTGGCAATATCGATTGTGCAGTCGTAATTTTCCTTAAGCGCTTTACTGATAACTGAACAAATTTCAGAGTCGTCTTCGATCATCAGAATTTTTTTGGATTTTCTTTTACCATTCACTGACTTTACGAACGATTTATTAAATTTACTGACCGGCAAAATTGTACAACTTTGCGTAACTGTAACCATAATTTCCCCCTCTAATTCAAGCGTCATGCTATATTTCCATTTTAAGCAACTTAAGTGCCACTGTTATTCTGATATTTTTTCACAATTCGGGGCAATTTCACCACGACAAAACCGAAAAACTCCCATGCTTAAAATCGGCCCAGACATGCTTCAAACCGATCCAAAAGTTTATGTAAATTTTCAATATCTTTTTCCGCAGCCAGTCTTTCCAATTCAAGTGCGATCGGAGTCAGTTCATCAAAGCCGAAGGTCACCGCATTGCCTTTTATCTGGTGGCCAATAAAAGCAAAACATTTGAAATCTGCATTTGTAAGTGCTAATCGGCAGTCGGCCAGGTCTTTTTTTCGCCGTTCAATATACTTCTGTCTGACTTCGTCAGGTATAATTATCTTTGGCACCATATCGATGTTCCTCCAACGTTAAATTTATTTTTTTAATTAAAATATCTCCGGTAACTGGTTTTGTAATCAGATCAACACAACCGACCTCAAGACAATTTAGTTTAGCTTCAACCGATGCATGGGCCGTCAGCGCAATAATCGGATTTTTAAATCCGAGTGCGCGAATCTGCCGGGTTGCGGCCAGCCCATCAAGTACCGGCATTTGGATATCCATCAAAATTACATCGTAATTCTGGCCGGCGGCCATTTCGACGGCAATTTTTCCGTTTTCAGCAATAGCAGTTTCGGCCCCGGCTGTTGTCAGGAAATAATTGAAAATATTCTGATTGTCTTTGGAATCTTCAACGATGAGAATTTTTAGGCCGTCAAGTTTCAGGTTCCCGAGAAAATCCAGTTGAAGAATGGGCCCGCTCAACTGCGTAAAAAGATTATCCTGCCAGATAACGTTTTGCAGATTTCCGCATGGAATGCGCAATCTAAAGACCGAGCCCCGTTCAATCTGACTTTCAAGCAAGGTAACTTCGCCGTTGAGCTGCTGGGCAAGTCGGCGCGAAAGTGCAAGGCCCAGCCCGATTCCGCCGTAGCGACGTGTGTTCGAGTAGTCTATTTGCGAGAAGGATTGAAATAGTTCGAGCTGGCCACTTGAAGAAATACCGATGCCGGTATCTATAATTGTAAACGTCAACTGGGTCTGGCTGTAGCCGGCATTCTGGGCTTCTATCTGTATCTTGATGTAGCCCTTCTCGGTAAATTTAATCGCATTTCCGACCAAATTAATCAGAATTTGTTTTAGGCGACCTTCATCAACATCTATTTCGAGGGGAAGTTTGCCCAGTGATTCAATTTCAAAAAGCAGTCCCTTGGATTGGGCACGGTTTTCCATCGTGGTTTTGATGCGCTCGATAATTGACACCAGATCAATGTATTTTTTGTTAATGACAATGCGACCGAATTCAATTTTGGAAATATCCAGAATGTTATCAATGAAGTTCGTCAGTTCGGTGCTGTTCTTTCTGATTCCGTTGATAAGATACTGTTTTTCATTTTCGTTCGAAGAGTGCGAGAGTATTTTTGAAAAGCCGGTTATTGCATTCAGCGGCGTTCTGATTTCGTGGCTCATGTTTGACAAAAAGGCTTCTTTTACCTTGTTAGACTCTTCTTTGCTCTCGTTTGTCTTTTTTTCCTGGTCCAACAGGTTCCGAGTCTGATAAAAAATTCCGATGGAGAGTATCAGCAGTAAAATGAATACCGCAAAAAGGATGTTCGGCAAAAAACGGTCCGTAAGGGTGAAGAATTCCGGCAACGTCGTAGCCGTAATCAGAAGGCGTTGGTCATAAACATTGAGTACACGGCTGTGTTCAAGATAGCTGTAATCAATTTTCTGGGTGAGTCTTTCGTAAGCGATGGTCTTTTTATAGTTCGTTTCAACATACTCAATTCTAAAATTGACATTTTCGTTGTCGATATGAGCTCTGCCGTATTTGGTTTCAAAAAACTCATTAAGATTAATCGGAATGAAAAGCATTCCCTTAACTTTTTTAAGCCGTTCTTCGCGGGTTTTGGGCACCAGGCGAGTTCCATAATATGGAAGGTACATCGCCAGTCGTTGAAGCTGTGTGCGAGAGGTTCCTATGGTTTTGGTATAGGGCATCGGGCGAGAAATTGTTATCTTACCAGAACTCATGGCGGCCATTATGGCTTCTTTTTCGAATTTGTCGCTTTTGAAAGTCGTTAGTGCCTTCGGATTAAATTCGATGTACTCAATCCTGTCGATGTCATGATTCAGATGTTCGGCGTCAATATGACTGAGAAAATTATTCAGCCTTTGAGTGTCTGGTAGTTTTTCGTTGCGGAAAAAGGCGTCAGCAAAAGATAGTTTTTCGCTACGGAAGTAGGCGTCAACGAAGGATAAAGTGGTGGCATGGTTCGTGATATTTTCCTGAACTGCATTTGTAAAAACTTCGAGGCGGTTTTCCAGCCGGTAGCGGACATTCTCTTTTACAGTCTTTCTGAAGTTCAAAATTGAAACGAGGCCTATCAATAGACATATGGCAATAATCTGACCGAATTTATTTGTTTGGTAGAGAGAATTAAACAGGCTAGTAAATATATTCTTTTTCACTGTTGCGATTTTTATCACGCGTAAAAATCGCAATCAAAAACATATTTTTTTAACTTTTTAAATGGGGCAAATATCAACGGCGAACCGCCCATATGCAACTTGGATCTTTTGGCGCCGAAAAATGCGCCTTCGGCCTTTGGCTGCATTCGGTGGCATACGCCTTGCTGGTTTCAAGTTTTATGTCAAAATCGAAGCCAAGAAAAGTTAAGCCTTTGCATAAAACCCCGGCAAAAAAAATTCCGAAACCCGCTCTCGATTTCGATCGCGATAAAAATTTAAGTTACCTACCGCAGGATGAATCGCTGGATCCGTTACTTGAGTATCCGATAGTGTTTGAAACAGATGAGCTGCCTTTACCGGGCAGTAACAACACAGATGTATAAGGCCGTGGGTAAAATAAGTACTTTGGATAGCGTAATTAATACTCATCATTGTGTGCGACAGGTTCAGAGAGAATATACCTATCCTGTAATATCAAACAACTGGAATAACATTTGCTGTAGGGAAATTCAAATTAAACTGAATCGGCAAAAGGAGCCTGTATGAACGAAAATATTTTTAAAGGTAAGTGGAAAGAAATTAAAGGAGAAATCGTCCGGTCGTGGGGGAAGCTCACTGACGATGAACTTGAACAGACCAGGGGTGATCTCACAAAAATTTCAGGCCTTGTTCAACAGAAATACGGGGAAACCCAGGAATCCGTCAAGGAACGGCTGAATGCATTCGTCAAAAACATCAGACCGGATGGCCGAAATGAACAACCAAACATTGAAAAAAAACACTAAAGAAGAAAATATAATTTAAGGATATAAAAGCGTGAAATATGGAAAATATTAAACCGAATACCCGATTGGTCGTTGTTGATGACGATGAAATTGTTCAGAACCTGCTGGCGGCGTACTTTAAGCCGAAAGGCTATGAGATCATCGTTTTTTCAAATGCAGAAGCCGCCCTTGCTGTCGGAAAAGATCTGAGCAATGCCTGGGATGTGCTGATTTCGGATCAGGAACTTTCGGGGATGCCGGGCATCGAATTTATCGAGTCGATCAAAAAAATCAGGCCAGAGCTTCCGGTTATTTTCACAACCTCAATGAAATCAGTGGAAATACCGGCACAGGCCATCGAAAAAGGCGCTTGTGATTTCATACTTAAACCGATTCACCTTGTGCAAATGCACATTTCGGTTGAGCGGGCACTGCATAACTCCAAGCTCGAACAGAAGATTAACGATCTGAAAAAATACATGAACAAAGACTATAAACAGTCTGAGTTTCTGATCGGAAAAAGTCCGAAGCTCCTCGAGGCATTGAGTGTTGCCAAAAAGGTGGCTTCGAGTCAGGCCAGCATTTTTATTTCAGGAGAGAGCGGGTCAGGTAAAGAAGTATTTGCACGCTATATTCATGCTGAAAGTAATCGGGCAAAAGGTCCATTCGTTGCAATCAACTGCTCCGCAATTCCTGAAAATCTACTGGAAAGTGAACTTTTCGGTCATGCCAAAGGCGCATTTACCGGTG
The DNA here is from genome assembly GCA_031428535.1 of Bdellovibrio sp. GTDB lineage: Bacteria > Bdellovibrionota > Bdellovibrionia > Bdellovibrionales > Bdellovibrionaceae > Pseudobdellovibrio. The sequence goes on along the minus strand of JANPPN010000029.1, from coordinate 12,445 downwards.
CCATCGACAAAAAGATGGGCCTTTTTGAAGAAGCAGAAAACGGCACGCTGTTTCTAGACGAAGTCGGCGATCTCAGCCTTGCCCTGCAGGCCAAACTGCTCCGTGTACTTCAGGAACGCAAGATAAAGCGGGTTGGTGAAAACGATCTGCGTCCGATTAACGCAAGAATAATGTCGGCAACCCATAAAAATCTGGTCGAAGAAATTCAGAATGATAATTTCCGCGAAGATCTGTTTTTCAGACTTAACGTGATTCCGGTGCACATTCCCAGTCTTCGCGAGCGTGTCGAAGATGTTTTGCCTCTGGCAGAATACTTTTTGCATAAGTATTCACTGGTAAATAACTTCGCACCGAAAGAGTTCTCAGAGGACGCAAAAAAATATCTGATTGAAAACTCCTGGAAGGGAAATGTCCGCGAGCTGGAGAACTCGGTTGAGCGGGCCGTCGTGATGAGCACATCTCCGGTCATCGAGCTTTCCGACTTTCTGTTATCTACTCCCGATCGCACCGAGGCTGCCCTTGTCGAAGCTCCGGCGCTCGCAACGGGGGAAATCGAAAACGGAGCACGGGTATTCAGGCTGAAAGTGCAAAAATCCCTGCCGTTTCTTCAGGAAGTTGTTCAGAAGTATATTGAATTTGCGGTCGCACGAAACGGTGGAGCAAAAGACCGCACCGCTAAAGAGATCGGTATAGACCGCAAAACTCTTTATCGAAAAATGAAAAACTACGAGAATTTCGTACAATAAAATTTTTTGAATTGAAAATCCGCTGATAAAGTCCTAGAACCAGAATTATGAACAGGATTTTTTCAGCGATTGCGCTTTCACTACTAATTATTTCCGCCTGCATTGTCTATTTGGTCAGCTCAGGCATTAGTCTTAGAGCGGCGCCGATTATTCAGCCATCTTTAATGGATATCAATGGTGACAATGTTGCCAAGGCGTTGAATATCAGGCTTTTTCAGGAGTTGCAGAACAGCCGTTACGTTATCTGGGGTGCTCTACCGGAAACGGAAGAATCAGCACGACTGATCAACAAGGCAGCCGAAGAATATGAGAAGCTATTCCACAAACCCGTACAGTTTATCCGTAATGCCGAAGGGGCAAGTGCGGAATATCTTCGGGCATGCGCTAAACCTTGCTGGCTTACAGTACCCAGCACAAAAGCCAATCAGCTTTCTACCAATATCTTTATCAAAGACAGCATCCTGAGCCTGGCAGAACCCTTTTTTACGATCACAATCGTGCCGTTCACTCCGGAAGCAGAAGTGCCAGATGGATGTGACGGTGAAAAACGGCTCTCGCTCAGATGCTTCGTACCTATTTCCGTTCGCAACGTGCGTCGCAAAATAAAAGCACCCGAAAAGCGGCATTTTTTCCTGAACAAATACTACGAAAATGATTTTTTTCTGTTTATCCAGCAGCCGACCTAACGGAACAACTCTTGCTTTGATTATGTACAACTGAAATGAGGCCTATGAAAATTGCAAAATGGGCTGCGCTCGCCATTATTCTTTCCGGCTCCGGCTGTGCTACTTACCAAAACGACGCCTGTCCAAGCCTTGCACGCGAGCCGGTATCAGGCTGTCGCGCCAGGGTAAAGTGTCAGCTTAGAAACAAGACCACTTATGCCATTGGTTTCCGTTCATCTGCTGCATTGCTGCCGGAAAACTATGGCGTTGATATGGGGCAGAGTCCGGTGACCGAAAACTTTAACGATTGCGTCAGCCGTGATCTTAAGGAACAGGATGCAATGAAAGTGATAAATGAGAAAGGCAACTTATGAAAAACGGTCTTAAGAAATCAAACCGGAAAGATCTGAAAACAATTGCTGAAACTATCGAGGAGGTAGGCGTCTGCATGATTACGACCGTTGATCATAACGGTGGGCTTTCCAGTCGTCCGATGATTGTTCAGGAACTTGATGAAGATGGCAGTCTCTGGTTTTTTGTGCACACGAATTCTAATCTGATGAATGAAATTCGGCGAATTCCGGTCGTCAACATAACTTTTACAGCCGGAAAAGAAAATTTTATTTCAGCTTTGGCCATCGGTTACGAAGCTTTTGATAAGAAAAAAATGCAACAATTGTGGGATCCGGCTTTCAAAAAATTGTTTCACAGCGGTTCTGATGCCGAAGAATTAACGTTTTTAAAGCTTGATTTGCAGGAAGTTGAATACTGGGGCACGCCGCACTCGCCGGTTTTTAAAATCGTAGATTTTGTGCGGAACATCACAGGTGATGAAAATCTACATGAACTGATTTACGAAAAGGTCGATCTCAGTCAATAATTTGAGCAAATTCTCATCAAAGAAAAAATATTTTAAGCTGTGAAGATTTCTTCAAATCATTCACGCAGATAAACCAAATTCAAAATGTACTTTTCTAGGACGGATCGAGAATAATTTTTTTCGAAAAATGTTCTCACAAATATTTAACTAGAGGGGTTTATGAGAAACGAGAAGAAAAACGAAAGACTGGTAGTAGTAGATGACGATAGCATTATCTGTGAATTGCTCACAGCATACTTCAGACCACGCGGTTACGAGGTTGTAACTTTTCCTGATGCCGAATCGGCAGTCCAGCAGGCAAAAGACAAAAACATCAAATGGGATATTCTAATTTCCGATCTTCAGCTGCCGGCAATGTCAGGCCTGAAGTTTGTTGAAACACTTAAGGAGATTCGTCCTGAGCTTCCGATTATCTTTATTACTGCAACCAACTCGGTCGAGACCGCAGTTCAGGCCATTCATAACGGTGCCTGTGATTTTATTATAAAACCCATACACTTGCCGCAGCTTTTGATTTCAGTTGAAAGAGCACTCCATATTTCGAAGCTGAACCGGAATATCTCAGAGTTACGCCATCACATTAAAACTAAAGACAGTAAAAATTCGGAATACATTATCGGTCGCAGTCCCACTCTGTTGGCGGCCCTAGATGTTGCCAAAAAGGTGGCGGCAAGCAACGCGAACATTTTTATTTCCGGCGAGAGCGGGTCTGGGAAAGAAGTATTTGCAAAGTACATTCATGCCGAAAGCACGCGTTCGAAGGGGCCGTTCGTCGCCATCAATTGTTCGGCTATTCCTGAAAATCTTCTGGAGTCTGAATTGTTCGGCCATGCCAAAGGTGCATTTACCGGCGCCATCGACAAAAAGCCCGGTCTATTTGAAGAAGCTGAAAACGGAACGCTATTTCTGGATGAAATCGGCGATCTAAGCCTCGTGCTTCAGGCAAAATTATTGCGCGTACTGCAAGAGCGTAAAATAAAGAGGGTCGGTGAAAACGAGTTGCGGCCGATCAACGCGCGGATTATTTCTGCTACTCATAAGAATCTTTCAGCCGAAGTTCTGGAAAACCGTTTCCGGGAAGATCTGTTTTTCAGATTGAATGTCATTCCGATTAACATTCCGAACCTGAAATCACGCTCTGAAGACATCATTCCGCTGGCGGAGCACTTTCTGAGAAAATATGCGGTTATAAATGGTTGCAGTGCAGTCGAATTTTCGCGGGATGCAAAAAAATATTTACTCGAAAATCAATGGAAGGGCAATGTGCGCGAACTTGAAAATTCGGTCGAACGGGCAGTTGTTATGTGTACCACGAATGCCATCGAACTTTCGGATTTTCTGGTGGCAAATGCCGAAGGTGCAGTTGCAACTCCGGATGCCGCGATGCCACCTGATGCCGAGATTGATTACGACAGCAAAGATGTTTTCTCGATCAAGATGCAGAATGCGCTTCCTGAATTACAGGATGTAATCCAGCGATATATCGAATTTGCAGTTCAACGCAATGGTGGTGCAAAAGATCGAACCGCCAAAGAAATCGGAATCGACCGAAAAACACTCTATAAGAAAATTAAGAATTCAGAACAGTTTGTGCATTAATCAGTAAACAATAAAAGTTTCGCGCCGCAGATTTTCCGCTGCGGTGTTGATTTCAGTTCTGCCGGTAATAACATTTGTTATTTCGATCGACTGGGTAATCAGCGAATTTCTTTCGAAGCTGTTTCGTTGCAACATTTCCTGTATGAGTTGGATTTCTATCGGGTTATAGTCTGTCGAGAGCAGTTCCCTGAAGAGTTGGGCCCGTAATTTCAGATTAATAACGGCATTGATTTGCAATTTTTGATTCAGTTCTGCCCGGAGATTATCAAGTTCTGTTTTTTGCTGGATCGAGAATCGGCTTTCCAGAATTGTTTCGTCTACCACCTGATCAAGATCTGCGGCGGTTGTAATTTTAACGCGTTCTTCTTCGGCCGCTGCCGGTACTTCCGGCGTTACCGTGATGATACGTACCGGGTTTTGTACACAGGCTACCAGTCCTAAAACAAAAAGATATTTTATTACAGATTTCATAAGACCCTCCTGCTTAAAAGTTAAAGGGTTCCTGTTATGCCGGGATGTTTCCCGCATGAAGAAAAATTCAAAGCAAAATCAGAATGTCAGAATCACCTGCAGCGTTACGCCAACCTGGCCCCGGAAGTCCCGGGCGCTCACAAAATCCAGATGGGGTGTCATCTGCACATCAAGTATTTTTTTAACAAGAACATGAAACCATGCAGCTGAAAGGCTGTAAGTGTCGAGATGATAATTTTCGCGGTTGGTGGCAAAAGCATAGAAGCTATATGTCATTGCATCGGTTGATGAAATCCCCTGGCCCAATGAAATTCCGTTAGTCACGAGCAGGCGGTTCAATTTTTCCTCGTAGGAGCCCTCGTTGATGAGGGTCAACGAGTATTTTGGCGACAACACAAAATTGAAGTTAAGGGCCTGGAATACACCGGTGCCTTTGGTTGCACTCGCAAAAAATTCAAGTTTGGGGTTAATTTTAAATGTTTTATATTCGGCCACCGATTCAAAGGCCAGCGACTGGGAAACATTTAGCGGATCCTGCAATTCAATTCGCGGTTGGAAAAGAGTGCGAACTTTTCCGAAATTCGAAAAAAGTCCGACGGTGGCGCCGTAGTTCCGTGGCCGTGGTGTCTGCCGCAGATAAGTTTTGTCACTTCCGCGGCCTTCTTCTTGCTCATCATAAGTGGTAAATTTTAGATTCCAGTATTTTTCAAGATTCGGCAAGCGTGGGTTGATGGCCAGGACGGTTTCATTTCTTATCGGGCCGCCCTCGACAGAATAAGTCGAATTTTCAACCCGCACGCTGCTTTCGTTTTTTTCAGCCTGGAGCTGTTTGTTAACCAAAAATAAATCCAGACCTTCAGCCATACTTTCAAACCACTTAGAAAACGCCACATTTTTTTCAATCAGCGTCTGTTCAAACGACTTTTCCTCATCCTGATCGATCCGGGTATAGGTACGAAGTGCATTGGCCTGGGTTGGAGCAAACGTAACATAAAATAAAACTGAAATCAGGATAGATTTTGATTGAAAAGACCATCTCATCAATCTTATTCTTTCTTTGTGTTATTACTTAAATTTTCTATTTTAACCGCCATTTTATTTTATTCTATAAGTAGCTTAGCCTATGCTCCAGAAGAAGGTAATATTACATCCTACTTTGGTCCGTATTTATATAAAACCAATTTTAAAGGTTCTGATACCGGTGCAACATCGCCGCTTATGTTGGGGCTGGCTCTTGTTGTTAATGGCGACGTCAACACTAAGGGCAGTCTTGAAATTGCCCTGTTTCTGCTTAATAAAACCTATTACCGCGAAGAGGCCGGCAAATTCATAGCAGAACAGACGGCCCTCACCCATTTTACGATGGGCTACCGCCGCTGGCTCACAGACAGCTTTTCGTCATCACTGAGCTTTTCTTCGGGCTACTCAATGGGTACTTCGCGCATTGTTCATTCCGATTTTCCGGTAGGCTCAGAAATCGACACGTCCGCCAAAGACACGGTTGAATACGGTTTCGATCTTTCGATACAGAAAGAACTCTTAAAGCAGTCGGCTTATGTCGTTGTGATAGACGCGCGCTACTCGATGTCTGTTACAAATAAAAAGAATGAAAATTCAGACCAGTTCGGGGTTTTGCTCGGCTTCAGGTATTCAGTTCAGGAAAAAAACAGTACCAATAAAAAACTCTAATCGGCTTCTGTCACTTGTGGTGGTGTTCGGTGGTGTTGTTCGGACCTCATTGGCCGGACTGTTCAGGATAGACTATAGTATTAGTTTACGTACTTAATTCCAAGACTTTTGCATTTATTCATGGTGCAATAAACCCGTTTCAAACTTAACTTCAAAGGACAAATATGACGTGCCCGTGCGGATCGGCTGAACTTTTCAAGAATTGTTGTGAACCTTTTCTGACCGGCAAAAAATTACCGGATACTGCAGAGCAATTGATGCGTTCGCGTTACACGGCATTTACCTGTAAAGACATCGAGTATCTGAAGAAAACCCTTGCGCCCGAGTCTCGCGGTGATTTTGATGCCGCAAGCACGAAACAGTGGGCCGAAAATGCCAAGTGGAAAGGTCTGAAAATTCTTTCTACTGATAAAGGGCAGGAGCAAGATAAAAAAGGCACTGTCGAATTTATCGCAACTTATCAGGCCGACGGTAAGGCACTCGATCATCATGAAACCGCGCAGTTCCGAAAGAGCGAAGGCGGGCAGTGGTATTTTGTCGAAGGCGATTCACACACGCACAATGAAGGCGAAGGCCATCAACATCACCACGAAAAACCTCAGACTGTCATGCGCGACGCCCCTAAAATCGGACGGAATGATCCCTGTGTGTGCGGCAGCGGCAAAAAATATAAAAAATGCTGTGGGGCCAATGCGGCCTAGGTATTTTGATTTTAGAATGGTCGCGCTCTGGGCGATTTTTTTAATTTTTATCATAACTTTTGCCAAACTCGGTTCGACCGATATTCTAGATGCTAGATTTTTTTATACCGGGGCTGAAGCCACGAAATTTTTTTCTTCACTCAGCAACAAAGCGGCATTTCATTATCTGGTAAATGAATTTTTTGATCTGGGATTTATTGTCGTCTACACTGCGATTTTATTTTTAAGTCTCAAACGGGTTTTTTACAAAGTTCCGAATATAAAATTTTTCGCGATACTACCCGCAGGGCTCGATTTTTTCGAAACTAAAACTGTTATTGAATGTCTTATGGCGAATGGACCTATTGCCAAAAACTTCATCTGGCTCGGCTATGTTACAAGTGCAAAATGGATAACGGGCGGTTTTTTGCTGCTGTTGTTCCTGATTAAGTTTTTTAAAATTACCTATGTGGTGCTCAAGGGCCGGAGCTAAGATTTTGTAACGACGCGGTTCACAAGAACGAGGGCCATTGCGCCGGCTATTCCGATTGCAAAACCGGGCAGGCTGAAGGGTGCATAGGTTGGCCAATCGAGCATTTTTGGCGCTAAAAAATTACCCAGAAAAGATCCCGCAAGCCCCATTAAAATTGTTCGGATCCACCCCATATTTTCGCTGCCTGGCAGAATTATTTTTGCCACAACGCCTACAGCTAATCCGAGACCTGTCCAAAGTAAAAATAGCTTAGTAATCGGGCTGTCAAAAAGTGAACTAAATATTTCGGCTACGTCCATTGTTTTACCTTCCGCAGATGTTCTTGTTAAAAAGTATCAGCCTTGTTTTTTTTCCGGTCAAGCCTCTGTGGGGTTGTATAAAATTAAGTCACTTTAACTGTTTAGGCAGAGTTAAATTGACATAATACCAGAATTAACTGAAATCTCTGCAATGCATTTATTAGGCTTGCTTTTTTCTATCCTGATTTCAAGCGTAGCTTGGGCTTATCCCAACTTTATTTCTTACGGATACAAGTCATGCTTAACCTGTCACTACAACGGTAATGGCGGTGGTTCGCTGAACGATTACGGCCGCGCCGTTTTTGCCTCAGAAATGACTTCGCGCAAATTCACCAGTAAAACCGGCGATCAATTGGCAGAAGAATCAGGCTTTCTAGGCTCAACAGAAATTCCATGGTGGATACGCCCAGGAATAAAATATCGCGGACTTGCACTCGTCAGCGACGCCGGCGGTTCAAAGCAGGCTACCCGCTGGATCAACATGCAAGGTGATATCGATTTAGTCTTTCATTTTAATCAAAAAAATACTTTAAGTGTGATTACAAACTATGGCTATCAGCCGACTCCGCGCCGATTTCAGAGCAGTAATGAAGCTCCACCACCGAACTGGACTTCCCGACGTCACTACGTCCGTTGGATCATGGATAAGGGCCTTATTGTCTACGTAGGCCTCCTCGATAAAACCTACGGAATCCGCCATCCCGACCATACTGCCGTCAACAGAGGGCTTATCGGATTAGGACAAAGCGATCAGGCCCACGGCATCGTTGTTCAGAAGGCAACCGAGCAATACGATATTTCCGGAAATGTATTCCAAGGAAATCTCGGTCAGGAAAAAGAACTGCGCCAGTTGGGTATCGCCGCAACGGGTGAATATTATTTTGATGAAACCTTTGCCGCCGGCGGTTCGGTATTGATGTCTGAAAATGAATTCAAAATTGAAAAACGATATGCATTTTTGTCGCGCCTTGGTTTTGCCAAGGGAAAAAGTTTTCTTTTTGAACTCGGTGTTTATGATAACTACTCAAGAACCTCCGTTGAACGCAGCAACCGCGGTTATTACAATTTTCTGCAGGGAATAATTTCACTCAGTCAGGGTTATAACTTTATGACAACTTTTCAGTCGTTTAAGCCCGAGCTCAGTTCTTCAACCGGCAGCGAAACCAACCAGCTGGCAATGGGCTTTATGTTATTTCCGTGGAAAAAAACTGAAATGCGGATTGAACTGGTGAACGTCAGAAGTATCGCGCAGGAAAACACCAGCCCCGATCAATGGAATCTTCAAAGTCAGGTGTATGTAGCATGGTAAAATTAGCGGTTAGTCTATTATCAGTGTTTGCAATGAGTCAGGCCAATGCTGAGTACGTTGTCGGAGTATCTTCTAATTCATGGCAGGAACTTGTGCCGATCATCGTTTCCAATGTTGAAAGCAGTGCTCTGACTTCTTTTACCGGTCTCGGCGCCTTGGGTGGCTACCAGATGAATCTCGGCGAGCGAATTCGGAATTTATCTTCTGTTTCGATATTGTCGGGAACTGCGGATGTTCACAAGCAGTCAAATGGCGTTGCGCCACGAAGAAGCTTTTCATCAATCTGGCTTTCAAATAAAATCATCTGGCGTTCAACCCGAACTTTTACCTACGGGCCTAACTTTGTGCTGAATAATCGCAAAATCGGTGACCTCGGCACGGTCACAAGCCTTGGTTTTTTTCTGGATATCGATTACGATATTTTTCAGGAAGTCCGATTGACTCAGTCACTCGGCACGATGAGCGACAGTAAATCATTGGCGTATTCGATCGCAATTAACCGTATATTTTAAGGAACGACGGAGTTTATCCAGTCAACAATCGCTGTGGTTTCTTGCGCAGTAAATGTCGGTCGACCGGCAGAAGGCATATTTCGTGGGCCTGGTCCGCTTGAAGCGGTTTGGCTACGATAATAAATTTTAGATGAATCAATATTTGCCGCAACGATAAGGCCAGACTGTTTAAAATCAGCCTCACTATAGCCGGACCAAGAGGCGTGGCATTCGCTGCACTTGCTTGCAATGGCAGCTGCGGCCGCATTGAACTGTGGCGAACCGGATTCCCGTTTCGTGTAAAGTGCGCGGTCTTGAGAAGAACTGTTTTCAGGTTTTCCGCACGAAAAAACTGCTAAGCCGGCAAGAAGGATGTAAATGGACTTCATCATTTTTTAGGTGCTGGAGTCGCTGAATCCGTACCGCGAACAACCGGTACGACAACTTCAATCCGAACTTCATCTTCAACGCCAATGCCTTTGAAGTTAATTTCCGCAATACCGAAGCTTGATAATTTTATTTTAAATTCGGCCTTTAAGTTTTTTCCTGAACTTGAAACTTTATAAGTGCCGCTAACAAGACTTTCCTTATCCTTAACTTTAATGCGGGCTTTTCCAACGCCATTGGCGCCGACCGCTTCCAACAAAACAGCTGTCGGGTATTTTTTAACTTCAAGATATTTGTTTTTGGCGTGATCATCCCGTAATTCCATGCCGGTTGATAAACTATTGAGGTCGACTACGATGTCCTTTCCCTTAAACTTGCCATCTTGCAGGCTGACGCTGCCGCTGATAACTTTCATTGTTCCGATGAAATCGCCCATGGGGTTAAGAACAAAATAGGCTTTGACCGTGTTTTCTTGAGCAAATGCAATATTTGCGAGGCTCAAGAGCATAAAAACAAAAATAAATTTAATCATAATTTTCCCAAATAATTTCTTATGTATTACTTTATCATCAGTCGGCGACAAATCAACAAGATCGGTCATTAATTATTTGCCGCTCCAGCCCAAATAGTTTGTATTTCCTTTCTTATTTTAAAACGTCTCAAACCGAGGTGAAAATATTTTATGCAATCGAATAGTTTCGAGTCAAAAAACAGTCAAGTTAAACCGTAGAAAGTCGATACGTTAATTAAGATTGAGGTGCAACAGTGAAGACTAAAATTGCAAGAACAGCACTGGTCGGCTTAATGATGTTAATGGGCCTAGGCTGCGAACGACCGACATCTGAAAAGTCGCAAGTGGCTTTTCAGCTACCAACGTATAAAAATGAGACGGCACTCACGTGTACGAAATGTCTGAAAGCGATTATTGTCAATGTTAACAGTGAAAATTTTAAAACCATCGTTTTCAATCAGAAGATGGACAAAATTACAGAGGCCGGTACACAGCTCACGTCTGAAGTTGTTCTTGATATTCCTTCAGGCCTTGCCCGTAAGATTCAGATCCTGGCCATTTATCTATTGCCGGATTCAAGTACCGAAGTACAGTACGGCTCAACGTTGATTGACCTGCTCGTTGCTGAGCCGCCGCCGGTCACAATATCTCTGGCTTCGTTGGGACTGTTCAAAGGCGGAAGCATTGTTGGCAGATATCTAACGGTTGGCGACAGCGGACCAACCGGCAATGTCGTTATAAGTATGAACCATGCCGCATCCGGCATGAATATGGACATCGGCTTCGGTGAAATTGTAAACGGTTGGTTTGACCTGTTTGCTTCAGAGACTTTTCCGATGAGTTATAGATTTGAATCCGGCACGCCCATTCCGGAGTTTCAGAGTATTACACTTAATAACCTCGTTCCGGTTACTCCATTCGGAGGGACTGCAATCCCTAATCGCGCTCGGATTCACCGTCCAAGCACCTATTTTGTTAATCGCAGTTCTGTCTGGATACCGGTTAACGAAAATCACGATATTGTGTATGGCTTCTTCGGCCCATCTGCCTCAGTTTCGAATAAAAAAGTCTGCATCGAACATCAATCGGCCGCTTCGGCCTTTCTGAATCTCTCTTCAACTAATTCCGGCACTTCGCCGCTCACCTTCGATGAAGGAAACGACACAACGGCCAGCATCTATGGTATCGGCGGTATCGACTCGGCCTACGATGGCGCATGCAACACGTCCGTAGCGTTGTACACAAAAGATGTGATCTCGATTACAAAAATGCAATTTGACGGGGGTGGAAACGATACGGCGCGCGCAAAAGGCGGTGCTTTCAGCTACATCGCGGATGCCGGTTCTATCAAAAAATTCAATATAACCGGCAGCGCGCCGTTGATTTACAATTTTAAAGCCCTGCCAGGTGTTTTTTCCGGAATAACGACAGCCGCAGGATTTGACGGATTTAAGCTTTTTAGTAAAATCAACGCCACCAATGGCGGTTTTGATAATATGAAATGTTTTCCGCTGTGGCTTGAAATTGCCGGGTTTGCTGAAGTTGCGGTCGATAGCCCGACGGTCCTTGCAGACGTCGTCCGTTTCTCTTTACCAGCTGGTCCTCTGAGCACGGATGGATATATTCTTTGTCCTACAAAAGGCGGGGTTCTTACTGGTCTTGGCGGCTTTTACATAGGTTCATTATTTATTAATCCGATCTAAAAGATAATTCTCAACAAATTTGTTGTGCTCATTTTGCAAAGATTACCTATGTCATTCCCGCGCCGCCTATGATATCAAATGCGCATGACGTCGCCCAGTTGTTGTTCGTGTTTTAAACCTAAAGCCAATCTTGTTTGTGGTATCTGCCAGGATACTATCTGTAAAAAATGCACTCAATTTGTTGAAGAAAATAACTTTTCTTTTCTGAAAAAAATTCCGGCAGATCTGCAACATACGGCATTTTGTGAAACGTGTTACACGCAGAAAGTTTTACCCGAGCAGCATAAATACAATGAAATGATGGAACAGGCAAAAAACACTTTGGTTTTCATGAAAGCCCAGTTTAAAGAAACCAGATTTGTAAAGAGACTTGAAGATTCGATTTACATCGCAGAATGTTCTGACTACGATGAAATTATCCTTCGGCTCGCATTTAAAGCCGTCGAAATGAATCTCAACGGCATCGTTGATGTCGATATAACAACAAAAAAAGTCCGAACCGGAAATTATCAGACTTCCATT
>JANPPN010000028.1:0-26846 GCA_031428535.1 Bdellovibrio sp. | reverse complement strand
AGTGACCAACCGCTGAATCTTCCATGTACGCGAAATTCAGAAAAGCTGCGAAAGAATTTTCAGCTTCGTTTTTTACGCCGCTGGCTTTGTAAGTATAAGGATCAAGGCCCTGACTGTCGTAACCCACACGGGCAACAACTAGTGGTACTCCGAGTTGCTCGGGCAAATAGCGCTCTGGATTATCGCGTCCGCCGCCGGTGAAAATCCCGACGGTTCCCATAAAACCCTGCTGCTGAAGAACCACCGCCATACCCACATCACGGCCGAGCACGCCCACGAGATGATTGATGGATCTGTCGGTAAAGTTTAGTGCTCCATCATCGGTCAGCGCCTCGCGCCCGAACGGGGTTTTAAACTGCCCGAGACGCAGAAATGTTGAATCGAGAATTGGCACATCGGCGCGCATATCCAGCAGACTCACCGATGAATTTAAATTTTTTACCGCTTCTTCCCCGCCCATGGCCCACTCGGTGTAATACTTGTAGTCTTCGATTTGCCCGCTCGCGGAAATTCGCGCCTGTTTCAGGAACAGAAATAGCCGGTTGTTGTCTTTGTAAGGATCAATCACCCGTTGGCCTACGCCGAAAAGCTGAAATCGCCCGCCAAGATTGAAACTGACGTCGTCCTTTTTAATCAATTCAACCGCTGAGGCCTGCGTGAGGCCAACCCCCATTGCGAGAGTAATTAAAAAACTTATTTCCTTCAGTGATCTCATCTTCTTAACCTTTCTGTTTGTTTTCAGTTGTACATAAAACTTCAAAAATAATTTCAATTTCATTTCGGGTTTTCAGCGCACCCATCATCATTTTCGGCGGTTCAATTCCGAAATCGGTCATCAACAGACTTTTAGCTCCGCGAATTGTTATTCTATCGCCGTCGATACTGATGCTCAGTTTCAGTTCAATGGGCCGGGTTTCGCCGGCCACGGTTAAAATCCCCGAAGCCGTTGCCGAGTATTGATCTTTGAATTCGAATTGATCTAATTTCATTTCAATCGCCGGGAATTTTTCAGACTTCAGGGCCTCATACATATGTTTGTCGAGTGTGCCATCGCCCGATTTCAGGTCTTTGACTTCGAGACGCATTGATACTTCAGTGGGGGTAAACTTCAGCCCCGCATTTGAAATTGGTTTCGCGGCGGCGCGCAGTTCCAGCACGCTAGTTGCGGCTGAAAATTTTTTCAATGAAGAATCGCCGTTTAGTTTCAGTTTGCTTTCCGGCGCGAACGTAATCTTAGTTTCTGCCGGCGGAGTGGCAGGCTTTGAAACGCCGGTCAGCAAAGCGAGCATTGCAATCGCGACAATTCCTTTAAATCCCGGGCTAAAGATCCTGTTTGAGAGCATGAGGCCATCCTTTATATCAATTCGATTTAATTGATACTAGGACATCGGCTACTCAAAAAGTATGATCACGGTCATGTTGGGTAAATAAACCCGATTTTTTAAAGCTGCAGGGCCGGAATAATGGACATGGAGGTTTTAGGTACGGCGTACATTTCCCCTTTAGTAAGGAGATTTGTACTTTTTCTTTTTCGGTTTGGTTTTTGAAACTAAAGCGACGTTTCGGCCGTATTTCTTGCCGACTTTGGACACTTTGGCTGAAGTTTTTGATTTCTTTTTACTGACTTTATTCTTCTTCGTTTTGCTACTTGAAGTGTAGTTTGAACTTAAGTATTTATGGGCGGCACCTTTGCTGGCCAGCGCTTCATTATTTGAGAATACAAAACAGAGCATCATCACAGGAAGCATTATGTACTTTTTCATACTCTTACAATCGGATTCCGATTTGCAGAACTTAAATACTATTTTCGATTCTATAAATGATACGGCCTAATGAAATCTATTAGGGCTTTAATCGGCACGGTAACGTTTTGAGATCATCTTCAAAACTCATCGAAACTATTTCCCCACGTCCGTTGTGTTGAAACGTGAAGCGGCTGTTAGCCAAGTCTCCGGCCTCAAGTTGAATTTCTTCGACGGTGCCCGAAAACGCCGACACCTTTTGCGCTTTGACTATGACCGATCCCACCGGAAAATAAGCTTTCTGCGGAGTGGGATTCGTAACGGCGCCACGGTAAATAACTTCAAGCATTTCAATAATCTTTACGCCATCTGAGAACTTGCGTTCTTGTTTTATTTCCCGCACACGAACTTCGCAATCCAGGTTAAGTGCGGGCTTGCCGGCGTGAAGAGTTTGGGCGATAAACGACATCAGTTCGATATTCATCGGCTGAATCTGCCGGTTGTGCTGGGCGAATTCGAGAATCTGGGCCCGCGTGAAAGAAACAAATAAAAAAGTTATGATTGCAAAAAAAAGAAGTTTCATGAATCCGCCTGTAAAAAAAATCAGCTTAGTGACGCACGGATCGAAGCGCAATTTATCAAAAGTAATTTCAGGTATTAATTATTGTTATGGTTACGGTTCTGGTTATGGTTCTGTGAATGTAACGAAGCTTGTTCCAGAGCCTGAATTGCCAACAGTATCAGCTACGGTAGCGGCGTCGGTACTGATAATGACCGTTTCGCCCGGTGCGCACGCGGCACCTGAAAGCGAAAGCATCACGTCGGCATTTGAAACTGCGGAAACACTAAGCGACTGGCTTGTACATGTGCCGCTTAAAATGAAATCAGAGTCAGTAACCGTGGCCGGATTCAGATTTTCATTAAAGCTGAAAGTTACCGACGCCGGTGGTGCGCCGGTGTTTGGCGTAACCGAGCTTAAGCTTGGGCCCGCACTATCCACCGTGAAAGCAACCGAAGGCGTTCCTACACCGGCATTACCGGCCAGATCGCTGATACCGGCGCTGTTGACGCTTACAATTGCATTTTGCCCGTTGGCGCAGACCGCGCCAGAAAGGCCGATGAAAACCAGTTGCCCCGCCACACCCGAAACTGAGTGCAGCGGCAAAATTGTACACGAACCGGAAACTGAAAAATCCGCGGCCGCGACCGAGCCCGCAAGTAACGCCTCATCAAACGAAACATTAACCGATGTTGGAATTGCAATCACGTCTCCGGTGGCAGGTGCAAATGAAAGTACACTTGGTCCGGTTGTGTCTTTAGTGTAGGTGACCGTTTGCGAATTGGAACCGACGTTACCCAAAGCATCCGTAATACTGTTTCCGGGCATTGTTAGAATCAGAGTCTGACTTTCAGCACAGGTGGCCGCGCTCAAGGAAAAATTAACAACGGCCCCCGCAACGCTTGTTACGCTGGCTGTCGGCAACACCGAACACGTACCCGAAATTGCAAGATCGGAATTGGCAACCGAAGCCGCCAGTACCGATTCATCAAAAGTGATACTCACCGCTGCTGGCATTGCGGTGAATTTTGCGGAAACCGGCGCAACTGATGACGGTACCGGGCCCACGCTATCGATAGTAAAACTTGCCACACGCGAACCGCTGCCGGAGTTGCCAGCTAGGTCGGTAACGTTAGCGGCATTCAAAGTAATCGCTGCAATTGCGCCGTTTGAACAAACCGCGCCGCTTAAGCCGAACACCACTGTGGTACCTGTAACGCTGCTGAGAGAAACAATTGGCAAAGTGCCGCAGGTTCCGATAACACTGGCATCGGTGGCGGCAACACTTGAAGCCAGCAGCGCTTCATCGAAAGTAAATGTAATACTGGCGGGAATCGCATTAACGGTACCGCTTGCCGGTGCAACTGAAATACTTGAAGGCCCGTCATTATCGAAAGTATAGGTGGACGAAACACTTGCGGTACCGGCGTTGCCTGCCGCATCTGTAATAGCTGAGCCGTCAAGGCTTGCGATAACCGTTTCGCCAACAGCGCAATTGTCTCCGGCAAGTGTGAACGTTGCTGTTGCTCCTGCAACACCTGCTAAACTTGCAACCGGTAAAGTGCCGCACGTGCCGCTGATCACAAGATCTGCAGCGGCAACTGACGACGCCAGCAGGTTTTCAGAAAATGTAACTGTGACCGAAGCCGGAATCGTAACCACCGAAGCCGTATCGGGCGTTAACGCTGTTGCCACTGGCCCAACACTATCAAAAGTGTAAGTCTGACTGAAATTGCCTGAACCCGCATTTCCGGTTACGTCATTGAGGCCCGCGAGATTGGCCGCCACGATCACCGTTTGATCCTGCAGACAGGTTCCACCCGTCAACGCCACAGTTACAACCGCACCTGTTACATCGGTAACCTCGAGCACCGGTAGCGGTGAACACGTGCCCGTAACCGGAAAGTCAGCGGCGGCAACACTTGCTAAACTTACGGCTTCATTCATTGTTAAAGTAAAGCTTGCAGGAATTGCCGCCACTCGTGACGTCTGAACACTGAAGTTAACTGCAGTCGGCCCGATGTTATCCACTGTATAAGTTGCGGCAACACTGCCCGTTCCGGGATTTCCGACGGCATCTTTTACGCCGGCAAGGTTCAGCGTTACGACCGTGGTTTCGCCGAGCGCACAAACTCCGCCGGTAAGAGTAATCGAAATAACCGCGCCGACAACATTTGTAAGGGCCAATGTCGGAAGCGTTCCGCAACTGCCGCTGACTGCAAAATCCGATGCGGCTACTGAAGAGCCGTCGAGAGGTTCCGAAAACGTAACGCTAACTGACGCAGGCAGCGTACTCACCACACCGGTTGCAGGACTGAACACCGCAGTTGACACTCCTGAATTATCAACAAGAAACGTACGGCTCGCGAGCGAAGCCGCCAGATTTCCTGCGGCGTCTGTTGCAGAACCTTCGTTGAAACTGATCCCGACGCTGCCGCTGCCGGTACAGTTAGAAAGGGAAACCGTGGGAGCCGTGGTTGTGCCACCCGCAACCGCAACCGTGCATGTTGCCGTGCCGGTGGTGTTCAGCACGATGTTAGCGGCCTGCAGGTCTACGCTGGCGGTACTGATATAACTTGTTGTGTACGTAACAGCCGCAGAAGTTAAATGCACCAGCGCAAGCGAAGGCGCACTGATTGTGTAAAGCGGCGGAGTCGTATCAACGGTATAAACAACAGAATCTTCTGAACATGTCGAGCCGCCGCCGCTGGTAGCAAGAACCGAAAAATTATAATTGCCCTCACCTAGCACCGAGCTGGTTAAACTGAAGGCGCCGGCAGAATCTGCAGAGCCTGTTCCAATCAGCGAACCCGAACAATTGCCACCCGCATAAAGCTTGAGTGAGGTTGAAGCCGTTGCTGTACCGCTGATTGTCGGCGTGGCATCAAATGACGGAGAAACCGGGCTTACCGCTAAACTTTCAGCGGCCTTCGGGTTCGGAGAAAGACTTTCATTGTCAACAACACCGCTGCAACCCCAAAGGAGCGCCAAAGCAGAAAACAAAATAAAGAGGAGACGTACCGCATTCATACTGCTATCTGCTTTTCGGTGCTTTTTCATATAGACTTAAGTCAAGGAATCAGAGCTGAAATCTCAATTCGAAACAAAAAAACAAATTCGGGTTATGACGGTCTCTGCCTTGTGAATTCAGCTGGTACTAGTTATGATTTTGGTATCAACTCTGCTCTCTTCATTACAAATCCTTAACACTAAATTAATATTTCAGACGCCACTATATTCGGGAGAACTTTTATGACTTATTTAAGATTTATCGCAGCCCTTTGGGCGTTAACTTTTCTGCTTGCAATCGTCGGATGTTTTCAGCCTGTTCCGCTGGCCATTGTGCTTTAGCTCCGCACCGAAAAATTAGCCTAAGCGGCAATGTTCGGATTATTGTAAAAATATTTTACGTTATTTTCCTCATTCCTAATCAAAGGTTTTACACTTCCGGCACCATTCCAGATTAGGCACACGCCAATTCAAATATTCGCTATCGGTGTTTTTCTTTGTTATTCTTTTTTCTGTATCTACCAGGAGGTTGATAATGAAATTAGGGACGATTTTAGCACTGACACTTTTAAGCACCTTGGTGGCTTGTAAATCCGGGACTTCATTATTAGGGGGTGAAACTTCCGGTCTTCCTGCCTCTGCAGATTCGCCTTCATTGCCTGTCAGCAGCTTCCCGGTAACTGCAAATAATCTGAGAATCAGTTTAACTGATGCGCCTTCACGCGATCTTAAAAGTGTGTTCGTCAATATTGATCACGCCGAATTATTTGTGCAAAAAGGCGGTGCTCGCGGCCGGATTATCGTAAGTCAGGGGCTGGGAATGGTCGATCTGATGACGTTACGAAACGGCGTACTGTTGCCGATGCAGGACATGAGCCTTTCTACGGGTCTGCAAATCACGGGAATACGTCTGATTTTAAAAGGTGAGAATAATCATGCAATAAAGAGCGATGATTCACGTTGCGAGATGCAGACCCCGAGCGCTCAACAGTCGGGAATAAAAATTCATCTTGCGCAGCCGTTTACGCTTGAAAGCGGTTCGGTTTATTCGATGGTCATGGACTTTGACGCTGAAAAGTCAGTTGTTGTAAAAGGCAACGGCGGTTGTTTACTGAAACCGGTGCTTAAACTTTTAACCGTTACAAAAATTCCGTTTGATTCAAATCCCGGTGGCGGCGGCGTCGATGACGATCCGGAAATTACACCTGATCCCGTGACCGACGGCAATGACACCAACACCGGTGGCGGCGATACCGGTGGCAGCGATCCCGCTTCGGGCGACACAACTGAAAGCGGCGGTGATTCCGGCGGCGGCTTTGAAATTCCGGTTGACCCTGTTGATGAACCACCGATAATTGATGGCGACTCAACGTTCACTATGGGCTAGTTTCTGGTCTGAATATTGATAGCGTTTGGGTGCACACAAGAAGGAGCCCCCGGATGTTCAGAACCTCGTTTTCGGCAGTCGCTATCATACTTATCCTTAACATCGGGGTATTTCTTGCCTGGAATCTCTCGCTCGGTGAAGGTGGCCCGGTCAGTACTGATTTTATGGTCAACAATTTTCTTGTGAGCTGGAGCGGCCTTGAAAAAGGCAGCATTTGGATTTTACTGACTTCGGCATTTTCGCATAATCTCTTTTTCCATGTCTTCATGAATATGTTTGTACTCAGCAGTTTCGGAGCCGCTGTTGAGGCAACTATCGGACTTTCGCGTTTTGTGTGGTTCTATCTGGCGGCGGCCGTGTTCAGTTCTTTTTGCCACGCCGCAGTTTCGGCTGTCATCATGCACGATCCAGATCTTCCCGCACTGGGTGCCTCGGGTGCAGTTTCCGGGGTTGTGTTGCTGTTTGCGCTACTCTACCCACAGCAGAAAATTCTACTGTTCGGATTTATTCCGGTGCCGGCGCTCTGGGCGGTGGTGATTTTTGTGGGGCTGGATCTGTGGGGGCTATTCGCACAGGCCGGGGGCGGTGGGCTACCCATCGGTCATGGTGCCCATCTCGGTGGCGCCTTCGCCGGTTTGGTTTACTATTTTTTTATTTACCGCGAAAGAAGAAAAACCACAGTAGGATAACCAGAAAGCCCGGTACGCCCAGCATGTACATCAGAATCGGGGCCATCACTTTTCCGTTAACATTATCCACGAATTTCTTTAAATTTTTCATAGTGTACTCTCCAGTTGGTAGGTTGGTCTGCGTGCGCGCTTCCGAAAAGTTTTTAAATTTTCTTCGTATTCTTCTTTTTGCTTCAGATACTCAGCACCGATCTCAGCGCGGATTCCCATGTTGAATTCTTTTTTCACTAATTTAAACATGGAGGTTTCTTCTTCCTGAATGTGATGTTCGACCAGTTCGCCGAGCACTTTCACTTTTCCGAGCCATTCATTTTTGTCTGTAGTAGAACGGATTTCTTCGATAAGATGTTCCGCTATGGCGTGTTCGGTTAGGCCTTCAAAGGCTTCCATGCGGGCTTCGGCTTTGCTTTCCTGCATCCAACAATACAGGCTATTTTCTTCAGGTTTGGCATGTGCCAGCAACTGAACTGCGAATTTTTCAAAGCTCGGTCTTTTTTCCGACATCTTTATGTGGGGATTTTTTAATGCCTTGATCAGCTTTTTCAGCGGAACATGGTCTTCGAGAATCAGTTTGATAATGTCAATTTGATTTTGTTTCGTGGCCAGTTTTTTATTCGTTTTCATTTCCCCCTCGTTTTTAAGCAGTGCTAACTGCAATCGTAATTGCAAAAAAATAGCCAACGCGGGATCGGGGGATGAGGTACGGCGTACCTTTTTAGTCCAGAACTGCCGGCGCGAGTGAAGTTTCCGAAAGGCCGTCTAATTCAAGGTGGTCACCATTAACAGCCTGGAGAGCAAGTAACATTGTTGATTTATTGGTTACAGTTTTACCGTCAAGTCGATCATAAAAAGAAGTGACGTAAGTTGCTTTGGGCTGAACAGCCACGAATGTCCGGCAAGTCATTTTGCTCGGGTCAATAATTTTGATCTGTTGCAATTCGCCGTCGGCAGGTCTGCCGTCTAACATCGCGGTCACCGTACGGATTCCACACATGTCAGTTTCGATATCGACGATCGGTAGTTCAACTTGAATCGGTACAGGCATAACCTGCGCACAGATTCGGCCATCCGGGCAATGGAATGCCACCTTAATATTAAGCGAAACTTCTAAATTATCATAATTAAGAATGAGCTGTGCGCGGGTTGCATTCTGTACATGCACAAATGCGTATTTGGCCTCGGTTACTTTATATTGCAGAACGCCTTGGGCTTTCTTTGCAGACTCTGCAGCTGTAGAAATTGCGCCGATTAAAAATGTAATTGTTAAAAATAGATTCTTCATTAAATACCCCCGTATTTGAATTTTCGTTACGGGTTGCTCTTTACAAGTTCTGTACCAATCAAGATTCAGTCAAAATGTTCTTCAAGATTGATTTAAAGTGATTTAAACCACATTTGGAAAACAAAATCGGTTCCAAAAGGAAATCGAAATACCCAGATAGCAACTCAAGCTTGGCACCAAACTTCGGATTTGAAGTACAAAACTGCCCCGCAGACTCTGCCTACAATCGCTCCGCCTGCAGGAATTTGAAGTCGGGTCAAATATCCCCGCTTGTGTCGTCCGAATTTGCCTCAGTTTAGGTTACGTTCTGAAGAAAAATAAGCGAACGGGGTTTTCAAAGTTTTCATGAAAAAGTCCGTTCGCTTCAGACCGGAAAAATCTCCGAACAAACTAATGCAGCTTATTGCGCAAAAGTTCGTCTTCCACTTTTACCAGTTTATTATAAAGTCCGAAACTGAGGATTGCCGGTGCCCAAAGGCCGACAAAATTACCCATTACTTTTTGCTTTCGTGCGGTCAACACCGCTGAGGCAGCCATACTCGCCAGGGCGAAGCCCAGAAACACCAGATTGGGGATTTTTTTAGTTTGCTCTTCGATAATTTCGTTTGGCAATTCTGATCTGTATTTGCCCGACATTTTTTTGTCTCGCTGACTGACTGATTCTGAACTCATATCCATATCTTCCACGGGTCCTCCTTGGGTTAAAAAACCGTTCGGCCTGAACGGTTTTGTCTAACTCAAGCGAAGTGCAAAATGAATGCCCGCGAGTTCAGATTTTTTGCTGATTAAATCCACTACTCGAAGGATTGTCTCGCTTCCGTGTTTTTCATATTCCGAATAGCTACCTGAACCTTTGCGGTTTTCTGAATACCGACCGCTTCAAGATTTGCTTCGATGAATTCCCAGTTGATGAGCGACCAGAAGTGTTCGAGGTATTTTGGGCGCTCGTGCTGGTAATCAAGGTAGTAGGCGTGCTCCCACACATCACAGGTCAGCAGCGGTTCGTCTCCGAGTTGCAGCGGGTTTTCGGCATTTCTGAGCGAACGCAACTGCAGTTCGCCTTTTTTGTCTTTGACGAGCCAGGCCCAACCCGAACCGAAAAGATCGCGGGCCGCAATGGTAAATTTATTCTTAAATTCATCCACCGACCCGAATTTGCGCGAAATTGCCTTTTGCAGTTTTTCAGAAGGCTCGCCGCCGGCGCTCGTCAGGCATTTCCACATAAAATTGTGATTCCAGACCTGCGCGGCATTATTGTAAATTTTCGGATGCTTGTGATAAGTCGCAGTCATTATTTCTTCCAGCCCGCAATTTTCGAGCGGCGTGTCTTTGATCAGTTCGTTTACTTTTGTGACGTAACCCTGATGATGTTTTCCGTAGTGAAATTCCAACGTGCGTTTTGAAATATGGGGCTCAAGTGCATCCAGCGAAAATGAAAGTTTTGGTAATTCAATAGACATAGTGATTCTCCTCAGGTCTGGCGGCTGCAAGGCAAGGACCAGATTCCGAAAAAACATTAATGGAGCGGTCTTTTTTTGATCATGCCTCCGCGGGTGTCTTTGATCGAGTGCTGAATAATAAATGCTTCGGGGTCAAGCTTTTCGATTTCATCAAGAAGACGTGTCACTTCAAGGCGAGTTACGACACAGTAAAGAGCTTTACGTTCTTCGGTTACGTCGCCGGTTTTACCGTAACCGCCTTCCGTACGATAAACCGTTACCCCGCGTTGCAACTGGTGGGTTAACACATCAAGAATTTCCTCGTAATGGGGCGAAATAATTGTAACACCTATATATTCCTCAATGCCGTTAACGAGATAATCCACACTGCGCGAGGCCGCAACATACGTCAGCATTGAATACATCGCCATCTCGATATTAACCAGATAAGCCACGCACAAAAACAATCCGAAATTGAACATCGCGATAAACATGCCCACTGTCAGGCTGGATTTGCGGCTAACCTGCACCGCCAGCACTTCGGTTCCGTCGATCACGGCGCCGCCGCGGATTGAAAGCCCGATGCCCGTTCCTAAAAAAATCCCGCCAAAGATCGAAATAAGCAGACGATCCTGTGTGAAGGGCGGAATTTCAATAAAGTAGACCGTAATTGCCAGCACCAGAATCGCAATCGCACTTTTTATGGCAAAAATTCTCGAAATCTGTTTGTAACCTAAAAAAACAAAAGGCAGATTTACCGCCACAATAAAAATGGAAAGATTGATAGGCACAAAATGATTCAGCACTAGTGAAATACCCATTGCGCCGCCGTCAAAGAAACCGTTTGGCAGCAGAAAGCCTTTAAGGCCGACTGTGGCCGAAATAATTCCGAGAGAAATGTAGAGAACTTCCCCTAAAAGTTTCAGGACGAATCTATCGCTCAATGAAGGCCAGGCATTTTATTCGCTGTTCAGCCTGCCCCACCGTAATCTGTTCGGCTGTGCATTCAAAATCTTCATTAAATTTACAAATGGCAATCTTGCATGCACCTACACCGGCGGTGCGGGTGATTTCTTTACTGTGTCGGTTACCGTCTAAAAAAGTATCGCAGCCGGGTGTCAGGTAATCTCCGATCGTAATGGCTTTTGCATGGCACTTCAGGTCAACATTATAACCACAGTGACTTGCATTACATCCCGAAACCGGCGGCATTTCATTAGTTACGTTCATTTACAATCCTTGTTCGACTAGCGTTTGGGGTTCTCTTGTTTGCTCTCGGGATGATGTATTTTATTTTTAAGTACATCTTCGCCACTGTTCTTTTTCCTGAATTCGTCACCCCTGACGCCAGAGTCAATCATCAGATCGGTTAACGCCGGGCCTCTGACCTGTTCACGAGTTTTATTTTTTGAATCTGAATTCCGCTTCATAATCACATCCTTCACAGCATCTGTTCAGCAAATTAGCAAATGAAATGCCAGTCAGCCCGTGGTCCTGAAAATGCAGATCATTGCCAGGAGGCAATTTATGGCGACAAATATCCACACGAATGAACATTTCAGATTTGATTTTGGGCTAGCACGGCTTGCACAAAGTTCGGCGTGGTCTTACGTGGCAGTTCCGGCTGGCCGTTTTCTTTATGCGTTGATGTTTCTGCTTTCGTCGGCGGGCCACTTTCAGCGTTCGACGATAGACTATGCCGCTGGTCATGGGGTGCCAATGGCCACTTTCTTAGTGCCTTTCTCGGGTGCCATGATTTTAATTGGCAGCCTCAGTGTTGTGCTCGGGTATAAAACGCGCGTTGGCGCCTTGCTGATTATTTTATTTCTGATACCGGTTACCCTCGTGATGCATGATTTCTGGAATTTAACCGACCCGATGCAAGTTATGTTTCAACGGGCCATGTTCATGAAAAACACGTCGATGCTGGGTGCCGCACTGCTGATTTTTTACTTCGGTTCTGGCCCTTTAAGTCTCGATAACCGTAATCCGAAGTTGTGACATGAATACCGTGCCGCCCGTTACGCCGCAATTAGTAGGACCCGAAATTACAGAAGCGATTGCTCATCTCCCGACGAACCGTATCCGCGCGAAGCTCGCAGAATTCAAAACTTTTCTGGTTCGAATCGAAGAGTTGACGATTGGCCTAATCGGCACCCATGCCGAGAGCCAACGAAAGATCATGCAGCAAATTGCCTTGATTTATCGAAATGAAATCCACCACCATTCCGACTGGGAAGAGCGCAGACTTTATCCGGCGGTGGATAAGCGGGCTTCAAGTGGCATCGCGCCTTTTACGTCGTCGATACGCTATGAACACCGGATAATAGCGCGTTGGATTTCAGAACTTGAAATTGAAACGCGATTGCGTTACCCCGATGAGCGCCGCTTTACGAAGTTGAATTATCAGTTGCTCGGCCTGCTGAAGGCCCACTTCGAACAAGAAGAGCTCGTACTGCTGCCGATTTTAGATAAAACGATGTCTACTGAGCAATTCAACGAAGAAATTTACGACTCTTTGGAAGAGATCAAAGCTCAACACTGAATTAAGGGATCAGTTAAGAGCTATTGTAGTTGGTTTTTAGAGTCCGTAATGGTCAAACACCCGACGGGCATAGAAGTACTCTTCCTGCAGATCAAGTGGATCTTCGGGCAGATAAAATTCCGGTTCCGGCGAATTCCGGTGCAGCTTCTGCAGTTTCACCGCGGCGGTTCGCCAGTAAAGGGCCTGCCAGTTCGGATTCGTCACTTTGGTAAAATGCTCATTGAGTTGAAGACTGCGGCTGACCGCTGCCTTGTTGATCGGTTTCTGGTCCTGAAAAATAAAATTCACGGCTTTAAGAATATCGCGCGGATCTACACCTTCCAGTATAAAATACGTAGCCGTCAGTACCGCAAGCAAGTAGCGACGGTACTCTTTTCGGGAAGCCCGCCACGGGTTGCTGACACCGGGCCGGTACAGAACATTTAAGTGCTCAAATCTTAACGACAACTCTTTACCCAACTCATCCCCGAGTGCCAGATCAAGAGTTACCACCAGACTTTCGGCAAAATTCAGATAGCGTCGCAGATCAATCTGTTCCTGCGGGGCCGGTGGCAACAACCGCCAGATGACACGATGATTCTGCTCGTGAAAAAGCGAGATATCGCTGAACTGTTTGATTGCCGCCAGCTCGATTTCGGCGTCAGGTAGAACGCGCGCGTGTGAACTGAACCACAGCATTTCTGAAAATATGGGGCTATAATCAATTTCATCTTTAAAAAGATCCTGAGCGCTTAAGGCCCGCATCGTCGAACAAACTTTCGGAGAAAATTTGCCACCAATTGAAAAATAAAACCTGCGGCTTTTGCGGTAAAGCGGGCTGATGTTCAAAAGCCGGTTATCAAAGGGATATTCTTTCAACGCCAGCTTCGGAAATCTTACCGCATCAGAAAGATTACAGAGTGCAGAAAAGTTTTTCAGAAATTTTTCAACTTGGTTTTTTTTCACAAAATACTGCAACCGACGCTATTTCACACAATAGTAATTAATCACATAATCACCGATCAATACAAGCGGCGTAAGAAATCTGACTTTGTTTCCCGCAACCACAAAATTTGTGATTGTACCTGCAGCTCCACCTGCATCTGTGTAGCTGATCTGAATATCCAATACGCCATCTCTGTTCTGGTCAATCGGATTACAGGCCAACGTCTGCTCTGAAACTTTGGCAATTATCGAACTGGCAAAATCCTTCAGCTGGTTTCCATATTGCGGGCTGCAGATCGACACCGAATTTCCGCCCGTCTGTTTTGAAAGATCAAAATAAGTAACACCATAGCCTTCACCGGTTGAAAGGCAAGCGGCATCGCCGGGCAGAATAACATTTGAATGATGAATATAGGTTTTACCCGGCAGCTTCAGATTAAGATCGGCGAGATAAGCTTCCGAACTCTGATAACCGCCGTGCATAGCCTCGTCTGAGTCCGTAATAACGACTGTTGCAAGCACGGCATCTGAACGGTAGAAACTGCTTTCATAAGACCCGACAAGGCCGATACGATCAATAAAGCCCTGTACCGAAGTAAGGCCGGCTTCTTCACCCGAACCGTTAGAGTTTACCTGCAACGTCTGCTGCAGCATACTCAGCGCATTGACCGTATTGCGGTCGATGTAACGAACGGCATTCTTTGAATCCCCGATCGGCAGCAACGAACCGTGCGAAAGTGCAACGTCAGTTGTTTTAACAGCAATGCGGTAATCCAACGCCCCCAGGTTCGACAAAAATTCAGAAAAAGCGTCAGCGGTTTTTTTGTTTTCTTCGACCATTGTTCTTGAGTTGTCCATGACAAACAGTATGTCCACTTTATTGTTCGACTGCTGACTGACTGTAAAATTATGAACAAACGGCGCAAACTGTTCCGTGGCTTTAAACGTTACCGACTTAACACTCTGATTTCCCACATTATCGACGGCCGTTATCGCAAAGACATACACACCTTCTTTGGTCAGATCGAGCAGATATTTTTTTGCCGCAATACAGGCCGCCTCGTACTGAACCACACCATCGATAGTGAGTTTACAGATGACTGTCTGCAGACCTGAACCGCTGTCCTGCACGAGGTAGTCGATTGTCTGAGTGGTGGCCGGTCGAACGTCCGTATTCGGTTGCGAAATAAAAGTAATAATCGGCGGATACAGATCCACTAAGAAAGTATTGCTTACATAATAGCTCGACTGATTGCCAGCTTTATCGACGGCATAAAGTTTGATCTGATGCGAGCCGTTTTTGACTCCTGCAAGGTTCACGGGCGAGGCAAAGCCCGTGTAAATGTCGGCGTCGCCGGCAATTGCGGTGTCGAGATTGGCCAGTGAAAAATACGTCAGGATCGTGTTACCCGGATCGGTGTTGTTGTCGCTCTTGGCAACCTGAAACTTTAACAATGGGCTTGCCGTTGGGGTTAGCAGTGCCGGGAAATTACTATCTGGAAAACTTAAAGTAGGTTTTGTGAAATCACTCCAGAAATCGAATATAAGCGGTGCGCTTTTGTTACCGGCTAAATCCGTTGCGACAACTGAAATCTTATGTTGCAATTCTTTCAAATCATTTACAGTTACCAGATTGATTAAAGATTTCGAAATCACAACGCCGTCAAAAGTAAATTCAATTTCTTTAAGCCCTTGCGTTTCCTGACTGATCACTTTCAACACTTCGCTTGCATTTTTGCTGAAGGCCGCAGGTTTGGTTTCAAAAGTAAGGACCGGTGCCGTTTTATCGTAATTCCACGCCCGCTCTTCTTCGCCGGAAACCAAACCATCAACGTCTGTACCCCTCACTTTGAATTTGTTCAGGCCTTCGATCAGAATCTCGTTCGTCAGATCGAAAGGTGAAACGCACAGCCGCCACGCGCCCATATTGAGCTGGCACTCAAACTGCTTAAGCGGACGCATAAACTGATCTTCACCCGTAAACTCAAATACCCCTTTGACGTTTGAATAAATTTCGGGACCTTTCGTAATATTAACCAGGGGCAGTTTGCGGCTGATCGTCCACATGTAAGTCTGCGGCAATGACGTATTTCCGAGATCATCGAGAGCTTTTACATTTATGCTGTAAGTACCTTCGCTGAGATTATTCAACGTGTAAATTTTCGGACAAACGGCATAGGGGTCGGTATTGAGCTGACACATAAAAGTATTTGCCGTTGAATAAGTATCTACAGCATTAAATTCAAATTCAACAGCGGCGGCACTGGTTTTTGTAGCCGGTTTTTTTACAAATGCCAGCACCGGAGGCGTACGGTCAACCAGCCAGTTTGCCACCAAATCCAAAGACTTATTTCCGGCTTTATCAATCACATAGTAACTTTGAGCTCTCGGACCATCGGCCGCGTTTGCCACACTTACGTTGAGTGCACAATTTGAAACTTCGGCCGGACAAACCAGCTTGTCCACGCCAGAGCCCGAATCGTATTGATTAAACTTCAGTTCGGTCGCTGCGCTGTTTGTCTTTGCCGACGGGGCCTGCACCAACGATAATGTCGGCAGAATATCGTCGTGAATAATCGAGTCGCTCACACACGGGGTTTCTTTTCCATAAGTCGATCTGAATTTTGCGTAAACACTTGCATTGGTGTTGAGGTTAAGCAAACTCCAGTTAAGCTGGCGGGTCAATGGCACCCACTGACCGCCTGAAGAGCAATCCGGGCTGTTCGAAACATACATTTCAGCAACGCTATCCACGGTGATCTGAACATTAACCAAATTGTTGTTCGTGTAAAGGGCCCCGCTATTGATCAGGATTCCGCTGGCACCGATCGATGCAAGATCGACAGTGGTGGCTTCCTGAAAGGTCATTTTCGGAGGCGAACAATTCTGAAAAGAAATGAGCAGCGTTAAGATAACGATCGACAACGACCCAATGGTTTTTGAATTTCTCATATACGTTCCCCGATGATTTATTATCGGCTATTTATCCGGGAGAATAAACATATTCTCATTCTGTAACAAAGAAAGCTAAATCATGACAGAAAACAGTATCAAATTTTGACGGTTTTGAGAACTCATCAGCTCTGTTGGTGGCAACTTCACACTTATAGTTTTATCGTATTTTACGGGCCATGTCCCCGGCTTAGTTGAAATTTAAAGGTTGAGTGGCTCAACCAACCTGTGTTTTTAATAAGTTACGACACTTTTAAGAACATAAAAAAGATGGGCCACCCAATGAAACAGAACGTACTAAAAGCCGTAAAAAAAATCAACCGCAAGCCACTAAAGCACGCAAAAAAGGCAGATGTCATGGCGGATAAGTTTGAAAATCTTGCAGGCCCCATCGAGACGCAGCATTTACTAATTTCAACGTTACTGCCGCCAGCGGTAAAAGCCTTCATCGCTGAATGCGAAAGTGAAGTCAAAAAGCTCTGCGGTGACCGGTACCTCCACGGGAAGACGAATCACCGCTGGGGCTCGCAAAATGGATCGATAGTTTTAGGTAACCAGCATGTGGCGCTCGAGGTGCCACGGGTTCGCAGCAAAGATGGCAATGAAATACGACTTCAGACGTATGAGGATTTTCAAAATCCTCGATTATTTGATCAAGCTGTTTTTACTGAAGGAATCAAAAAAGTTTCTCAGCGGGATTACGAAAAAGGTGTTTCGAAAATTGCAAATTCATTTGGATTTACAAAAAGTTCTGTCTCCCGTAAATGGATTAAGGCGACGGCAAAGAAGATCGAAGATTTACAAAAAAGATCACTGACTGAGATGGATATCAGAGCAGTTTTTATTGATGGAAAAAGATTTTCAAAACATGGCGTGATTATCGCTTTGGGCGTGGCTTCTACTGGGCAGAAGTATGTTCTTGGGATTTACCAGGCTGATACTGAAAACTCAAAATCTTGCATTGATTTGCTGAATGATTTACAAAGTCGTGGACTGCCAGAATCAGGATTATTGTTTGTCGTTGATGGCGGGTCTGGGCTAAATAAAGCCTTGGAAGAAAAGTACCAGGTTCATGATAGAAAAAATCGCCGGGCGATCAGAATTCGTTGTTTTGTTCACAAGTGGCGTAACATTGAAAAAGCCCTTGGCGAAGACTCCCACAAAGCCACAGGCCTGTTCTGGGCGCTTCGGGACGCCAAAGATACAGCTGAAGCTAAAGTCGTGTCAGACCGCCTTGAGAGCGTTTTGCGGGATGCTAATTTATCAGCACTTCAAAGTTATCTTGAAGCTAAGGAAGACTTGCTGGTCATCCACGAATTAAAATTATCACAGAAGTTAAAAACATTTTTTTCAACAACGAACCCGATTGAGTCACTGAACTCGCTAATTGAAGAAGACATGCGCCGGGTAAAGCACTGGAAAAACTCGGAACACTTTCAGCGGTGGTGCGCTACGTACTGTCTGGCTTCAGAAAAAAAGATGCGCAGAATACACGGCTACAAAACCTTACCGGGTCTGTGGATCTTACTTCGCAAACTCACTGGACAAAATCACGTTGACACGAATCAGGAAATCGAAGAAGTTGCTTAACACAAACCGCCACTCAGCTGATGAGTTTCAACTAAACGAGGGGCAAGCCCAATTATATCCATGAATAAGCAAACGGCATGTATCTCCCTAAATTCTTTAACAGTATTCGGAGAGGTAATTAAAACAGTTGTGCCTTTCGTCGGCGGCAAATCTCTGGTGTCACAAATTTTTTGTTCATCTGGGGAGGAAGTGGTTGCTGTTAAACCAGTCCAGTTATTGTTTTTTGAATCCATAAACCCCTATTCGCCTTTAATACTAACAGAAAAGTGTTCAAAATATCAGTGTGCCAGCACTTTTTTGCAGTTTTAAAAAGTTGCCTAATTTTCTCAGAAAAACTACCTTTTGCTGAAATAAATGGCTACAAGTTGGCAACAATCAGATGGCAGATTTAGGCAATTCTAGGCACGGTAACTTTATGGTTAAGTTTCAACTGCCAGTTTTGAATATGTTGATTTGCTAATCTTTGATAACCTTTTTATAAAATAAAGTAGGATCGCTCTTGTGACCATTTACCCTAGCATAGAAATGTAAACATAAAGCTGTCGGAGTAATATTTGCATTTAAATCTTCGGCACTTGCATTAAAGCCATCTGAAATTAATTCCATTGATCTTAAATGATCAAGCTCTCTATCTAATCGTTGAGCATCATCACATCCTGAAATTCTCATTAATTCTTCAATTTTAAAAAATGATTCTTCTGCATGTTCAACCGTATGAATCCGACAATAGATAAGCCCGTTCTTGCCGATTCTTACTGTCCTATTGGTGCACACATGTGCAATTATTCTAACTTGGACTACACTTAATTTTTGAAGTGCAAAGGTAAACATCAAATTTGAATCATCCTTTCCCTCAGTTGAACAAGAAGATGCAAGAAGTCCTGCCCACATTTCAGCTATTTCGTCCTCCTCACTCCAAGAAGCATATTCAAGAATATGCATTCCTGTTTTTGGATGAATCTGTCCGTCAGGAGTATATTTCAAATTATATTTGTTCGCCATTTTTTGTAAGTTTTGGTACCTATAGACCCGCACTTTGTCTCGGAAGAACTCTCCGACTTCCTCAGCCGCTGGTCCGAACAAAGTTCTAATGGTGCCTAAAGCCCCGTCCGTTCCTTTTTCTACGATTACCTTTGTTGCTTCGCCAAATGGAGCGATTCCAAATATATCCGTTGGTTTTTCTGACATTGCTGACTCCTAGTTTATTTTCATTCACTTATTTCCACTGCAACGACTCACATTCCCCATTTGAGACTGTCCGTAAGCTCTCTACACTGCCCTTGTAGCTCTTTGAATAACTTCTACTACCACAGTGACCTTGAACCGCTACTGTGTCCCCTTGAGCCTCTAGCGAAGCCAATTTCACTGAAACTTAGGAAGAATACGAATATCAGGATGTACTTGAAGTAGCTCATCAAAGCTCCTTTTTGGACCGCTAGTGTTATGGATTCTCCAAAAGAGATAAATTTTCATTTTCAGTAATCAAGGTGGCTTTTCGGACAACCCATTCAGTAGATAAATTTTTAGTCAGTATAAAATAGACATCCACATTGGCTTTTTCGCCGCTTACAACGACAGAAAACTCAGCACTTCCATTTTTTAAGTTCTCAGAAACCATAAAATTATAAAAACCGAGTCGAGACTTTAGTATTTTACCTACCTTGTCAGAAACAGCAGTATTACTTAAAATAAACTCCGATGCTTTTTTATAAGCGTCGCTACTCGAACATGCTAAATATGCTGCTGTCCAAACTGCTAAAGCAAATACAATACAAATTCCAATTAGAATTTTTTTATCTATTTTTTTAAGGTCTAACACAAAATTGTGCTCCTGTACTTACTCCTGCACCCAGCTTCATTGTAGGCGATAAACCTCCATAGAAGCCACCAGAATTATAACCCTCAGTCGGTCTATTTAATCCAGTAAAGGTCTGACCTGCATTACGGGAATAACCAGCTCCCAATGGACCAAAATTTAACCCAGCATCAAAAAAGCCACCAACTGCAAGCGCTGGCCCACCATTGATACCGTTGCTGTTACCCCAGTCCGGACTAGTTCCAAGCTTGTTGTAAAACGCTCCAGCTCCGACACCTGCACCGAGTTGAATGTCTACAAACCATTTGTTATCAGGATTTTGTCCGAAGGTTATACCACCTCCGAGACCTAGATAACCGCCAGCTCCTACTGACCACAAACCGAGAGGATCATAATAACTCATCGGATTCCCACCCACATAAGCATAAAGATTCGTATCTCCACCAGCAAACCCAATCGGGTCCTTGGTAGTCCATCTCCCAATCGTCGGATCATAATCCCTAGCCCCAAACCGAATCAGCTTAGTATCGCTATCATATAATCCCCCAGCATAAGTCAGCGGCTGAAAATCCGGGTTGGTGTTTTTCATAACATTTCCGAACTCATCATATTCAATTTCCTGAACAATTTGTTGTGTTACCGGATTTACGATAAATCGAACTGAACCTAAGCCTGGGTCATGCAATATTTTATGAGTAACCCCATTTTTAATGACGTAACTGGGAGAACTTGATTCTGGCCCGTAAATATAAGTAAGCTTCGGAATTTTATTCTGGTCTAAAATTGCAGCTAAATGAATTTGATCGTACCAAAGATAATATTCTTGTGTGACGCCGTTAACTAATTTTTTAACTCTGCGATTAAGACCATCAACTTTATATTCGATAATTTTTCCATCTGGCAAGATTACTTTTTTCAGATTCCCGAATACATCGTAAAAATACTCTGAACTTCCATAACAATTGCTCATGGTCTGTAAATCGCCATCGTCGGTATAAGTGTAAGTTCTGTTAATGGAACCTCGCAAGGTAAGCAGTTGATCGTCGTTATTGTGAGTAGCGATGGTACGTTTTAATTGAGCGTTATTTAGCGTTTGTTTGAATTCTTTGAAATTGTTGTTTGATTGTGGTGGATAAGTGTATTGGTTTTGAAAATCGGTTGAATTGATTTCTTGATCGTTAAGAAAAGATTTTCGGTTTTTTGAAATTTCGGTTAGCCTGTTGTTGGCATCGTAGTTAGGAATAAGGCTGTAGTACGAATTATAAACACCGGTATTTGCGTTTAGAACCGTTTGCGTAAATTCGCTCGATTGACCGAAGTTATCAAAAGCTCTGAACATGGTAATGAAAGTCTGTGCAGCAGGATTATCTAGCATACGGCCAGATACAACTTGCGTAGGCTTATCGCCTGAGTCCGCGTCTTCGTAAGCGTAGGAACAACTCAGGGCACCAAAATTAATGTTGATTCTCTCAGTTGTTGCAGCGGTGGTGTATTGATAAGACACTTGGTTGTTGATGTCGGAAACCTGTCCGAAGTTATTGTATTCGTATTTTACAATTTGTTGATCGTTCAATTTAATATTATCCAACTTAATTTCATGAAACTTATAGTTAAAACTAAGTTTTCCGATTAGAGAACCGTCGCTATCAAACCAAGATTGCTCTTGAATTTTTGTATGCGCCCAGTTGATGTCGGTTTTGATGTTATCTGTTGAGGTAATACTTCGCAGCCTGCCTCTGGCATCGATGCTATTGATATTAATGTTGCCGTCAGGTGTTCCGATCGAATCAAGATTGGCACTTTGCGCTTTATAGTTGTAATCAATGGTTTTTCCGCTGGGCTTTACAGTTTGAGTTAAGCGCTTATCAACATCGTAGTTGTGAGCAGTCTGCATATTGTTTGGC
This sequence comes from Bdellovibrio sp., assembly GCA_031428535.1. Lineage (GTDB taxonomy): Bacteria > Bdellovibrionota > Bdellovibrionia > Bdellovibrionales > Bdellovibrionaceae > Pseudobdellovibrio. The sequence goes on along the minus strand of JANPPN010000028.1, from coordinate 5,008 downwards.
GTAAAATAGCGCTGCAAATAATCGCCTAAACTTAACTGAAAGTTATGCACTTGATTATTAGGAGCGACAATTTTTTTAATTTCACTTCCTGCTGAGTATTCAAATTTTATTAAATCACCATTAGGTAGTGTCTTTTGCAGCAAATTGCCGCCAATATCATAGTTGAAAAGTGTGCTTTGGTTTTTTGAATTGGTGCTTGAAGCTAAATGCCCATTGTTGTCATAGGTGAAGGCTTCAAAGTGACTACCTTTTTGTGCTTTGATCAACTGACCTTGAGCATTGTAATCAAAGTTGACTGGTGCAGCTGTTGAAGGTGAAATTTGTGTAATCTGGCCTTTATCGTTGAATTGAGTCTGTGAAGAAACACGGTCGTCAGTCGAGAATAGAACTCTTGTAGCCGGATTATAACTTGTAAAATTGGTGCGCCTGTTCGCTACAAATGTTTCCGTAAAGTAATTATTTAAAGTCAATGGGTTTTGACTATTTAGATAAACACGTTGTTCTACAATATGTTCGTTTTGTACAATATTTTGATTTGATTCGGTAATGAACGTCTGTCTATTCGCTGCAGGGGCATAGTCAGTAAACCATTCAGGAGTGGCAGGGAACATTTTGCTAACACTAGAATTGTCGTAAATATATATCTCGGCCCTGTTAACAGCAGAATATACTTTTTCAAAAACCTTGCGATTTTCACTGTCATATTCTGTAAGAGAAGAAAAATTGCTATTCAGTGGGCCAACTTCGAATTTTTTGACAATACCAAAGTTCATTTTGTAAATTTGTTCTTTCAAGGCATTTGTGAAATTTTCAAAAAATGTTTTTACAACACCTGTGTTTTTAGTTTCTGCTAAAAATTCACCGACTTCGTTGTAAGAAAATTGAGTTTCAACACCACTTACTGACGTAAAGCTCGTTAGCTGCTTGCCAGCGTCATACTGCATAAAATAGCTTTGATTTAGAGGGTCTTTGACTTCTGATATTGAATTATTGAAAACAGTTACGTTGGTTTCTTGACCAAAGGGGGCAATTATTTTTGCGATATCTTGATTGCCATTGTATATAAATTGAGTCTGCTTGTTAAATTGATCCGTAATTGACGTTATTTTACTATTACTGTTGTATTGAAACTTATAGATGCTAACGCCCATTAATGCCTGGCGGGTTTCTAGGTGCCTTCCGAGTTGATCAAAAATATAAATTTCTTGACCTGCGTTTTTTTCAATAACGAGATCAACTACGCCATACTCAGGTAAGCTCACGGTTTTAATTGACGTGTACTGTAGAATTTGACCAGTACCTTTAAAAAGCTGCAGACTGTCTTTAGCAAAATAGTGATGGTTTGAAAGGGTCCAACCTTTTAGACCAAAAACTTCTGGTTTATAAACTGTTTTAGTAGCTGGCTCATCAAAAATATCTAAATTGAAGTCTATTGGTTGTAAACAGTCAGGATAAGACCACACGAGGCAAGTAAATCCTTGCTCTACCTTGAATCTGACACTAAGCTTAGATTTAAAGTCATCTGAGTACAATAGGCCTGAGTTATTTGTCGACTGATATGAGAACCTGAAACCCCGCATTCCCAAATCAACGGGCACCGTCAAAGTATTGCTGGTGTCACCCACAGGCCAAACATAAAATTTCAAAGTCGGAATTAATGTTCCACTATAAAGTATTTTTGCGATATCGACTTGGATTCTATTATTCACGAGGCTCTTCGGGTTATACCCAGAGTGGTAAGACAACTCCAAGTTTGTACCGACGATTGGCACAGACTCAGAAACAGTTTTAAGATCATAATCTATTAAACTACCGCTCTCAATTTGCGGTTTACATGAGTCATTGGCTGATGACGGTGCTGATGCTGAAGATGGAATTTTTTTCAGAGTAATTACACAACTGCTCTGAGATAAGTCAGCAAAACCAATACCGACGCCTACGCGCAAACAGTGTGGCGGGTCAAGGCAACCATAGATAGGTCCAATCACAAGCTCAAGTTCAGGATTTAATCTTTTTTGTTCGTCCCAGTTATGCGCACAGACAAACCATTCTGGATCATCCGGAAACATATCAGCCAGCCCTGCATTAGCTACGCCTGTTGCGAAAATTATAGAAAGTATTAACAGTTCTTTCATACCCTACTCCACCGGGCATTCTTCGTAACTCCACGAAGAACTGCCCGCCAATTTAAGTTCAACCTGCACACTAGATTCAGCAAAACCGCCATACTGATCCTCAACCCTGACAACAATTACGAATAAGCCGTCATTCAAAATAACTGAATTATGGGTAACTGAGGTTAGATCCGCGCTCACGGAAACAGCCACATTATTAACAAATGCATTTTTGATAGCTTTGTTAGAAGTAAACCGCACCTCAACAAGCTGACTGGTGTACAGGCTTCCGGCCTGTGGCGATAAAATAGTGATGACAAGCGGCCTTGTATCACGTGTAACTGTTAAATTTTTAGCGTTGGAATTGCCGCTTTCGTCAGTAGAAATGAGCACAATGTTATAAACCCCGTCAGCGGGCAAATTGAGCGAATAACTAAAGTTTTTCTCAAGAACAGTCGTAAGCAAAACCTGATTCAGAAGAATATCAGTTTTAACGGAAGACTGATCATCAATTGAAACTGTAAATGGAAACGCCGTCAAATTGGTAAAATTGATTGCCGGTGTATTCGTTAAAGTAATCAGCGGTGCCAGAATATCAAGAACAACTTCTATATTGTAAGTCGTGGTAAAGACATTGTTTGATAGATCTGTGGCTTCAACCCTGATTTGATGAACACCGGCACTCAATACAGATTTTTCAAACTCATAACCAAGCGCTGTGCTAGTAGCCGGCTGATTATCGATTAGAAATTCCTTCAGCGGCTCATTTGTCTGAAACGCAATCTTTATGATACGCGGAAACTGATTTGCAAAATATTGCGCCTTTATGTTGTGAGACAGCACCGGTGGAGAGATGTCATAGGTGATATTCAAACTGAGACTAAGGGCCTCATTATTGTTGCTGTCTTTTGATTTAACGAGAATCGAATTAGCCCCTGCTAAAAGTGTAACGTTGAAAATTTTTTCGGTTGTAGTTAAAACCAGCAAGCTATTGATGAAAACTTCAGTCGTGGTTTCCGAATCGTCTGTTACGGTGATTTGTAAAGAATTTTGATTCGTAAAGCTATTGGTTACGAGCGATGAGCTAATAACCGGCGGTGTGTTCTCGATACTGAAAATCGGAGTGTAGGCTTTTATTGATTCATTACCGGCAATGTCAAATGCCTTAATATTAAGGTTTAAAATTCCCGGTTGATTTACCGTAACCAAGTATGAAAACGTCCGTGGCGTCAGCAACGTGGCAGCAACATTGTTAATCGTCAGAGCCTGTAAATCCTCGTCTGAATTAATATTAATTGTAACCGTCTGCGGATAAACATTGTAAATGTACTCGGGCGCAAGGATCGCGCTAATCACCGGCGGCCGGGTATCGAGCCTGATGTTCGATAAATAAAGAAACGCCGATTGATTATTAAACGCATCTATCGATTGCAGCACAAAATAGTTAGCGCCTTCAGCCAAAGTGAGGTCAAATTCTTTATTGGTCGTTGATAAAAGTAATTGTTGCGAATTATTCCAAACATAAGTTGTAACCGCAGAAGCATCGGCTACCGAAATGTGTACCTGACTATTCCGCGTTAAAGTATTCGACAGCACATTTGAACTGAGCAAGGGATGCGAGATGTCTTTTAATATTTTAACTTCATGAATCTCGATGCTGAAATTGAAGGCGGCAGTGGTTTCGCTCGTCTCAAATTGAAGCGTATTGGAATTTGAAAGAACTACGAACCGCTGCGATTGCCCAATGGTACAGGTGAACTCGCTGGCCTTGAAGACCGAAATTCCGTTGATACTGACATTGGATCCTATCCGGCAAGCCGGGAAGGTTCTACGAACTCTGGGAACCGGTGTTTTTGCTAAGGTCAATTTATACAGTTTTGAAGCCTGCGTAGCAGTGATATTAAGAATTTCGGGCTTTCCGTTAAGCGCTTTTGGAATATTGAACACGCTTGAATTCGCAATGTCTTGAATCTGGAAAGCTGGGTTAATGTCGACGACTTCAGAATAGGTGGTTAAAATATTGGCGATGTCCCAAGTTTTAACTGTAATTGTAAAGGAACCGTTAGAATCATAAGTATGATAGACGTCCTTTAATGTGCTGACTGCCGAGCCATCACCGAAACTGATTTCAGAACGGCTGATATTTTTACTGTTCGGTGTGTAGTTCTCGATGTTAACACGCGCTTCGTTAAGGCGAAGCGGCCCCGAAATAACGACGTAGGGTTTAAGCTGCTTTTGCACATTGCCTTGCGCACGTAGATTTAGAGAAATCGCAGCCACCATAACAAGAAGATATAATTTAAACATTCTGTTACCCCACCAACCACAACATGAATGCATGCTCTATCGTCGCGGATTAAACAGAACTTAAACTATTAATTCGTAATCAATTTATTTTAACAGCTCTTTAACAGTTTCTCAAAATAGCCCGTACCAAGATTACTTAACTGAGACGCCACGAAAGCTAAATCAAGACAAAAAACAGTATCAAATTTTTATCGTTAAGACCGTCACCATCCCGAAAGCCAGAGTGCCCCACGCCATATCCATCATGGCAAATTGCAGAGGATAATTCTTAAGAACCGCCATATTGGTCATATCAAAAACGCCGTAGATTATAAAACCCAGTAAAGCGCCCCATAGAAAAGGCCATAAATTCGAGAATCAAAAATGAAACAAACGCCACCGAAAAATTTTTAACAAATTCCACCTGAGCTTCTTCCTATTAATATTTTAACAAAAAGCGCAGAATCTTATTTCCGCACTGGTAGTCCATCGCATAGCCCGAATTTTCACCGAGATACACCGGAGACTCCAGCGGTTTGCAGCCCTTTTCGGATTTAAACCGCAGCCGAGCCGGAGTCAGCATTGTTTGAATTTTTCCGTCACGCGAG
>JANPPN010000027.1:0-17297 GCA_031428535.1 Bdellovibrio sp. | reverse complement strand
CGAGCCACTCAACCCCGTCAAAACCGTAATTTTGTTGCGGGGAATGTTGATCGAGATATTCTTGAGGTTGTGTTCGCGCGCGCCTTTAACCACAATCCCGTCAAATTCTTTCAGTACCGGCTTTTTCGTCATGGGTTGCAGGTTAATCTACTCGGCCTTGGCCTGACAAGACGGACATAGTCCATAAAGCTCTAAAATATGATTCGTCAGTTTGAAGCCAAAATATTCAGCAACCTGAATCTGCAGTTTTTCGATTTTTTTGTTTTCAAATTCGCAGATTTTACTGCATTGAGTGCATGTAAGATGATCATGATGCTCTTTAGTTGAAAGCTCATAACGCGACGACTGCCCACCCATTCTGACTTCCGTTACAAAATTCTTATCGGCCAGATCACGCAGAAAGCGGTAGACCGTTGCAAATCCGATCTTTGCGTCTTTTCGGGTTACTTTTTCAAAAAGTTCCTGCGCCGTTACGTGGCGCTCTCCCGATTTTGCCTCGGTGTCATGTAAACAATTAATAATTGTCAGACGCTGCTCGGTTATTTTAAGACCCATCGATCTGATTATTTTCCGGAAATCTTCGTCTTTAAAACGTTCTGGTTTTCTGATGATGTCTTGATCTACTTGCCGCGGCAACATGGTTTCTCCGTTATTAAAAAGCCTTCATAACATGAATTGATATTATTAATGATAATTATTATCATTTGTCTTGATGTGTTAATCGACCGGCGCACCTCTGACTTACGTCCGGAGCGCAATAATGTTACGTTTCTGCTTCCTCGATTGTTGGGTATGATAATTAAAATGTCGATTATTGAAAGCAAGAGCATTCTTATTATAAAGGCCCCCTCGCATAACCTGCGCCCGGTGGAACATTTTCTGCAGAAACGAGATTTCAAAGTCTTTGTTGAACACGATATAAAAATGGCGATGGACAAATTGGTTGAAGTCGAACCCAGTATCATCTTTCTGGCATGGGACCACCCGAATAAGAAAATTATGGATTTACCGGCTCAGTTGGGGCCAGTCACAAAGGCTGCCATCATTCCCTATGTTATGGGTTTCACAAAAGAAGATATTCGAAAACTTGATGCTTGCGCGCTTAACCCTAAGCTTTATCCACCGGTATCGGGGCCGGCCATTGAACGCTTGATTTCAAAATTCTGCAAAATCCAGATCCGAAAAAATTCTGATTACGACGAAATTGTCAGTGGTTATAAGACTGAAAAAAAATCGACAGCACCCACCCGACCCGCCACGGCACCCGGGCCGGTTCCGGCTGTAGTCGTCGAGCAGAGTTTCGTCACCGAAACTAAACCGCTTCTAAATTCGAACTTCATTGTTATCAAACAGCAGAAACGCCAAGAAATTATCCTCAGCTATAAAAAAAAAGCGCTCTCGACCGCAATTACTGCAGAGCTCAAAAAAACCTTGCCCACAAAAATCAAAGCACCGGTTGAAAGATTACTTTTGGCTCTTGAAAAACCCGGACTGCAAAAAGACAACGCGCCGAAAACGTTCCGGGCTTACTGCCTCGCGGTGGTCAGTGAAACGTGGTGCGGGTATCTGACGACCATCAGCGATCACGCCCTTGCCGCCGAACCGCTCAGAAAAATTGTTGCGGAATGGATCAATGAAAACTTCGCAAATGCGATTGAAAACGACGAGCACGATTTCGTCGAGATCAACAATCTCGAACCCGAATGGCTGGGGCAGCTTGAAAAAAACGCCGACTACTACGAGCCACTGGATATCAAGGATGCTGATATCCGGGTTTGCTTTTTTTCGGTAGAGCCCGCTAAGATGAATATTGAGTTAAATGTCGAAAACAGTCTGATTAAAATGTCGACGCAGGAGGTTCCGGCGGATGAAGAGCTGCCATTCAGCCTGCATCTGCATCTGCCCGAAAATAAAAAATACATTATCTACACGCAAGCCAATAAAGTCCTCAGCCTTGAACAGAAAAACCGGCTGATGGCCAACAAAATCCTACTGCTTTACACAACCCTCAATTTTGAAAGTGTCTATAAGAAATTCATAACCCAAAAAAATATAAAAAATATCTGGCTCAATCCGCTGAAGAAGAAATCTGCGGTATGAAAATCGTACTGGCCAGCGGCTCGGCTTACCGGAAAGAGTTACTTTTCAGACTCGGAATACCTTTTGTCTGCAGCCCACCCGACATCTCTGAGGAAAAAATAAAAATTTCACTACTGGCACTCGGAACTTCGCCCGAAAAGATTGCCGAAACCATTTCTTTTGAAAAAGGTCATCAGCGTGCCAAATTGCATTCTGACGCACTTGTCATTTCCGGCGACCAACTCGTCGCTTTTGATAATCAGTTGCTGGGAAAGCCCGGCACTAAAGAAAATGCCCTCAGCCAATTGACGCTACTGAACGGCAAAACCCACCGGCTGATCACCGCTATTACGCTTTTCCCACCGGCTTCAGCGTCGGTCAGCTACACGCACATCAGCCATCTTAAAATGAAGTCCTTAAGCGTGCGTGAACTCGAGCACTATGTCAGTTTGGATAATCCGGTTGATTGCGCCGGCAGTTACAAAATCGAATACCACGGCATTTCACTTTTTGAATCAATTGAATGCGACGACTTTACTGCCATTCAGGGTATCCCGCTGTTATGGCTCAGCAACTATTTAAAAAGGAGCGGGCATGATTTCTTCACCACTTGATCTAAAAAGCCGGGCAAAGGCCGCCTTAACTTTTTCGTATTCACCGTATTCACATAAAAAAATCGGCGCGAGCATTCTACTTTCGAACGGTCAGCTCTATTCCGGTTGTAATATTGAAAACGCCTCTTACGGCGGAACTGTCTGTGCCGAACGCGTCGCCATCTGGAAAGCATTCAGTGAAAATAGCGCTGATGTGAAAATTACCGAAGTCTGTGTGGCCAGCGACGAATTGACGCCGTGGCCGCCCTGCGGTTTCTGCCTGCAGGTGCTTTCCGAATTTGCCAATCCGGATACAAAAATCACATTGATAAATTTAGGTGAGATTCAGAAAGTCTACAGATTCAAAGACCTCTTTCCAGAGGCCTTCAAAGCAGACTATTTACTTAAGAAGTAGAATTAAGAAATAGACTCAGGCTATTTCGAATTCGTTAAATCGCTGTTTGTCTCAATGCGGGCCGTCTTCTTGAAAGATTCAACCCACGCCTGATATGCGCCCATAGATTTTTGCTTTTCAAGCATGTTGCGATCTGCGGCTTTCAGCTCGCTCGTTTCCGTTTTTACATCTTTAAGCTTAATCAAATACTGATTACCACCTTCACGAATCAATTTTTTCGCAACAGGATTGGCTTTTGTCAATTCAAGCGCGGCCTTGATGGCCTGAGCCGAATTCATAACCGGCGCAGCTTCCGCGGCAATGTCAAAATATCCCGTTTCTTTCCACGCAAGCTTTGCCGCTGTCAGGCGCGCGACGACCGCTTCGGCCTTGCCGGCAGAAAGCTCGGTCTCGATTGATTTAATAAATTCGAGGTATTTTTCTTCCCCGATTAATTTTTTGCTGATTTCCTTTTTCGCTGAAATTGGATCGGCCTGTTGCGCCGCTTTTTTATCTGTCACTTTAATGATGTGATAGCCGAAAGCCGATTTAACCAGCCCTGAAGTTTGACCAACCGGCAAAGCAAACGCCACATCTTCAAACTCTTTTACCATTTGGCCTTTGGAGAAAAAGCCGAGTTCGCCATTTTTTACTTTTGAACCCGGATCATCACTGACCTGAGACGCCACTTTTCCGAAATCCTCTTTACTTAAGCGCATAAGAGCGGCCTCGGCCTTCTTTTTGGCCTCGTTGTCGTTGGCAGCATCGGCCTTGATAAGAATGTGCGAAGCCTTAACCTGTTCCAATGTAGCGTACTGGCTCTGATTCGCGGTAAAATTGGCTTCAACTTTCTTCTTAAAATCTTCCTTCGTCATCGCTTGAACGACATCTTCGTCCGAAACTGAATTAGCTTTAACATAGTCGACTGAGCTTAACTGAATGAACTCAAGATTCAGTTTAGATGAACGCAGCTCGGTTTCGATATTTTTCTGCATTTCGGTCATAGCCAGTGACGAATCAAAAAGCTGACGAGAACGTTGATTCTTGATGTCTTTGCGTAATTTGCTTTCAAATTCGCTCGGAGTCATTCTGTTGGCCAGTAATATCGCCTTATAAGCATCCGACTGGAAAACGCCGTCTTTCTTAAAGTAAGGCAGCTCCTCAACAATCATGTGTCTAATCTCGGCATCCGTTGCGTAGATGCCCTCTTTTTCCGCAGCCTGCGCTGCCGCAGATTTTGTAACTAACGAGTTCATCACTTCTCCGCGAAGCATTTTGCGTTGAACTTCAGAATCAAACTGGCCGCCGAACATCTGAGAGTAGTACTGCGCCAGCCGGCCTTCTTCTTCCTGAAAGTCTTTAATCGAGATCAATTCGCCGTTTACTTCTGCGGCAGCGCCCAATGCAGATGTGCCTTTGTTGCGGCCACTCAGGTCTGAAAGAACAAACACAAGTACGATCATTCCGAAAACGAAGAATGCGACAAAGCTGCGGGTGGTAATACCTTTGTCTGTTAAGCCTTTTTTAATTTTGTCTGACATCGAAACGTGGTGCGTGGTCTTCATAAAATCTCCTCATCACATGTAAGCCCAACATCTCCTCACGGATTCAGAATATATTCAAGAGAAAATAAACAGTCATAATGAAAGAGATACTTGAAATATGAGGCCATTTTGCTATCGTTTGAGATCAGAGGTCCGATTGAACTTTTTGAATTACAATTTAAAAAAAGCTTTTCTTTTCATTATCATCATCTCACTCCCTCTGATCTCCATCAACATGGAGCAGAAAATGGTGCAGAATTCGTGGTTTAATCAACCCTTTACCTTTCTGGCCCAGAGCGTACAGAATTTATTTTTCGGTCTCAGCCAGGGCGTGCGCTCAACAACTTCCAATTACATCAACATCATCAACGTCAACGCCAAAAGTCGCGACCTGCAAAAAGAAAACGACGAGTTGAAAACCCGTCTTAATTTGTTTACCGAAAACCAGAATGAGCTCGAGCGCCTGCGCACGTTGCTCGACTTTCAGAAGAATACCAGAATGGAATTAATCCCGGCCCAGGTTATCGGACGAAATCTGGTCACCGATCACAACACCATCACGATAAACAAAGGCACTGATCACGGCCTCAGATCCGGGCAGGCCGTACTTACGGTTTCAGGCGCCGTGGGTTACGTTTTTAAACCGGCTGCAAATACAGCTCACGTTATGCTGATTACAGATCGCTATTCGGTCGTAGACGCCTTGATCCAGAAAACCCGCGCCCACGGGCTGATCGAAGGAAAAACCAAAGAGTCCTGCGTGCTACAGTATGTGGAGCGCACCGAAGATGTTAAAGACGGCGATCTCATCGTTACCGGCGGGCTGGATAATATTTTCCCGAAGGGTTTTCCACTCGGGGTCATCACAAATATCGAACGTAAAACAAAAAGCGCGTCCTTGCAGATTGAAGTTAAACCCGTGGTTGACGCCAATAAAGTTGAAGAAGTTTTCGTCGTGAAGTCTACAGCTTCTGAAAACTTCATGAAAGAAATTGCAAAACCGAGCGAAAGCAAAAATCTAAATAATGACTAACATACGGCTGCGTTTTTATTTTAAAATCTTTGTATTTACGCTGCTCTTTTTTATTGCGTGCGGCTTTCAGACAAGTTTCTGGCCCAATATCATAACTTTTATTCCGAGCCCTCAGGTCTGGTTGATTCTCATTATTTTTATGACGGTCCGGTGGGAACCCCTCTTCACAATTTTTTATATTTATTTTCTCGGCTTCTGCCTGACCCGCTTTTCTGAAATTCCGCTCAAAATGATCTGGAGCACCTCAATTGTTATGTTCTCGTCGCTGCTTTTCATCAAGAACCGGATTCAGCTTACGGGCGCCTTTTCATTTATTATACTCACTTTGTTCGGCAGCACTGTTTTTGAACTGGTTTATTATTATTTTTCAGACGCCCTTGAAGTTATACCCACTTCGTTCATGCTGATCGACCGCCTCTTACAGATTTTGGTCAATTTTGTTTTCTGTTACCCGCTCTATTTTACACTCGATAAAATTGATATTATACTTTTTGACGATAACGAATGGCGCCGCTCATCGAAAGACTTCCACGAGGTCTCGCATGAGTGAGTATATCAATAATCCCGACGAGGCTAAAGAATTTCAAAGCCGCTATAAATCACTTTCGGCTTTTATCATCCTGACATTTATTGTTTTTATTCTCAGGCTGATGTGGCTGCAGATTGTTCAGGGAAATGAATTGCGTCAGTTTTCGGAGAATAACCGGATTAAGCAAAATAAAATTTCGGCTCCACGCGGCCTTATTCTGGATCGCGACGGCAAAGCGCTGGTTGAGAATCTGCCCGGCTTTGAAGTGATTATCTCCCCGCAGTACGTTGAAAACTTAAAAGGACTTTCCGAAGTCGTCGGACCGATTCTCGATATCGACCCCGAAAAAATTGCCGAACGTTTCAGACGCAGCAAACGCATTAACGGCGCCTTCTCAACCATCCGCCTGAAAGACAACCTGTCACGCGAAGAAGTCTTCCGCCTGAAGCGGATCAGACTGAATATTCCCGGTCTTGAAATCCGCGAATCTATCATCCGCCATTACCCGCTGCAGGAAAACGGCGCGCAGATTTTCGGTTATGTCGGCGAGATTTCTAAGACTGAAATTTCAAAATTAAACGAAAAATACAAAAGTTCTCTTTTTTTTGAACAGGGTGACATTGTCGGAAAAAGCGGGCTCGAAGAAAATCTTGAGGAAAGAATCCGCGGAAAAGACGGTGTCAATTTTGTTCAAGTCGATGCTCACGGAAGAAAAACGATTACCGAAATTCCCAATATTTACGGCGAACAAATTGTGGACCTTGATCCGATTCACGGCAACAGCGCCTATTTGACGATTGACCGGGATATCCAGGAAGCGGCCCATCTTTCCTTCAGCAAAATGAAACGCATCGGCGCCCTCGTGGCCATGAAGTCCAATGGGGAGGTGCTGGCTTGGATGAATGCGCCGTCTTTCAATCCGAATTTATTTGCGACCGAAGTGCCCACGAAAATCTGGAATAAGCTCACTTCTGATCCGTTTAAACCGTTGCGTAACAAAGTCATTCAGGATCATTTCTCACCTGGTTCTACTTTTAAGCCCTTAGTTGCGGTTGCCGCACTTCAGGAAAAAGTGATCACCGATAAGACAATCCTTTATGCTCCGGGCCGATTTTACTTCGGAAATCGCTGGTATCACAATCATAACAAGAACGGCGAAGGGCATATTAATATTTACGACGCCATCGAACGCAGTAGTAATGTCTTCTTCTATCAGCTCGGTATCAAGCTCGGAGTTGATCGAATGTATAACTACATCAGCCTCCTCGGTTTAGGTTCGCGCACTCAGATTGAAATGGACCGCGAAGCACCGGGAAGACTGCCGAATTCTGCCTGGAAAAAATCTATTCGTGGAGAAGAGTGGCAGCCCGGCGAAAACCTAAGTACAGCAATCGGCGGCGGCTACGTTACCGTTACTCCGCTGCAGCTAGCGGTGGCATACAACACCATCGCAACCGAAGGCAAAGTTTTTAAGCCTTTTATTATCAAAAAAATAGTCGATCACGACGGCAATATTCTGATCGAGAAATCGCCTGAAATTGTCCGCGACATCACCTTAACCCAGCCCAACGGCTACAAGATCGATTCGGAAACTTTCAAAATCGTCAAAGAAGCTATGCGACGCGTATCGAACGGGGCACATGGTACGGCGCGGGCCTCAAGAATTCCGGGCGTGGAAATGGCAGGAAAAACCGGAACAGCGCAAATCATGAGTTTCTCGGCCGATCAGATTTACAAAACTTGCGAAAGTCGACCGATTCACATGCGCCATCACGGTTGGTTTGTAGCCTGGGCCCCGTGGGATAAACCCGAAATCGTTGTTGCGGTTCTTTCGCAGCATGGATGTCACGGACCCACCACCGCACCGATTGCCCGCGACGTAATTGAAGCTTATTTTAAAAAATATCACCCTGAGGTCATAGCCGAGGGTCTGAAAAAAGGTCTGACAAAAATTCCGATTGCCCCAGTAGAAAGCAGTGGTGACTGATGGCTCTACGAGCGCTGCATGTTAACGAACGAAACTTTTTAAGCCGGATCGACCTCCGATTGATCGGCCTGATTTTCGTTCTCAATCTGCTCGGACTTTTTAATCTTTACAGCGCCACGCACGGGCCTAATTCCGTCAACGTTGAATCTTTGTTCATTCAGCAAATTGTCTGGCTGGCCGGCGGCTGGACCATATTTTTTATTCTGACCTTCATGGATTATCTCTGGGTAAATAAATTTGCGTGGCTGATTTACGGCATCAATGTTTCGGCCCTTGTTTACACCGACTTTAAAGGTAAAATTGTACTCGGCGGCCAGCGCTGGATTGATCTGCATTTTTTCAGATACCAGCCATCCGAAACCATGAAGCTCTGCCTGATTCTGATTCTGGCGCGATTTCTGGTAACGCACAATTCACAGGGTAAAGGTCTCGGGCTGCGAACGTTGTTTTTTCCGGGCCTGCTGGTTCTGATCCCGTTTGCCTTAACTGTCAAACAGCCCGATCTCGGCACGGCCATGATGTTGCTGTTCATCGGCGGCACAATGCTTTACTTCGTTAAAATCCGCAAATCCATTCTGGCTTTTATCGTGGTCAGCGCGCTGGTTGCCATTCCGGTGGCCTGGAAGTACGGTCTTAAAGAATATCAACGCAACCGGGTCGTCACATTTATTTCGCCTGATCTTGATCCGCAGGGAAAAGGTTATAATTCGATTCAATCACGGATTGCCGTGGGCTCCGGAAAATTCCTCGGTAAAGGTTTCCGGATGGGCACGCAGTCTCAACTTGAATTTCTACCTGAACGGCACACCGATTTTATTTATTCGGTGCTTTCAGAAGAATGGGGCTTCCTCGGCAGTACGCTCGTACTCATCACTTTTGCTTTCCTGTTTAAAATCTGCTTTGAAGTGGCGTATCAATCCCGCGATAAATACGGCGCTCTGGTCGCGGTCGGGGTAACGGCCTATATTTTCTGGCATATGTTCGTCAATATAGGAATGGTACTTGGTCTTTTGCCTATTGTGGGCGTGCCGCTGCCGTTACTCAGTTACGGCGGCTCAGGAATGCTCACCACCATGACCGGTCTTGGCCTGGTTTCAAGTATCGCCTATCGTCGTTATCTATTTTAAACCTGCAAAGGAAACCATCATGAAAAAATTTATTCTGCTCGTTGCAACACTCACACTTTTTTCCGACGCGTTTTCGGCAGAACCGAAAAAAGCGCCTGTCGCAAAAAAAAATAAAATGAGCCTTGGCAATATCAATATCAACGCCACCACCACTGACGATCTGATCCAGCTCGGCGATAAATTCGTCGTCACCGGCGAAGGCCGCGCCGGAATTAACACGATGACACCAACGGCAACTCTGAACGTTAACGGTAATTCCAATCTCGATGGCCCCGTCAATATTTCAGGAGACCTGCGTGTTGCAGGCGGCCTCGAAACCAATGGTCCCCTCAAAATGGGCGAAACCGTTTTTTCAAAAAACATGCTGAAAATCTCGGGCGCTAAATCAGGCTTTATCAGCTTCGTTACACCAGCAGAAGCCGGTGCTACAACGTACACACTTCCCAAAGTCGACGGAAAAACCGGCGAATTCCTAACCACCGATGGCAGCGGCACACTCACCTGGTCAACACTAAAACCCTACCGCATCAGCTGCCCGAAAGATTTCTCGCTCATCGGCACACCCGACACCAGCGAAGTTTTCTGTATCTCCACAGCCCAAGAACCGCCAAGCAGCTGGCTAAAAGCCATCGCCAACTGCTACAGCAAATCCGTAAAAGCAAGACTCTGCACCGCCAGCGAGTGGGCCATGTCCTGCGTAACTGAAACCTCAAAAAAAATGACGGGCCACTGGGAATGGGTAGCAGACTCAGGCAGCAACTACGGAAGAATAATAGGATTAGCCGGCTGCGATTCATTCAACGGAGCAAGTGTCGACATGGCCTATGGCTCGAGATGCTGTTTCAGATAAAAAAAAAAGAAATCCGGAAATTTTAATAAATTTCCGGATTCAGCAACGAACTAATATAAATGTTTTGAAACGATGAAGCCTTGAGGCGCAAGGCAGAAAGCCGCGCTGTTGCTACGTATGCGACTTCAAAAACTCCGTAATATTATCCTTCGGCTGATTCCCCACCATCTCACCGACCTGCTTGCCATCCTTAAACAGAAGCATCGCTGGAATCCCGCGTATTCCAAACATCCCCGGAGTCTGTGGATTTTCATCAATGTTCATTTTAACAATTTTAATTTTATCGCCCATTTCAACCGCGATCTCTTCGAGTTTAGGCGAAAGTGAACGACAGGGTCCGCACCATTCAGCCCAGAAATCGACAAGCACAGGAACTGAAGATTTCATAACGTCGGTATCGAAGCTTGAATCTGTAACGGGTTTGGTATTTTCAGCCATGGAAATCTCCTTTAGTCTTCTTTTTTCTGGAACAGCGCCTGGGCAAACTGAACTTTTAGATCATGCTGGGTTTTTTGTCTTTTTTCATCAGTTTTATTTTCATACATTAATTCTAAATGCAGCTTGGCAGTTTCGGCGCGCGCCTGCCTTTTCTTAAGGCCGATGGCAAGATTCTGGTCAACTTCTCTTAAAAGGATCGTGTAGTGATCGATTCGCAGCGGCAGTTCTTCAGCAACTGCATGAATTTCCATGTTAATTCGAATTATAGATTCTTCTGAAATAGTTGCCGGTTGTGGAAACGCCGGTACCGATGAGGGTATGTAATCAGGTTCTTGTTCAGTTGCGGCTTTAGTTTTGCTTTGCGGCTCAACGGGCAAGAATTTTTCTGCCGCAAAAAACAGGTCTTCATCCTGGGGCTTCTCATTCGTGTCTTTTACTTCAATGATATCACTCTCGCCGCTGATCGACAGCCCTTCCATACTGGAAATAATCTGAATTTCGGCGTCGAGCGTTTTGCCGATACTTTTTAAAATTCCCTGTTCGTAATTTCTGAAAGTAGTATCGGTAATCGCAAATTTCAGAAGTTTGTCTCTGACAGTTTCGAAATCCTGTTGCGAAAATGCAAATAGATGCATGGCCAGCTTAAGCGTGCTGAGCGGGTCAAAAAGCATCAGGTCCATTCGCAGTTTTGTGACGTCTTCCGGGGTGATTTTGTAGCCTTCAGGAAAAATCAGAAATACTTTTCCGAAAAACTTGGTTGACGAGTCTTTCAGTTTTCGGCCGACGCTGTGAGCTGAAAGCCGATTGGTATTGCCGCGGCAAATGACGTAGTCAGGATTGAACATCAATATTGTTTCGCCGAGGTTAAACTCATTGCTCAGAGTCTCCACGTCGAAGCCCACCTTACGCAAGGTTATTTCAACATGCCGACTGTACTGAATATCATCAATAATCAATAAAACTCTATCCATTAGTCTATTATTGTAAAAGACCCTTCATGACCTGTGCAAAGAAATTGTTTAATATAGACCTTGATGTTCAAAAATAAACGGATATTCGGCTATTTGTTGTCTGAGATTGTTCCCAGCTTTCTACTGGGGGTTTTTGTATTTATATGCGTTTTACTCATGTTTCAGGCCCTGCGATTAACCGAATTTTTACTGGTACATGGCATCCGCTGGACGCTACTCGTGAAAATTATGGGCTATATGAGCATTTCATTCCTACCTATGCTGCTGCCGATGAGTTTACTGTTCGCCGTCCTGCTGACTTACAACCGATTCTCTATGGACTCTGAGATTATTGCCTTTAAATCTTGCGGGATAAATACCGGCGCGATTATTTTTCCGGCAGTTGCCTTTGCCCTGCTGATCACGGTTATTTCATCGCAAACGTCCTTTTATCTGGCGCCCTGGGGTAACCGGCAGTTTGAGGTGCTGATTCATCGCCTGAGCAGCACGAAGGTAGCCGCTTCCGTTAAAGAAGGCACTTTTTCGGAGGGCTTTTTTGATCTGGTCGTTTATGCCAATAAAGTAGACTCCCAAAGCGGTCAACTGACCGACCTCTTTATTTACGATGAAAAAAATCCCGAAGCACCGCTCACGATAGTGGCGTTAGAAGGTCAGATCATACCGGACGAGTCTGTGCCGGGGCACTCGGTCTTACTTCGGCTGTTCAAAGGCCAAATCCATCGTAAAGGCGAAACCCACACCGTGATTAATTTTGATTCCTACGACGTACTGCTGAACGATCCGATCAAGCTGCAGGAAAAACAGAAAACCTCATCGTCATTAAATCTGACCGAACTTCAAATCCTGCGGAACAATCCGCAGTTTACACCCGAGCAGCGAAAAGAATACGAAATCGAATACCACAAACGCGGGGCTTTATCTGCCGCATGTCTTATCTTCAGCCTTCTGGGTCTCGCTTACGGGATCGTCACGAACCGGCGCGCCGGAAAATCTTCCGGTTTTATTCTTTCAATCGGTTTCATTATTTTTTACTGGATTGTGTATCTGACTTTTGAATCCTTGGTGAGGTCGAATCGCATCCCGCTTGGCATTGGGCTGTGGTTGCCGAATCTGATTTTCTTAATGCTGGGGCTCTTCCAGCTGAAGAAAAACTGGAATTAACGCACTTACAAAAAACTGTTTCATTTTCTTAGGGTTTTAATTTTGGTGGTTTTTATTTGAGGGAGTGACTGTTAACAAAAAACGGAACGATGCAGTTGCATCCGTACAACCGGGGTCATCCTTGACCACATCGCCCCTCCCTTATCTCTATTTAGAAGTAAATCTTTCAATATTTCAAAGGCTTTTTTTAGATTTTTTCACTTTTTTTATGTTTTTTGATTTTTTCTGACCGACCACTAGGCCTAGTCGATTGTCTGTGTGTTTCGTCCTACCCCTGCTAGGGGTTGCAAACCTAAGTCTAGTTACCCCAGCATTCGGCTACCCAAAATTCATGCAGATCTTTGAAATTCCGAACCGAATAGGCCCCCTCATGAAGTAATTTCAGGTTTCCATCGAAACCGCAAAGCTCCGGATGCGCCGGAATTGTTAAAACCGGCTTTCCCATCTCGAGGCAATGGTGAACGGTCAACATGCTTCCACTTTTTACAGTCGCCTGAACAACAAGAGTGATTTTTCCAAGTGCTGCGATCAAGCGGTTACGAATAAAAAAATGCGACCGTTGCAACTTCTGATGCATTTCGAATTCAGTCAGAAAACAGATATTTCCGGAAGGCTCTTTCGGTTTAAAATTATTTAACGTCGGCGGATAAAGATTTAAAAGTCCACTCGGCAACACAACAATTGTTGGAACATTATTTTTCAGGGCAATCAGATGCGAAAGTTGATCCACTCCGTTTGCACCGCCACTCACAACGCCTACGCCCGCCTGCACCACAAAATCCGAGAACTGCTGCTTCAACCATTGCTCACTGAGCGGCTGTACGTTCCTCGAGCCTACAACTGAAATAAACGCATTGTATTTCCAGAGTGGCGCACCGGAATACTCAATAAAAAGCGGGGGCTCTTTCATTTGCAGGAATTCTGCCGGATAATCATCCTTTTCGGGATAGGTGTAATTGATATTGTTCTTGGATAGCTCATGCAAATACTTGTTGGCTGAGGTGTATTCCGCTTCTGTATAGATAAACTCTTTGTTGAGTTCGACGAGATGTTGCGGATTCCGGAATTTCAGTTTTCTCTGGAGGATTTTATACAGTACGGCTTTTTCCATACACCGGTACTATCAATATGAAGGCCAATTAATTGGTAACTTTGTCACCGATCGCAATGATATCGTTGATGTCAGTCAACAAGACAACACCGAACGAACCGAATTTTTCAAGCACCTTAGCCACACCGTTCACTTCGTCGGTAATCTGAGAAACGACTTTGAAATCCTGACCGGGTTCATAGGCCGTATTTCCGAAGTCGATATACGCCACCTGATTTGGCGCAAACAAATTCTGATCCACGACGTCCGGGCCGCCGATCAGCACGGCATTGCGGGTGGGCGAGATCTGCCTGTTTTTAAAAGTCAGGATTTTTTCTTTCGCGATGATGACCAGATCCGTCAACAGCAGGCTTTTACAGTTCGTGATTCGCAGATATTTTCCCTGATAAGGCTGGGCTTTGCCGTAAATCCGATAAGCGTGCATGGTTCCGGCGGTTGTTTTGAAGTCGCTCAGCCGTTCAAAAATATCGTAGTCTTCAACCAGTTTTCCGATGTAACGGATATCACGGATAATCCGGCCTTCATAACAACGAAACTTCGTTGTTTCCCCGATTTTCAGCAGAACATCATTTTTAACGACTCTGTCCGTAATGATAATGTCACTCGTAGCCTGGAAGTCAAATCTGGGAAATTCACCCAGATCAATTTTAACGTCCGGAATTTTTGACGGAGCGAAGTATTTTCCGTTCCGGGAAAGCGGAAGACTCGGAGGTAAGCGTGAGGGCCGGTCAGAAGTTTTTTTCTTTGCTACCGGAGGTGGTGGCGGCGCTTTAGGTCTACCTAACACGGTTGTGGGTTTAGCCGTGTCTTTAACTGTGTCGCCCACCTGCTCTTCAGATTGCAGGTTGGCCTCGGCCGCAGCTTCAGCCGCTTCAGTTGTTTCGGTCTCTTCTGCGCCTGCCTTCGGTTCGCTTGAACGGCCCACCGCTAAAGTCGGCGCGCTTTCCTCATCACCCATATAAAAATAAATTTTTGAATTCGGGTAGATAAAGTGCGGATTTAAAATTCCCTGTTTATTAATCGCCCAGATTTTCGGCCAAAAATTCGCATCATCAAAAAGAATTTTACTGATCGACCATAAGGTGTCACCTTTTTGCACGATGTACTCGCGCAGCACCTGTTTAGCCGTTGCTGCGGCCCAGACGTCATCCGGCGTCGGATTAATATTGTATCGTCTGAAAATATTATTGAATTTTTTTTCCAGATTGTAATCCGGGTCATCGGGTAAAAGGCCGGGCACGGACGGCAGTTCCTTTTTCTGACTAACCAGGGGCCCAGTCATTGATTCCACCGGTGGAGGCGGCAGCTCGACCGGAACGGGTGGCGGCGGTTCTGCAGCCGTTGCATCAGTCGAGGCCCCAGAAGCCTCGGGCAAGGCGCCGGTTTCAGGAATTTTTTTCTCTTCTTTTTTCTTCTCTTCTTCTTTTTTCTTCTTTGGTGCGTCGATGATCTGTTTAATATCTTCAAGTACCGGTTCGGTATCGTCCTTCAGATTTTCACGATTTGGATTCAGTGGATCGATATTATCCGGATCGCCAATGAAGGAACTGCTCTCGCTATTTACACCGGTTGAGGATTTTATCCGACCCAGCGGTTTCTGTAACTTATTCGGAGAGGTGTTTGAGATGGTGCCAACGACCGGTTCATTGGCCGGCACTGGCTCAGTGGTATCCTGGGCGGGCACCTGAGTTTGAACAAATACGATAAGACAAAAAAGTAATGTCTTCAGTATTGTTTTTTTCATCTCGTAATTTTATTACCCAGCTTTATTGCCATCTGTAGATTTTGCGCTGATTGATCCTGCAGGCCCATCTCAGCATAGAGCTTTGATTTTGCAAGATAAGCCGATTTCACTTCTTTTGAATTTTTGTGTTTGAGAATCACGGTGTTGTAATGCTTCAGCGCCAGGATGTAATTCTTGACTTTGAAGGCGTCGAGCCCTGCAAACAAATGCCTCTCGGAAATTGTCGATGCCGCAGGTTTTGCAGCTTTTGTTGCCACCGGAATGCTTTTTTTCTGCCCAGACAATTCTTCCATTAATTTGTCATCTTCGGACTTCACCGCTGAAAAACAATTCATGGTCACAAAAAAAACAACGAGAAAGAGATTACTATTTTGACGTAACATGCTGTGCCCCTCTTGAGTCTCTATTTTATCTGGATTTGATTCTGAATCAATGCCCAGAGCCTGAGTTATCCACATCTATTGTTTAAAACCGCAATTTCTGGACTTTAGACCTACTGATTATCAAGGCTTTCAGCGATTTGCTTCGAACATAATCACCACTAAATATATGAAATAACTAATAATTTTTTAATAAAACCCAAATACTAAAAAAATCTTAAATAGAATCTTAAATTCGCGCTCATACAATTTGCATAAGAGGGTATGATTTTGTTTTCATTCCTCCTATTTGCATTACTCGTACTCAGTCTGATCCGATTTTCGGCTTTTGAATTTTTATCACCTGTTGCAGAAAAGGCGCATTTTTTCTGCCTTAATTATTTACCGCCGGAATCTCGAGCACTGGCAGAACTCAAAGCCCTGGTTTGTGCAGAAAATTTTTCAAGCCTCAGTGATTCGCAACTCTACATTTCATCAGGACTCATTCATCTTTTCGTGGTTTCCGGCGCGCATTTGCTTTTGATCGAGCGTCTGCTTCGCCGGTCAAAATGCAATATGCGAATTATTTTTTTTATATTGGTGCTTTACGCTTTTGCCTGCAATCTCGGAGCGCCGGTCGTCAGGTGCCTGCTGGCTTTCGGTTTAAACTTTTTTCTGCTCACGAAGAATATCCGTTGGCCCGCTCATTTCAGGCTACTGATCATCGGCCTCGCTACACTTTGTTTTAATTACAATTGGATCAATTCGCTCAGTCTGCAATTAAGCTGGCTGGCCGCTTTTCTCATGATGCTCGGCGAATCGTTTTTTACAAACAGTTCAAAGCTGTTTAAGCAGAGTCTGTTTTTTGTTACGTTGCTGCCAACGGTGGTCTTTTTTCAGATTCCAGGCGTTGGCACAATTCTACTGAACATATTGCTTGCGCCAGTCTTAGAGTTCGTTTTATTTCCGTTGGGCCTTTGCACCTGGTTTTTTGCTCCGGCTTACCGCCTGTTCGATTTTGCAATCAATCTTTTCAAAAGCGTGCTGACTTTTCTCGAGCTTGATTTTCAGATTCAGCTGGAAGAAATCTCTGCCAGACTTACCCTTTACAACTGGGCGCTTTTGTTGGTGCTGCATCTGGTGTTTCATCTTTTCCACGTCCATAAAGCACGAAGTTATCCCGATGAAAATTAATTCTCTGATCATTTTCTTAATTGTTTTATTTCAACTGAAAAATGCCAATGCCCCCGCCTACATTAATCTCTGGGTGGTGTGGAATATCGGGCAGGGTCAGTGGGTTACGCATATTCAATCCGATACCTGTAACCACTACGATATGGGCGGCGAATTCGGCAGTTTCAAAAGCATCCGCAAAAC
>JANPPN010000026.1:0-14513 GCA_031428535.1 Bdellovibrio sp. | reverse complement strand
GTAATGATCATTCCGCTTCCGGCCGTAATGCTGGATATTTCGCTGACATTCTCACTGGCACTGAGTCTTCTTATTTTGCTGACTTCGATCTACGTTACGAAAACCCTGGATTTTACATCGTTTCCTTCATTGTTACTTATGACGACGCTATTCCGGCTTGCACTTAACGTTGCAACTACGCGTTTAATTCTGTCGCATGGGCATGAAGGTCCGCAAGCGGCCGGCGGAGTTATCGCGGCCTTTGCAAACGTCATCGTCGGGAACAATTATGTTATCGGTTTTATTATCTTTGTAATTTTAGTCGTTATCAATTTTATCGTCATCACTAAAGGCTCGGGCCGGGTTGCTGAGGTTGCAGCTCGCTTTACATTAGATGCAATGCCAGGAAAACAAATGTCGATCGACGCCGAGCTCAATGCGGGCGCCATCAACGAGGCCACGGCAAGAAAACGTCGACGTGAAGTCGAACAAGAAGCTGATTTTTACGGTGCAATGGACGGTGCCAGCAAATTCGTACGTGGCGATGCCATTGCCGGAATTATTATTACGGTAATCAATATCGTCGGCGGCTTACTCATCGGGATTATGCAGAAGGGTCTGGATTTATCTACGGCCGCAAAGTATTACACTATGCTGACGATCGGTGACGGCTTACTGACTCAGATTCCGGCGCTGATTATTTCAACGGCGGCAGGTATCATCGTAACCAGAAGCAGCAGCGGCGAAAACATGGGTACAGAAGTAACTTCGCAACTTTTCATGAATCCGCGCGCTATCTATATTACTGGCGGAGTATTGGTAATTCTGGCGCTGATTCCCGGTTTGCCGACTGTACCGTTTATTACCATGGGCGGCGGGATGGCCGCTTTCGGCTGGCTGATCTCCCAATATAAAAATGAAGCCGTTACTATTGAAAAAAATAAAGTGGAAGCCGAACTTACCGCGCCTAAAAAAGAAAACGTTGAAAGTATGTTGCCGCTGGATATGGTTGAACTGGAGGTCGGTTACGGGCTGATCAATGTGGTGGATTCATCGAAATCGGGTGATTTGCTGGAAAGAATATCTTCGATCAGAAAACAGTTTGCGCTTGATCTCGGTATCATAGTACCGAGCGTGCACATTCGCGATAATTTGCAATTAGCGCCGGGTGAATACCGGTTTTTAATTAAAGGTAATAAGATCGGCGGCGGAATTTTGCGCCCAGATGCACTTCTAGCGATGGATCCCGGGCAGGTAACAGAAGTTATCGATGGAGTTAAAACCAAAGAGCCGGCCTTCGGTTTAGATGCGGTCTGGATTTCGCAGGCCAATCGCGACCGTGCAGAACTTGCCGGTTATACAGTTGTTGATCTGCCGACGGTCATGGCCACGCATGTAACAGAAATGATCCGAACACACGCACATGAACTTTTGGGCCGCCAGGAAGCTTCACAACTTGTGGAGAATTTTAAAAGAACCCACCCGAAGGTTATTGAAGATCTTATCCCTGAAGCACTTTCGTTGGGTGGAGTGGTTAAGGTACTTCAGAATCTTCTTAAAGAACAGGTTTCGATCCGCGACTTGCTGACAATTTTTGAAACTCTTGCCGATGAAGCAGCCCGCACGAAAGATCTGGATTTATTGACCGAATCGGTACGCAAGCAACTATCGCGTTCAATTACAGCAAAGTATACCAATGAAGAAGGTGCCGTTACGGTGCTGACTTTTGATTCTAAACTGGAAGAAATCGTTGCCAATGCATTGCTGCAAACCGAGCAAGGGGTACAACTTGTGATGGATCCGCAATCGGCATCGAAAATGATTTCGAACATTGCCCAGAATATTGAAAGGCATCCGGAAATTGCTTCGCAGCCAATTCTGCTGACAAGCCCGACGGTGCGACGGCATATCTTCAAATTGGTTTCGCGTTTTATCCCACAGTTGATTGTGCTTTCACACAATGAAATTACAGCCGACGTAAAAGTGCAGTCCGTCGCGAATGTCAGTTTAAATTAGAATGAGCAAAGAGGTTCACTATGCAGGTTAAGAAATTCGAAGCCCGATCAATGAAAGAAGCCCTCGAGATGATCAAAAGTCAGCTGGGGCCGGACGCGATCATTCTGTCGGCTAAAGAAATTACCAAAGGCTTTGGTCTTGGTGGTGAAAAGAGTATCGAAGTGACCGCGGCCTTTTCAGAAGCCATTTTACATAAGAAAAAATTTGTTGAATCTAAACTTCCGACTCAGCAAAAGGAGCAATTTATAAAGAGCACGGCCAAAGATCAGAAGGAACTGATGCGCAAGATGATTGAAAATCAGATTTCGAAAATGAACGAGCAGTCGTCCAAACCGGTGGCAAAACCGAAAGCAACTGCTACGACTTCGACAACACCTTACAAAATCACACAAAAACGCTACGCCGACATCGACAGCGACAACGATGCTGACACCGAGCAAGAACACTACCCGCAGGCTTCGGCGGTTACGCAGGTTGCAAAAAAAGTATGGAACGATATGGAAGTGTCTTCACTTAAGCAGGAAATTGAAACTCTTAAAAATGTTATGTCGCAGTTTCAATCAATCCCGCAAAGTTTTGTACAAGCCCATCCCGGTGCAGATTACGGTGTGCACTATCAGATGAGCCGCTACTTTCAGAAGCTGACAGCTTCAGGCTTAATGCCAGAAATCGCCGGCGATATCCTGATGAAATGTCAGAAGCAATTATCAGCCCAGCAGCAGGCCTCCCGTTCGACGGTTGAAAGCTGGATTGCCAAATATATTCTTGAAACAACTCCAATTACCGCTACCGCTAATGAACAGTTTCATCTCTTTGTTGGGCCATCGGGCTCGGGAAAAACCAGCTCACTGATTAAATTGGCAAGCACAATGATCTTAACGCAACGGAAGCGGGTTGCCATTATTTCGACCGACAGTTCGAAGGTGGGCGCCGCAGAGCAAATGAAAATTTTCAGTCAAATCCTGAATGTGCCTTTTCTGACGATTCGCTCGCAGCAGGATTGGCAGCATGTGATTCCGCACATTGAAAATCTGGATCATATTCTGGTGGATTTTGCGGGCCTTAATCTGCGTAATCAGGAAGAAATAAATTATATTCAAAGAATGTCACCACCGGTTTATAAATCATTACGGACGCATTTGGTTTTATCAAGTTCTTCAAAAGATATGGATTTGATTGAGTGTGCGAAACGATATGAAGGTTTCGGCTACAATGACGTTATTTTCTCGGGCCTGGATGAAGCCAGCGCGCACGGCAATATCTATAATTTTGTCCGTAAGATAAAGACCGAACTTTTTGCGTTCGGTATTGGCACCAAGGTGCCTGAAGATTTCGAATTTGCTACAGCTGAACGTGTGGTCGATCTGTTGCTGAAAATCACCCAAAACAAGAAACAGGAAGCCTCTGCATGAAGATTATAAGTGTGACATCGGGTAAGGGCGGAGTGGGAAAAACTTCGGTCGTTTGTAATATGGCCATGGGGCTTTCAAAGCTGGGGAAGAAAGTGCTGATTTTCGACGGAGATCTCGGCATGGCAAATGTTGATATCTTTTTCGGCGTGCACCCTCAAAAAAATTTGCAGGATTTGATGAAGGGTGCAACACTCACGGAATGCCTTACTCAGGTAGCGCAGAATATAGATTTGCTGGCCGGCGGTAGCGGGATTTACGAACTTTGCCAGTTGAACGCATTTCAACGGCGAGAAATTCTCACGCATATCTCGGAAATTAATTATATTTATGATTACCTGATCATCGATACCTCGCCCGGTCTGCACGATCACGTGCTGCACCTGAATTCAGTTGCAGATGAATGTATTGTGCTCTTAACCCCGGACCCTTCAAGCTTTACCGACGCCTACGCGCTGATCAAAGTTCTTTACCAGAAGCATAAGACCCGGAAGATTTCCATTGTTTGTAATCAGGTTCAGGATGAACGGGCGGGCGCGCAGCTTTATCTCCGATTTGCCGATGTGGTACAGCAGTTTTTGCCGGTCAGTCTAAGTTACAAAAAGACAATTCCGTTTGATCCGCAGTTGAAGCTTTCAAATCAGTTGCAGCGTCTCATTATAAGACAGGATGCCAAGTCCGTTTCTGCGATGGCATTGGTCTCACTTTGTGCGGAAATAGTGTCTCAAAATCAAATGGTTTCCTCGGCAGGTCGTACTGTCAAAGGTCTTGACATGATTTTTAGACCAGCCTCTGGTCATGCTTGAATTGTTTAGACTATTTAGATTTTAAATTTTCGGATACTATAATTTATAGAGGGGTCATTAATGTCAAAAACTAATATTCTTAAAAAGTACAAAGAAGAGCCCAAAAAGAATATTAAGCGTAATCAAAAAGAAGAACTCATTAAAGAGTACTCTCCGCTGATCAAATTCGTCGCGCAAAAAATTGCCGTTCGACTGCCTCCTAATATCGAATTGGATGACCTGATTTCTGCCGGTTCCATCGGCTTGATGGATGCGATCGATAAGTGGGATCCTACTCGCGATAATAAATTTAAAACTTACGCTGAATTCCGGATCCGTGGAGCTATTCTTGACGAATTAAGATCGCAGGACTGGGTGCCGCGCTCGGTTCGGGATAAATCAAAAGCCCTCGATCGAACTGTTGCGGCCCTTGAAATTGAAATCGGTCGGGTACCAAATGAAGAAGAAATTTCTACCAAACTGAACATGCCGATGGATGAGTTTCACGAGCTGGTCAATCAGGTCAGGCCTGTCAGCTTATTATCTATTGATGATCAACCGACATTCAGTGATTCCGATAAAAAATCCATTGCCAACCTTTTAGAGGGCGCAAAATCCGGCAATCCTTTCAATCAGTTGAATTTAAAAGTTGTTAAAGATGTCGTGGCAAAGGCCATTGAAGAATTGCCTGAGCGTCAGCGCCTCGTGCTTTCGCTCTATTACTTTGAAGATCTTAACCTGAAAGAAATCGGGCAAGTTCTGCAAGTAACAGAATCGCGCGTATCACAACTGCACGCACAGGCGGTGATTCGTCTGCGGGCCAAGTTAACGACGACAATTGCCGCCGGCGAACTCGAGGCCATTTAGCATTCCGAAGGCTCACGTTCAGATAATTTCTGAAATTACGGAGGGCGAATTGGCAACAAAACAAGATTTAGAAAGTCTGGGAGTTACCGTTAAGCAAGATATCAAGAATCTTGAAACTAAGTGGGAGACATCTTTCAAGAATCTTGAAACGAAGTTAGACACATCAATCGAGCGCTTAGAACATAAAATTCTTCAGTCAGAATACCGTCAAACCATAAAGCTCGGATCTATTGTCACTATTGTGATTGCTGCTGCGACGACCATAATAAAATTTCTGTAAATTTAAATCGCTTTCGCCCAGGCCGCAATCAAGCGGTCAAGCTCACTTTGCGCAATCGGAAAAGTCGGGTATACACGCAAAGTGATATTCAGTTGCCCATTCCAGATGATGGCCCCCGCACCGATCGGGTGCGATAGCAACGGATTTACGAAAAAACTGATATTCGAGCTCTGCTCTTTGCAGGTCCAGTTGCCTAGATTCGAAAATGCCCCGGCATAATAATTATCCTGAAGGTTTCTCTTGGCGATTACTTCTATAAAGGATTCAGGCAGAAAGCGGCCAACGTTCTGCCACCACCAGGTGCCCCAGTGTTTTTGCTGTTTCAACGCTTTCGAAATTAACTGCTGGCAATCCGTCAGCGAAGTATCTGAAAAAACATCCACCGGAAAATTTGAAACATAATTTTTATTAATTTGCGGATCGTTAACGTCAATGCCCAGATCCGGCCGCATATTCACGGGTATCCACCACGAAACTTCTTTTTTTTGCAGAGAATATTTTTCAACGATCGTCTGATTGAGAGCATAAAACAGCAGCGTATTAAGCGAAACTTTTAGCCATTTTGCTTTGGTCAGTAGAGCTGTGGTTTCGTCACGCGTAAACTTACGCAGGCTTTGCAAGGTATGGACCGCTTTGGCCTTTTTAAAAGTAAAAGGCCAGATGTTATCTCGTCTTGGATGAGCCCAGTACAGAAAGGCTACGCAATTAATAAAATATTTTATAAAGCCGATTTTTTTCGGCTTAAGTGCACTCTGATTCTGAATCTGCCAATTGAATTTTTCCGCTACGAGGTGCAAAGCGCCAACGCCGTCGGATTTTTCATGCGGAAAATTCACAAGTTCGGTTATGTCACCACGTTCGATGGAAAATATTATATCAGTGGGTTCAAGGTGTTGCCGGTAAATTTCAAACCATTGTGCCGTATAGTCTTTCATGAATTCTCACTGAGCATGGCATCTTTTATTTTTTTCATCAGCCGCGCTTCTGTTTGCCTTACGGCTTCGCGGGTAATCCCGTATTTGTCGCCAATTTCCTGCAGCGTCAGAGGTTCATCACTTAAAACTCGCTCTTCCAGTAAAATCCGCTCTTTCTCAGACAGACTCTTTTTCAGACTATCAACAGCTTCCATCAAAATAGACAGCTGTTCATCGAGTGCCATCTGTTCATCCAGTGGTAGGCTGCCATCTTCCTTTTTAAGAAGAGTTGAAAGCGGCGTTGCACTGTCGTCGTCGCTGCTGCTGGGCTTATCCAGACTGACATCGCGCGAGCTCAGACGCTTTGCCATTTCGGTTATTTCATCTTCCGGAATTCCGAGTTTGTGCGAAAGTAAGGCGACGTTTTCCGGCGACGACATTTTTTCGAGTTCCTGCTTCTGGCGCTGCAGCTGATAAAAAAGTTTTCGTTGATTGGCAGTTGTGCCGATTCGGACCATCGAAAATTGCCGCATCAGATATTCTTGAATATAACCACGAATCCACCAAACGGCATACGTAATAAGGCGGTTGCCTTTGTAGGGGTTAAATTCCTTTACCGCATGCATCAGGCCCACATTGCCTTCCTGAATCACATCGATCAGCTTTGATGAAAACTTTGCGTACTCCGCCGCAATTTTCACAACAAATCGCAGATTCGATTTCACCAGCGTTTGTGCCAGTTGAGGATCTTTGGTATCGTAGTAGCGCTTTGCAAGTTCGGCTTCCTGCTCGCGGGTCAAAAGCGGATATTTTCTGATTTCAGTTAAGTAAAGCGTTAGCGGGTCGTGCGAACGCGCAATTGATTTACTGAACGTCGGTGCCGGAAGGCTTACCGCCTCATAATCCGGTTCAACGACGTCTTCGCCACTTTCTTCGGGCTCGGGCTCATCACTCGGATTTTCGTCTGAAAGCAGTTCGGCTTCCACTTTTCGAACTTCAATTTCCTTCGACTTTTTTACCTGAGTTGGTTTTTTCTTTTTGTCGGTCTTCAGCGCCATTGTTAACCCGTAAGTTAGAGTCGATTTAGAGTATTCGCTTCAGATTTTTTTCGATAATGTCCTGGATTTTCCCCTTAAACAGACTAAGTGCAAAAGGTAGCTCAACCTCGATCGCAACCGTGCTGGCCGTCGCATTTTTCACATCTTTATTAACTTTCAAATCGGCCTTGAACTGGCTGCCTTTGATGTTGCAGGATTGACTAGGCTCGTCGAAAGTACAGGCCACTTTTGGATCGTATTTTCTAAAATCATTTTCACCCGTCAAGAGAGTTTTAATTTTATTATAGGTGGTTGCTGAATCTTGAGGCGCCGGGAGTTCAAATTTAAATTTTGCCATAGATTAAGATGATATTCTTTCACCGACTTTTCGTCTACAAAAGTATTCGAAATTCTTATGGGGCTTATCAAAAGATGGCTTTTGACGAGTCTTTATAATTTGTGTCATTCTAAACGCTATGAAATTTGTAAAAGAACTTAAGCGTACGGATTACAGCGGCAGTTTAACGTCTAAGCATATCGGCAACAAAGTTGTTTTGATGGGATGGGTCAATACCCGTCGCGATCACGGCAGCCTCGTTTTTATCGATCTTCGCGACCGCGAAGGTTTGGTACAGGTCGTTCTTGATCCGAATAAAACCGAAACCTCCAGCGCAAAAGATTTCAGGTCTGAATATGTTGTTGCAATTGAGGGCGTGGTTCGCGCTCGTCCTGACGGCATGAAAAACGCTAAACTAAAAACTGGTGAAGTCGAGGTTGAAGCCATCCGCTGCGAAATTTTAAATAGTGCGGCGACCATTCCGTTTCAGCTCGATGATGAAAACGTCAACGAAATGCTGCGTCTGAAATACCGTTATCTCGATTTACGTTCACCACGTCTGCAGAATAATTTAATCATGCGCCACAAAGTTGCGCGCCTCGTGCGCGAATTTCTTTCTGACAACGGCTTTCTCGAAGTTGAAACACCGATCTTATTCAAATCCACTCCTGAAGGCGCCCGCGACTACTTGGTACCTTCAAGAGTAAATCCCGGAAATTTTTACGCCCTTCCGCAATCCCCACAGATCCTGAAACAGCTTTTAATGGTTTCAGGTTACGACCGCTATTTTCAGATTGCCCGCTGTTTCCGCGATGAAGATCTGCGCGCAGATCGCCAGCCCGAATTTTCACAAATCGACATGGAAATGTCTTTCATCGACGTTGAAGACATTCTCGACATCAACGAAAAAATGCTTCGGTTAATCTGGAAAGAGATCAAAGGCATCGACGTTCCAAAACTCCATCGCATGAGTTACTTCGAAGCCATGAACCGCTTCGGTTGCGACAAACCCGACACCCGCTTTGGTCTCGAAATTACCGATCTCTCCGAAGAAGCAAAAAACTCGGGCTTCAAAGTATTCGACGATGCTCTTGCACGTGGCGGCATCGTGCGTGGCCTCAACATTCCGAAAGGTGCGGCGTTCTCGCGTGGCCAGTTCGATAAACTCACTGACCTCGCAAAAAAACACGGCGCCAAAGGCCTCGTATGGATGAAGCAAGAAGCCGACGGCACTATCAATTCACCCGCTTCAAAATTTATCACGCCTGAAAAAATTAAAGCCATGTTCGCAAAACTCGGTTGCACGCAGGCTGACTGCGCCTTGATTGTTGCCGACGATTACGACCAGGCCTGCTCAGGCCTTTCAGCGCTGCGATTGCACTTGGGCCGCGAACTTAAAATGATCGACTTCACAAAATACGAATTCTTATGGGTGGTGGATTTTCCGCTGCTGGAGTACTCGCCTGAAGCCAAACGTTGGGTCTCACGACATCATCCGTTTACTTCACCAACCGACGAATTTTTCGACGACATGATCGCGAACAACGAAAAAGCGTATCCGAAAATGCTGGCCAAAGCTTACGATCTCGTTTGCAACGGCTACGAAATGGGTGGCGGTTCGATTCGTATTTACCGAAATGAAATTCAACAGGCGATTTTTAGACTTCTCGGAATGACCGAAACTGAAACTCAGTCAAAATTTGGTTTCTTCTTAGACGCGCTTAAATACGGAACACCACCACACGGCGGTATTGCCTGGGGTATGGATCGCCTTGTGATGCTGCTGACGCAAACCGATGCCATCCGCGAAGTGATTGCGTTTCCTAAGACCGCAAAGGCCACTTGCCTGATGAGCGATGCGCCTAGCCCGGTTAGTCGGGATCAGTTGGTGGAAGTAGGCGTGCGCTTAAGTGCGCAGGCTGAAAAGGCAATTGATGAAAGTAAAGATATACACAATTAGTTCGTTACATGACTTCCGTGAGGGTGAGGCCGCTTTCTTCGAGTGAACAGATTTCATAAATGGCTTTCAGTTTTCGGGTGCTCTGGTTTTTTTCAACCACGAAAATATATTGCACGGTCATAGCGATAAGTTTGCGGATGGAATGCAGGTGCCATTGCGGAGCGCCCATTTGTATGAGCATTTCAAGCCGAAGGAGGGCTTCGGGTGCGCTCTTGGCATGAAGCGAACCGAAGCTGCCATCGTGGCCGGTGGCAAGCGCCTGCAGCAGTGCGGTGGCTTCTTTGCCGCGAATTTCGCCGACGATTAGGCGATCCGGGCGCAGGCGAAGTGCCCTTTTGATAAGGTCTTCCATGTGGATATCGGTTACGGTTTGCGCGGGGTCTTGTCGTGTAAGCAATGAAACGGATAGTGGGCCGGGCAGTTGCAATTCCTGAGTATCTTCGACGATAACCAATCGTTCGTTGTTCATCTTGTTGACGAGGGCCTGCATAAAACTGGTTTTGCCGGAACCGGTACTGCCAACAACAAGGAAGTTATTTTTTTTGTTGAGTATTGTTTCGACAATTTCATTTTGATTTACCGTTAGAAAGTTACTCTGCAGCAGATCTGCAAGCGTCCACGAACTTTGCGGCTGCACTCGAATTGAAAGTATCGGCGAGCCGCGCGAAACTTCCCCAAAGATGATCGTGATTCTTATATTCTGCAATTGCGCTTCAACAAAGGGTTTTTCGCGGCTGAGATATGTGCCGCAGTTTTGCGCCAGACGCTCAAGAGCCGCCTGATAAGTTTGTTCTGAAAAAAAGTGATCGTCGCTTTTAAAGAGCTGGCCCGATATTTCAAAGTAAACGCAATCCCACGCATTAACCAGAATTTCAGAAATTTTCGGATTTTGCAGAAGACTTTCAATGGGGCCGTAGCCTAATAGCTCGTGTTCGATGCGGCTTTCGCCTTTGGATTCGGATTGCCAGTCGAATTTAAAATTTTCAGACTGCTTCTGAAAAATTTTACTTATTTTTTCTGAGATTTCCGGCTTCAATCGGCGCCTTCAGTTCATCAGTTCGGGGGTTACAAAAATCACAAGTTCAGATTTGTTTTCCTGAAAGTTCTTACTTTCGAATAGCGCACCCAGTATCGGAATATTTTTCAGAAACGGCACACCTTCGGAACTTTCACTGACTTCGCTTTTTATCAGACCGGATATCGCGATAGTACGGCTGGCAATCAGGTCAAAAAAACTGGAAACGCGGTTGGTGTGCAACGCCGGTACATCATCAACCGTAATGCTGCGGTCAAGGGTTGAAACCTCGGTTTCGATGTGCAGGCTCATTTGGCCGGAGGCATCGATGAGGGGTTTTAGTTTGAGGCCGATGCCATAGCGTTTCCACTGAATTTCTTTAGACCGCAGGCCCAGCACTTTAATCGGAAATTCGCCACCGGCAAAAAAGTCGGCGTCCTTACCACTGCGACAGATGAGATTCGGTGATGCGAGGATTTTTGCTTCTCCCGCTTTTTCGGCTGCAGTAATCGCGATTTCAAAAGAGTTCTCGGGTAAGCGGGTTGGGTTGATAAGCTGCGCTTGGTAGCTGTCGGGCCAGTGCACGCCCAGTTTGCGCTCGAAGTTTTTGGTAATTTCGGCAACTTTGACGGCCACTTTGATATTGTCACCGATGATGGTTGCGGTTTCGCGGCGGGCGAGTTGTAGACCAAGGTCGCCCAGTTCATTTTCAGGCTGGTTTTTTGCAAACACGGTCCATTCATCATTGAAGTTAACTTTAAGCGGAGTTAATCCCTTTTGCCTGAATTGTTGTTCGAGTAGTTTACGGAGTTCGGGCTCGAGCTGCGGATCAACTTCGAGTGCCAATAGTAATTTTGAATCATGTTTTCTTATTAAGTTGATGATTCGCAGATAGTCCTGGCTACGATAGAGCGAGCCTTTCAGACAAATGCGGGCCCCGCAATAGGCCGGCTGAATTCCCACAAATTGTTTTGCTAGAATTTTCCAGTCTGTGAGTGTTTTTTTTGAGCCGATCGGCGAAACAATTATTTTTGTAAGGACATTGTCGGCGCGAATATGTGTAACGCCGGGCCTGAGCGTTTTAAGAAAGTACTTATTCTGCTTGACCTGAATTCTGATCAGTTGCTGATCTTCAACCCAAAGCTTGCTAAAGCGGCCTGTAAGCCTGTGATCTTCACCCAGTTCTAGGTAAAGCGTATCCAAGCTTGCACTAAATGAAATCTGCAGGAAAAGCAGCAGCCATGTCACCATAACTCAGTTGTGTTTCAATATCCGGTCTCGAGTGGTAAATGCCCAGCAGCCCTGCTGGATCCGATTAACGGAATCTGAAGAAAACTTTGACGCCGGTTTTATTGTTCAAAACCCGCAACTGGCCGTTCTGACATTTCATCAGCGTGTTGCAGATACTGAGCCCCAGCCCCATACCCACGGAATGATTCATAATGTTTTCATCAAGGCTAAACGGCTTCATTATTTTTTCGATCAGCGCATCCGAAATCAGCGGGCCTTTGTTTTCAATCGAAATGATGGCGCGGTATTTGAGATCTTTATAAATTTTTACTTCGATCACGCTATCGGGCAGCCCGAATTTCGTGGCATTGTGCAAGGCTCTGCCAAAGGCAATTTGCGTGAGGTGCTGATCAAGCTCTATCGAATCCAAGCTTGTAACAAATTCCACGTCTTGATTTTTGGCTTTGATCGACTGCGCGATTTCCACCGGAATGTTTTTGAGCAGCCAGTCGGTATTCGTGACGTTCTTTTTTACCGGAATCAGGCCCACTTCGCCTTTAACAATCAGCAGCACATCATCAATAATATTTTTCAGTTTTTCGGACGATCTGGCAATGCGGTCTGCAAAAAGCTTTTGTTCGTCGGACAGCGGGGTTTCCTTTAAAAGGCCTGCAAAACTCATAATGGTGGTGAGCGGGGTTTTAAGTTCGTGATTGATCAGAATCATAAACTGGTTTTTAACCTTATCAAGAAGCTTCAGTTCTTCAATGGCTTTTGCAAGTTCAAGATTTTTTTCTTTGAGATGAATTTTCAGAAAATATTGTTCGCAGGCCTGGTCGACTGTGTTCATGAGGTCGATAGGATCCCAAGGCTTTGTGAGATAGCGAAAAATCTGACCTTTGTTCACTGCGCTGATGACCGATTCAATGTCGGTGTAGCCGGTCAGCAGAATTCGCGATGTATCAGAGTGAGTCAGTATGGATTTTTCAAGAAATTCGACTCCGGTAATGACGGGCATTCGTTGGTCGGAGATAATGACGGCGATGTCTGGCCTATTGTCGAGGATCTCAAAAGCTTTCTCGGCAGAAATCGCGGATAGGACGTTGTACTTCTTGCGGAAGGCTCTTTCGAGCGCATTGAGGTTGTCGGCTTCATCGTCCAGGCATAGAAGTGTGGGTTTCACTGTTTCCATATGAGATTTTCATTAGACTTGCTTTTTATTCGCAGGTCTAGATTTATCGTGGTGGCCTGACCTAAGCCCACATTTGATTACAGATTTCACGACACTATGTCGAAGAGTGATACGATGAACCAGTAGTAGGAGATCCTATGTCTATGAAGAATTTGATATTTGCGGTTACGTTTATTTTCGGCTTTATATTGAGTCCGATTTTAAACGCACAGAATCTTTGGGGCTCGGGCGCCTATCAGGGCCAGATGATCTGTCCTTACGAAACGAAAACTTCGAAAGCAGCCATCAACGTCAGTGACGAAGAAAAAGAAGAACGCAAAAAAATCGCCACACTTAAATCCGAATCAAAATTAAAACTCAGTGAAAAAAAGCGGGCTGAAGCCCAGGTCGAAAGCCTTCGCAAAAAACTCGAGCGTCATTTAGATGAATCTGTTCTGACTTTCTTGCTTGATACGCACATCGAAGGTGCGAAAAAATGTGATGAATATAAAACGGCACATCCACGTTGTAATCCGGCACCTGTAATTGCACCGCCGACAGCAGTGGCACCGGCGACTGCAACTCCGGCAGATCAGGCACCTGCAACAGCAACGGTGGCAGCGGCTGCGCCAGCTGTGGTGCAGATGTCAGCAGCGGATAAAGTTTTCTGTGACGGCTTGACGGATCCTCCAGAAATCCTGGCAACGAAATGGAACACAAAAGACGCTAACGGTAAGGGCCAATATTGCATCGGCAACAGCCGTTCAAACGCAGGTTCGGTTCATAGCACTCTTTGCAGCGATGATAAATTAAGACCTCAGGATTCTAAACGCCGTAGCTATAATTCGTCTGAATGTTCTAAGGCACTTAATGACTACCGCAAGAAAAGAATTGAAGCGGCAAACGCAGCCGATAAAGAAGAACGCCTTCAGGAAGAAATTGAAGATCGTACTTACGCCGTTTCAGATATTCGCGAACGCGCAAAAATTGAACGGGAATACAGCCAGCGCGACACCGAAAGTGATTGCGAAGACTGTAATCGGGGTTCTCGCGGTTATGAGTATAAAAAGCCGCCACGCGACTGGATTTCAACGGCAGTCAATGTTGTCGGCGGTATCGGAATGATGTATTACGGTAAAAAAGCCGAAGAAGCTTCAAACGAATGGCACGCACAAGCCGGCATTCCTTCCAATCAATCTTATGGTTACCCATTTTATCAGGCCGGAATGTCGGGTGTTATTAATGGTCTTGTCGGACCGGGTGCGTATGGTTGTTCGTCAACTGTCGGCGGCGGCGGATTTCCATTTGGATCCGGCGGCGGCTGGAATATGGGCGGAGCAGCTAACGGAGCTTTCGGCCCGTTTGCAGGACAGGGCGGAGCTTTTGGATATCCACAGGGTCAGTTCGGTGCTCCATGGGGCGGCGGTGCGTACAATCCGGGTTTTGGTCCGGGCGGTCAACTGAATGGTCCGTTCGGTGGCTTTAATGTCGGCGGTCAGTTCGGCTTTCCAAA